>JBFKAV010000070.1:0-17805 GCA_041621405.1 Paracoccaceae bacterium
ACTGCGCCATGTCGCAAATCCCTGCCGGCATTGACGAAACCGTCGCGCTTCTGGATGCGCAGGATTACGTCTGCGGCCGCGACCTGGGGACCGTGGCGTTCCTGGCACTGCGACTGGGCAAGCCCTTGTTCCTGGAAGGCGAGGCCGGCGTCGGCAAGACCGAGGTCGCCAAGGCGTTGGCCGCGGGGCTCGGGCGCCGGCTGATCCGGCTGCAATGCTACGAAGGGCTGGACGCGTCCTCGGCCATCTACGAATGGAACTTCTCGGCGCAGATGATCGCCATCCGCACCGCCGAGGCCGCCCAGAAGGCCGATCGGCAGGCGCTGCAGGACGAGCTCTTCACCGGCGATTTCCTGATCCGCCGGCCGCTCCTCGAGGCGCTGGAGCCGCACCCCGAAGGCCCGCCGGTGCTCTTGATCGACGAGGTCGACCGCACCGACGAGCCTTTCGAGGCCTTCCTCCTCGAGGCGCTGTCGGATTACCAGGTGACGATCCCCGAGATCGGGACGATCCGGGCGCAGACGCCGCCAATCGTGGTGCTGACCTCGAACCGCACCCGCGAGGTGCACGACGCGCTGAAGCGGCGTTGCCTCTATCACTGGGTGGACTACCCGGATTTCGACACCGAGGTGCGGATCCTGCGCGCCCGCGTGCCGGACTGCGCCGAGGCCCTGTCGCGCGAGGTGGTGGCCTTCGTCAACCGCATGCGCGAGGAGGACCTGTTCAAGAAGCCGGGCGTGGCCGAGGCGATCGACTGGGCGCGCTGCCTGATCGCGCTCGACGTGGTGTCGCTGTCGGCCGAGCTGGTGACGAACACGCTGGGGGCGCTCCTGAAGTACCAGGACGACATCGCCCGGATCGCCGGGTCCGAGGCGGCGCGGATCCTGGAAGAGACGCGGACCGATCTTGAAGCGGCCGGGTGAGCTTGCGCCGCCCGCCGGACGGCTGGCCGAGAACATCACGCATTTCGTGCGCAGCTTGCGCCGCTCCGGGATCAGGGTGGGAACCTCGCAGCTGCACAACGCGATCGAGGCGGCCAGCGTCGCGGGCTTCACCCGGCGCGACGATTTCTACTTCCTGCTGCGCGCGACGCTGATCACCCGGCCCGAGCATTTCGAGACCTTCCACCAGGTGTTCCGGCTGTTCTGGCGCACGCCGGACTACATCGAGCGGATGATGGAGATCATGCTGCCGGTGCTGCAGACCCTGGCCCCGGGCCGCGGCCCACCCAAGGCCGCCGAGCGGCGTGCGCGCGAGGCTCTGGCCGATGAGGCCGGCGGCGAGGGTGCGGCCGAACGCGCGGTCAAGCTGCAGGAGCTCGAGGTCGACGCCCGCCTGACCTGGTCGCGAAACGAAACCCTGCGGGCGAAGGATTTCGAGCAGATGTCGGCCGCCGAGATCGCGGCCGCCGAGGCAGCGGTCCGCGCGCTGGCCCTGCCCGCTCCGCCGCTCCTCTCCCGGCGCATGGCGCCCAGGCCGGGCGGCCGGCGTCCGGACGTGCGCGCCATGCTGCGGCGCTCGCTCCGGCGCGGCGGCGAGTTCGACCGGCTGGTGATGCGCGCGCCCCGCACCCGGCCGCCGAACCTTGTGGTGCTCTGCGACGTGTCCGGCTCGATGTCGGTCTATTCGCGGATGATGATGCACTTCCTGCACGCGCTGACCTGGTCGTCGAATTCCGGTTGGAGCCGGGTTCATGCCTTCACCTTCGGCACCCGTCTGACCAATGTCTCTCGCGCGCTCCAGCACAAGGACATCGACCGCGCGCTCGCGGCGCTTGGGCAGCAGGTGCGCGACTGGGAGGGCGGCACCCGGATCGGCGATGCGCTGCACCGGTTCAATCGCGACTGGTCGCGCCGGGTCCTAGGACAGGGCGCGGTGGTGCTCCTGATCACCGACGGGCTGGAGCGCGGCGACCTGACGATCCTCGCCGCGGAGGCCGAGCGCCTAGCTCTGTCCTGCCGCCGCCTGATCTGGCTCAACCCCTTGCTCCGGTGGGAGGAGTTCGAACCGAAGGCCGGTGGCATCCACACCCTGATGCCCCATGTCGATGCCTTCCTCGCCTGCCACTCGGTCGACAGCGTGGCCGATCTGGCGAAAGCGCTGGCGCCTGGCCGAAAGGAGGTTCGGAAGCATCTGCGCGGATATCGACCGGGGTCCCGAAACGCGTCCGTTGCGCAAAAGCGGAATAGGTTTATCATTCGTAGTCACTAGCCATTCCGATGCAGGGATCTGCTGATGGAATTGGCCGGAAAGCGCCGAGGCTTCGCTGTAATGGCTGCGGAGGTGCTGCCAACCCGCGAGAGAGACGAAATTCTCCTGCGGCCCTGGGTCAAGGCGCTGGCCGGCCTCCTGTTCTGTTTCTCCGCCAGAAATTTTTCCGGCCGTTCCATCGGCAGCTTCCAGCACTACCCGCGCCAAAACGGCACGCCGGTCTCGTAACCGGTGGCCGGACGGCGCGGGAGGCCGGAATTCGAACACAGGGAGGAGTCGATGACGAAAGTATCCATGAAGGTGAACGGCAAGGCGGTCAGCCGCGACGTTCCAGACGAGACGCTCCTGTCGGATTTCCTGCGCGAGAACCTGCGCCTGACCGGGACCCACGTGGGCTGCGACACCGCCCAGTGCGGCGCCTGCGTGGTGCACGTGGACGGCAAGGCGCTGAAATCCTGCGCGGCGCTGGCGGTGGCGCTCGAAGGGGCCGAGGTGACCACGATCGAGGGCCTGGCCGACGGCGAACTGCACCCGATGCAGAAAGCCTTCAACGACGCCCACGGTCTGCAATGCGGCTTCTGCACCCCCGGCATGATCATGACCAGCGTCGACATAGTGAACCGCTACAAGGCGGCAGGCAAGGCGCTCGCCGAGGCCGACATCCGGCGCGAGCTGGAGGGGAATATTTGCCGCTGCACCGGATACCAGAACATCGTCAAGGCGGTGAGCCAGGCCGCCGGCGAAATGTGAGCGGGAGGAGGACGACATGAGCACAGGAATCGGAGCCCGCGTCAAACGCAAGGAAGACAAGCGCTTCATCACCGGGCGCGGCAAGTTCACCGACGACGTTCGGGTGGACAACCAAGCCTATGCCGCCTTCGTCCGCAGCCCGCATGCCCACGCCAAGGTGAAGGGCATCGACAAGTCGGCCGCGCTGGCGATGGACGGCGTGATCGACGTCCTCGACGGCCAGCAGCTCGGCGCCGACGGGATCGGCAACCTGATCTGCGGCTGGGCGATCACCTCAAAGAACGGCAGTCCGATGAACATGGGCGCCTGGTCGGCGCTTGCCACCGACAAGGTGCGCTTCGTCGGCAACGCCGTTGCCGTGGTCATCGCCGAAACCGCCGCCAAGGCGCGCATCGCCGCCGAGGCCGTCGCCGTCGATTACGAGGAGCTGCCGGCCGTCGCCCGCGCCGACAAGGCGCTGGCCAAGGGCGCGCCGCAGATCCACGACAACGCCCCGGGTAACCTGATCTTCGACTGGGAGCTGGGCGACAAGGCCGCGACCGACGCCGCGCTGAAGGGCGCCGCGCACGTGACCGAGATCTCGCTCACCAACAACCGGCTGTCGCCCAACGCGATCGAGCCGCGCTCGGCCGTGGCGATCTACGACCAGGCCGAGGATCACTACACTCTCTACACCACCAGCCAGAACCCGCATGTCGCCAGGCTGGTGCTGTCGGCCTTCTACCAGGTCGCGCCGGAACACAAGCTGAGGGTCATCGCCCCCGACGTCGGCGGCGGCTTCGGCTCCAAGATCTACATCTACCCCGAGGAGATCGTCTGCCTCTGGGCCTCGATGAAGACCAACCGCTCGGTGAAATGGACGGCGCACCGCGCCGAATCCTTCATCACCGACTCCCATGGCCGCGATCACATCACCACGGCGAGAATGGGGTTCGACGCGAAGAACCGGATCGTCGGCTTCGACGTGGACACGATCGCCAACTTCGGCGCCTACATGTCGCTGTTCTCGTCGGCAGTGCCGACCTACCTCTATGCGACCCTGCTGTCGGGCCAGTACGACATTCAGAACATCCACTGCAATGTGCGGGCGGTCTATACCAACACGGTGCCGGTCGACGCCTATCGCGGCGCCGGGCGGCCCGAGGCCTGCTTCCTGGTCGAGCGGCTGATGGAGACCGCTGCCCGCGAGCTTGGGGTCAGCCCCTCCGAGCTCAGGCGGACGAACTTCATCCGCGAGTTCCCGCACCAGACGCCGGTGATCATGAACTACGACGTGGGCGACTTCGAGGCGAACCTGGACCAGGCGCTGAAAGCCGCCGACGTCGCCGGCTTCGCCGCCCGTCGCAAGGAGGCCGCGGCAAGGGGCAAGCTCAGGGGCCTCGGCTTCTCGTCCTACATCGAGGCCTGCGGCATCGCGCCGTCGGCCGCGGTCGGGTCGCTCGGCTCCGGCGTTGGCCTCTGGGAATCGGCCGAGGTTCGGGTCAATCCGGTCGGCACGATCGAGATCCTGACCGGCAGCCACAGCCACGGCCAGAGCCACGAGACCACCTTCGCGCAGATCGTGGCCGAACGTTTCGACCTGCCGATCGAGAACGTCTCGATCGTCCACGGCGACACCGACAAGGTCCAGTTCGGCATGGGGACCTACGGCTCGCGCTCGGGCGCGGTCGGGATGTCGGCCATCGTCAAGGCGATGGACAAGGTCGAGGCCAAGGTGAAGAAGATCGCCGCTCACGTGCTGGAGGCCAGCGAGGACGACATCGTCATCGAGGGCGGCCAGGTGAAGGTCGCCGGCACCGACAAGGCGATGGGCTGGCACGAGGTGGGGCTGGCCGCCTACACCGCGCACAACCTGCCACCCGACATGGAACCGGGGCTGAAGGAAGGCGCCTTCTACGACCCGGCCAACTTCACCTTCCCGGCAGGCACCTACATCTGCGAGGTCGAGGTCGACCCCGAGACCGGCGAGGTGGAGATCGTCCAGTTCACGGCATCGGACGATTTCGGCACCCTCATCAACCCGACGGTCGTCGAGGGGCAGGTGCAGGGCGGGATCACCCAGGGCATCGGCCAGGCGATTCTGGAGCAGGTGGTCTACGACGACGCCGGGCAGCTTATCACCGGCTCCTACATGGACTACGCCATGCCGCGCGCCGACGACGTGCCGTCCTACGGCGTTCACCACACGAGCACCGTCTGCCCGAACAACCCCCTGGGGATGAAGGGATGCGGCGAAGCGGGGGCGATCGGCTCGCCGCCCGCCGTGATCAACGCCATCACCGATGCCATCGGCAACAACGACCTGGCCATGCCCGCAACGCCGCAGGCGGTGTGGAAGGCCATCCAGGCGGCCCAGTAGGGAGGACGACGCAATGTATCCCACGAAGTATCACAAGCCTTCCTCCGTGGCCGACGCCGTGGCGCTTCTGACCGGCGGCGAGGACGCCGCGATTCTGGCCGGGGGGCAGACGCTGCTGACGACCATGAAGCAGCACCTCGCGGCCCCGAGCGACCTCGTCGACGTGCGTGGCCTGGGGCTGAGGGGGATCACCTCCGCCGGCGGCGCGGTGACCATCGGCGCAACCACCACCCATGCCGAGGTCGCGGCGAGCGGCAAGGTTCCCGCGGCGCTGGAGGGCCTGGCGGCCGGCATCGGCGATCCGCAGGTACGCAACGCGGGCACGATCGGCGGGTCGCTGGCCAACAACGATCCGGCGGCGGACTATCCGGCCGCGGTGCTGGCGATGGGTGCGACCGTCAACACCTCTAAGCGCGAGATCGGTGCCGACGACTACTTCCGGGGCTTGTTCGACACGGCGCTGGACGACGACGAGATCATCATCGCCGTCCGCTTCCCGGCGGCCGAGCGTGCGGGCTATGCGAAGTTCCGCCATCCCGCCTCGCGCTTCGCCCTGGTCGGCGTGTTCGTCGCCAAGACCGCCGGAAGTGTGCGCGTGGCCGTCACCGGCGCCGGCGAGAGCGGGGTGTTCCGCCATGCGGGGCTCGAGGCCGCCCTCACCGCCGACTGGTCGGCCGACGCCGTCGATGGAATCGAAGTCTCGGCCGAAGGGCTGATGTCAGACATCCACGGCGACGCCGAATATCGCGCGAACCTGATCAAGGTGATGGCCAAGCGCGCCGTCGCGGCCAGCTGAGCCGATCATCGGCACCGCGCCCGGGTCCTCCGGGTGCGGCGCCTGTGCGCTCTCCCGGAAACGCGGGCGGCGAGCTCCGACCTGCCTAGCCCGGGGTTTCCGGGAAATGGCAGGCGGCGGCGTGCGGGGCTCCCTCCAGGTCCGGCCGGCGGGCTCGGCACAGCTTCTCGGCCTTCCAGCAGCGTGGTGCGAAGGCGCAACCCGGCGGCACCGACAGCGGCGAGGGAAGCTCGCCCGTCAGCCTGATCCGGCTGCGCTTCGCGGTCGGGTCGACCGACGGCGTCGCCGACAGGAGCGCCTTGGTATAGGGGTGCCGGGGCGCGCCGAAGACGCGCTCCTTCGTGCCCGCCTCGACGACGCGGCCGAGATACATCACCGCCACCTCGTCGGCGACGTGGCGCACCACGGAGAGGTCGTGGGAAATGAACAGGTAGGCCAGGCCGAGCCGCTCCTGCAGGTCGAGAAGCAGGTTCAGGATCTGGCTCTGGATTGACAGGTCGAGGGCCGAGACCGGCTCGTCGAGAACCAGGAGCTTCGGCTCGAGCATCAGTGCGCGCGCCACCGCGATTCGCTGCCGCTGCCCGCCCGAGAACATGTGCGGATAGCGCTCGTAATGCTCCTCGCGCAGGCCGACCAGGCGCATCATGTCGAGCGCCCGCCGGCGCCGCTCCTCGGGCCCGAGATCGCGCCGGTTGATTTTCAGGGGCTCCTCCAGAATCGTGCCCACCCGTTGCCGGAGGTTGAGCGAGCCGTAGGGGTCCTGGAACACGATCTGCACGTCGGTGCGCAGCTCGTCCCAGCGGGCGGGAACCACCTCGACGCCGGCGATCTGGAAGCTGCCGCCCGTCGGCTCCTCGATCATCGTCACCATCCGCGCGAGGGTGGACTTGCCGCAGCCGGACTCGCCGACGACGGCCAGCGTCCTGCCGGCGGCGATCGAGAACGACACTTCGGCGACGGCGTGGACCACCTTCGGCGCGGCGAACAGGCCGCCGCCGACGAGGTAGTCGCGGCTGAGATCCCGCGCGGCGATCACCGGCGCCGTCACGACGCGGTCTCCTCGGCCGCCTCGGCCAGCGGGTAGTGGCAGCGGGCGAAGCCGAGCGCCGGCGTCTGCATCGGCGGCGGCTCACGCCGGCACCTTTCGTCGGCGAAGCCGCAGCGCGGCGAGAAGAGGCACCCGACGGGGCGGTCGTGCAGCCCGGGAACGACGCCGGGGATCGTCGGCAACCGCCGTTCGGTTGCGCGCTCGGGCAGCGCCGCGAGCAGCGCCGCAGTGTAGGGATGGTGCGGCCGCCGGAACAGCTCGACCACGGGCTGGTCCTCGACCTTCTGGCCCGCGTATTGCACCACCACCCGCTCGGCGGTCTCGGCGACCACGCCCATGTCGTGGGTGATCAGGATGAGGCCCATGCCGGTGTCCTTCTGCAGGCCTGTCAGAAGGTCGAGGATCTGGGCCTGGATGGTGACGTCGAGCGCCGTCGTGGGCTCGTCGGCGATCAGGAGCCGCGGCCGGCAGGCGATGGCCATGGCGATCATCGCCCGCTGGTTCATCCCGCCCGAAAGCTGATGTGGAAAGGTGCCGAGCCGCTGCTCCGGGTCCGGGATCCCGACCATGTCGAAAAGCTCGACCGCGCGGCCCTGACGCTCGGTCCGCGTAAGCTCCGTGTGCTGGCGCAGCGCTTCGCGGATCTGCATGCCCACGGTGAAGCAGGGGTTCAGGGACGACATCGGCTCCTGGAAGATCATCGCGATGTCCTTGCCGATGATCTGCCGCCGCGCCTTCGGCTCCAGCCGGCGCAGGTCGGTGCCCTCGAACAGCATCTCGTCGGCGGTGATCGTCGCCGTCCATGGCAGGAGGCCCATGACCGCCAGCATCGCCACCGACTTGCCCGATCCGCTCTCGCCCACGATGGCGAGGATCTCGCCCCGCTCAACCTCGATATCGACACCGTCCACGGCGCGGAGCGGGCCGGCGGCGGTCTGGAATTCGACCGAGAGGTTGCGCACGGTGAGCAGCGGCACCGGTCAGCTCCTCCTCAGCTTGGGATCGAGCGCGTCGCGCAGCCCGTCGCCCATCAGGTTGATCGCGAGCACGGTGACGAGGATGCAGAGGCCCGGCAACGTCACCACCCACCAGGCGCGGAGCAGGAACTCGCGCGCGTCGGCCAGCATCGTGCCCCATTCCGGCGTCGGCGGCTGCGCGCCCATACCGAGGAAGCCCAGCGCGGCCGCGTCGAGGATCGCGGTGGAGAACGACAGCGCCGCCTGCACGATGATCGGCGCCAGGCAGTTCGGCAGCACCGTCACGAACATCAGACGCGGCCATTTCGCGCCCGCCACGCGGGCCGCGATCACGTAGTCCTTGGAGCGTTCGTTCAGGACCGAGGCGCGGGTCAGCCGGACGTAGTGCGGCTGCAGCACCAGCGCGATTGCGATCATCGCGTTGACCAGCGATGGCCCGAGGATCGCGACCAGCACCAGCGCGAGCAGGAGCGAGGGGAAGGCAAGGATGATGTCCATCAGCCGCATGATGATCGTGTCGAGCCACTTCGGCGCGAAGCCCGCGATCAGGCCGACCAGGATGCCCCCGGACGCCGACACGACCACGACCACGACGCCGACGAAGAACGAGAACCGAGCGCCGTGCAGCAGCCGCGAGAGCATGTCGCGTCCCAGGGCGTCGGTCCCGAGCGGAAAGGCCCAGCTGCCGCCATCCTGCCAGACCGGCGGTTGCAGCGTGGCACGACGGAACTGGGCGGTGGGATCGTAGGGGGCGAGGACGTCGGCGAGAACCGCGATCAGGACGAAGGCGGCGAAGACCCAGAGCCCGAAGACGGCGCCGCGGTTCTCGCGGAAATAGGTCCAGAAATCGCGCAGCCGGCCCGGGCGCCGGGGCCGGGCAGTCTGGGCGATCTCCTCCGCGGCGCCGCTCATCCGCGCTTCCTGATCTTCGGGTTGATCAGGCCGTAGAGCAGATCGACCGTCAGGTTCACGATCATCACCATGAGCGCGATCATGAGCAGCCCGCCCTGCACCACAGGATAGTCGCGCCGGAAGATCGAATCGACCATCCACTTGCCGATCCCCGGCCAGGAGAAGATCGTCTCGGTCAGGATCGCGCCGGCGAGCAACGTGCCGACCGAGAGCCCGATCACCGTGACCACCGGAATGAGCGCATTGCGCAGGGCGTGCAGCCCGTTCACGCGGATCGGGTGCAGTCCCTTGGCGCGCGCGGTGCGGATGTAGTCCTCGCCCAGGACCTCGAGCATCGCCGAGCGCGTCTGCCGCGCGATGACAGCCAATGGAATCGTTCCCAAGACGATGGTCGGCAGGATCAGGTGCCAGACCGCCGATGCGAAGGCCCCCTCCTGGCCCGAGAGGAGCGAGTCGACCAGCATCAGGCCGGTCACGTCGGGAAAGAAGTAGAAGAGCGCGATCCGCCCCGAGACCGGGGTCCAGCCGAGCTGCCCCGAGAACACGATGATCAGCAGCAGGGCCCACCAGAAGATCGGCATCGAGTAGCCGACCAGGGCCCCCGACATCAGCGCCCGGTCGAAGAGCTTGCCGCGGTACACCGCGGCGATCACGCCGGCGGGCAGGCCCAGGAGCGTTGCGAAGATGATCGCGCAGAGCGAAAGCTCGAGCGTCGCCGGAAATAGCGTGAAGAACTCGTTCCAGACCGGTCGGTTGGTGACGAAGCTGTTGCCGAGGTCGCCCTGCAGGACGCCGGAGAGGTATTCCCAGAACTGCTGCCAGAGCGGCTTATCGAAGCCGAAGCGCCGGACAAGCTCCTGGTAGCGCTCCTCGGTCAGCCCGCGCTCTCCGGCCATCACGATGATCGGGTCGCCGGGCAGGACGCGGATGAAGGAAAACGAGATGATGGTGACGCCGAGGAACGTCGGCACGAAGGTCAGGAGCCGGGCGAGGAAATAGCGCAGCATCAGCCGATCACCCGCAGCTCTTTCTGGAACGTGGTCAGGCTGCGCGATCCCTCCGCGGTGACCAGCACGTCGTCCTCGATGCGCACCCCGAAGTTGCCGATCTCGTAGAGCCCGGGCTCGTTGGTGAAGACCATGCCCGGCTCCAGCACCTCGGGATTGCCGCGCATGATGTAGGGCGCCTCGTGCACCTCGCGGCCGAGCCCGTGGCCGGTCTTGGTGCGGATGCGGCCGGCGAATGGCGAGGCCTCGAGCACGGAGATCACCGCGTCGTCCACCTCGTGCGCGGTGGCGCCCGGCCGGGTCGCCTCGTGGCCCGCCGCGTTGGCCCGCAGCACGGTGTCGTAGACGGCCCTTGCCTCGTCGCTGGCATGGCCGACGAAGACCGTGCGGGTGATGTCGGCCGCGAGCCCGCCCCAGCGGGCGCCGAAATCCAGGAGCAGCGCATCGCCCGCGGCAATACGGTAGTCCGACCGGGCCGAGGCGTGCGGGCGCGCCGAGTTGTCGCCGGCGGCGACAATCGGGCCGAAAGCCAGATCCTCCGCACCGTTGGCGAAAAGCGCCTCGAGCAGCCGGCGCTCCACCGCCTTCTCGGTCTCGCCCGCACGGGTCTCGGCGAGCGTCGCTTCCAGGGCGGCCTCCGAGATCGCGATGGCGCGTTCCAGCGCTGCGATCTCGTCGTCCGACTTGCGGATCCGAAGCCGGGAGATCTCGCGCTCGGCATCGACGATCTCGATCCCGGGATAGGCCGCGGCGAGCGCGTGATGGACGAAGACCCGCATCACCTGCCCCTCGACCGCCAGGCTCCGCAGCGGCAGGTGGCGGGCGAGCGCGGCGAAGGCTGCGCCGTAGCCGTCCTGGTCACGCCAGTCGAAGACCTCGCCCTCAAAGCCGACGAGCGCCCAGGAGCCGAGTTCGAGATTCGGCACCAGGGCAGCGCACGGCGCCTCGGCCGGGATCACCAGCACGAGCGGCCGCTCGTGCGAGTGGAACGACTTCCGCATCAGCCGCGTGAAGTTGGGCCCCGGCACCAGCGCAACGGCCCCGACCCCGAGGCGCCGGGCCAGGGCCCTGAACTCGCTGTAGCGATCCTGCATTCTGTCCAGTCGGGCGAAAGGGGCGCGACGATCGCCGCGCCCCGGGTGGTGCAAGGGTCTAGCGGAGGCTCACCTCGTCGAAGATGTGCCCGCCGAGCGGGTGCACCACGTAGCCTTCGACCTCGGGGCGCATCGGCATGAACACAACCGAATGCGCGATCGTGGCCCAGGGCGCCTGCTCCTTGAAGATCAACTGCGCCTCCTCGTAGAGCCGCGTGCGCTCGGCCTGGTCCGAGGTGATCTTCGCCTGCTGGATCAGGTCCTCGAACGGCTGGTAGCACCACTGCGCGCGGTTCGAGTTCTCGCGGCCCTCGCAGCCGAGCAGCACCGCCAGGAAGTTGTCCGGGTCGCCGTTGTCGCCGGTCCAGCCGAGCAGGATCGCGCCGTCGCGATCGAGCGCGCGCGAGCGCGACAGGTACTCGCCCCACTCGTAGGACACGATCTCCACGGTCACGCCGATTTCAGCGAAGTCCTCCTGGATTAGTTCGGCCATGCGGCGCGCATTGGGGTTGTAGGGCCGCTGCACCGGCATCGCCCAGACCTTCATCGAGAGGTTCTCGACGCCTTCGGCTGCGAGCATCTCCCGCGCCTTCGCCGGATCGTAGGCGTCGTCCTCCACGGCGTCGTTGTAGGACCACATGGTCGGCGGGATCGGGTTCTTCGCCCGCTGGCCCGAGCCCTGGAACACGACGTCGATGATCGCGTCCTTGTCGATCGCCATGTTCAGCGCCTTGCGGACATTGGCGTTGTCGAAGGGCGGCACCGTCGTGTTGTAGGCGAGGTAGCCGACGTTCAGCCCCTCCTGCTCCATCACGTTGATGTTCGGGTCGTCCTTCATCGCCTGGATGTCGGCCGGGGCCGGATAGGGCATGATCTGGCACTCGCCCGCCTGCAGCCTTTGGTAGCGGACGCTGGCGTCGGGCGTGATCGCGAAGACCAGGCTGTCGACCTTCGGCAGCCCCTCTTCCCAGTAGTCCGCGTTCCTGGCGTAGCGGATCACCGCGTCGGTCTGGTAGTCGACGAATGTGAACGGCCCGGTGCCGATCGGCCTCTGGTTCACCATCTCGGGCGTGCCCGCCGTCAGCATCGCGTCGGCATACTCCGCCGACAGGATCGAGGCGAAGTCCATCGCCATGTTCGACAGGAACGGCGCCTCCGGATGCTTCAGGTTGAAGCGCACGGTCATGTCGTCGACCTTCTCGACGGAGGCGAGCAGATCCGGCATCCCCATGCCCTGGAAGTACTCCCAGGTGCCGCCGGAGACGGTGTGATAGGGATGCTCGGGATTGAGCTGCCGCTCGAAGGTGTAGACCACGTCGTCGGCGTTGAAGTCCCGCGTCGGCGTGAACATGTCGTTTGAGTGCACCTTGACGCCGGACCGCAGCTTGAAGGTGTAGGTCAGGCCGTCATCCGACACCTCCCAGCTCTCGGCCAGGCCCGGGCGCACCTCGGTGCTGCCGGTCACGAACTCCACGAGCTGGTTGTAGACCGTGTGCGAGGAGGCATCGAAGGTGGTGCCCGACGTGTAGAGCGCCGGGTCGAAGCCTTCCGGCGAGGCCTCGGAGCAATAGACCAGCGTCTGTGCCCAGGCCGTGCCGGCCGAGAGCGCGAAGGCGCAGGCCGTCGCTAGGATCGTTCGATTCATCTTCTTCTCCCTGTGTTGTTGCCAGTCGCCTGATTGCGACAGGGTGCACCGGAGTCAGGAAATGGAACCGCTCCGCCGCGTCTTTGGATCAGCGAACGTTACTGTCGCGCGGCCCCAAGCTCAAGTTTTCTTAGGCCTTTCTTGGCCCGCACCGGACCGTCGCATGCACCGGGAAAGCCGGCTGGAAGGAGTCCGGCGCCGGTCCACCTGGTCGGGTCAAGGGTCGCCGGTCAATGCGCCAGCTCAAGTGGATAGGTCGTCGATTAGCGCGTTGGGCTTGGCCAGCCGCTCGAGATCGGCGAGCTTAGTGATCGTCACCGCCGGACCAGCGATCTCGACGCCGTAGGGCTGCAACGCCCGGATCGCCCGCGACAGGTTCTCCGGGGTCATGCCGAGAAGCGAGGCAAGGCGCCGCTTCTCCAGCGTCAGCTCGAACTGGTCGGCGCCGCCGAGGGTCTGCCGTTCGCGCAAGAGGTAGTTGGCCAGCCGCTCGATCGAGGTCCTGAGCTTGAGGTCCTTGGCGGTCTTGACCACGGTGCGGTAGGCCAGGGCGAGCTCGACCACCACCGCCCGGGCGAAGCCCGCATCCTCGTCGAATACCCTGCGCACATCGGTCGAGGGGAGGAGCACGATCCGGCTCCGCTCGAGCGTCCGGGCCGACATGAGGTAAGGCGCGTCGCGAATCGTCGCGGCCAGGATGAAGGTCGAGACCGGGCCCACCGTTCCCATCACCGTCTCGCGGCGGTTCCACGCGGCGAAGAGCTCGACCGAGCCCGAAACGACGACGTGCAGGAAATCGGAAGGATCGCCCTCGCGGATCAGCTCCACCTGCGGCGGGAAGGTCTGGATATAGGCCCCCCGCAACAGCGCCGCGAAGTTCGCCTCCGACATGTCGGCGAAGAGCGCGAGCGATCGGACTTCCACGCTTGCCTCCTTCATCTGGCAGCATCCCCATCTGTTGCCAGTTCAGGCTGGGTCCGATCCTTGACATCTGTCAAGCCTCGGATTGCATTCTTCAAGCGAGCACGCGACTCAGCTCAACCGCGTCTCCAGACAAATTTGCCTGTCCGCTTTTTTCGCACGCGAGCGGCGGCAGATTTGATCTCGATCAATCCCTCCGCGACGCCTCCGCTGTTCCTTCGGCCGCGAACGCGGACCCGGTCGTGCATCGGGGTTTCGCGAAACGGAGGGATTCCCCATGACTGCACTGGAAGGTGTGAGCCGCGCCGAGCAGAACCGCGCGCTGGGCCTCAGCACCGTCGCGTTCACCGTCTGCTTCGCCGTCTGGACGATCTTCTCGATCATCGGCGTGGCGATCAAAGGCGAACTCGGGCTCAACGAATCGCAGTTCGGCCTGCTGGTCGCGACGCCGATCCTGACCGGGTCGCTTACCCGGCTGTTCCTCGGCGTCTGGACCGAGCGCTGGGGCGGCAAGATCGTCTTCTCGCTGCAGATGATCCTGACCGGCATCGCCACCTGGATGCTGACCTTCGCCTCCACCTACACGATGTATCTCGTCGCCGCGCTCGGCATCGGGCTCGCCGGCGGCTCGTTCATCATCGGCGTGGCCTACGTCTCGCGCTGGTACCCGACCGCGAAGCAGGGCACCGCGCTCGGCATCTTCGGCGCCGGCAACGTGGGCGCCGCGGTCACCAAGTTCATCGCCCCCTTCGTGATGGTGGCCTATGGCTGGCAGGGGGTGGCGCAGGTCTGGGCCGTGGCGATCATCCTAATGGGCGTGGTCTTCTTCTTCCTTGCCAAGGACGACCCCGAGATGGTCGCGCGGCGCACCTCGGGCGTCAAGCCGCCGAGCCTGGCGCAGCAGTTCGCGCCCCTGAAGAACCTGCAGGTCTGGCGCTTCTCGCTCTACTACTTCTTCGTCTTCGGCGCCTTCGTGGCGCTGGCCCTGTGGATGCCGCACTACCTGATCGACGTCTACGGCGTAGACGTGAAGACCGCCGGCATGTCGGCCGCGGCCTTCTCGCTCTCGGCCTCGCTGTTCCGCGCCTACGGCGGCCACCTCTCCGACCGCTTCGGCGCTCGGTCGGTGATGTACTGGACCTTCGGCTTCAGCCTGATCCTTCTCTTCATGCTGTCCTACCCGCCCACGGAATACGTGATCCGCGGCAAGGACGGGCTGATCACCTTCTCGACCGAGATGAAGCTCTGGCCGTTCGTCATCACGCTGTTCGTCCTTGGCTTCTTCATGAGCCTCGGCAAGGCCGCGGTCTACAAGCACATCCCGGTCTACTATCCAAAGCACGTGGGCGCCGTCGGCGGGCTCGTCGGCATGATCGGCGGCCTCGGCGGCTTCGTTCTGCCGATCATGTTCGGCGCGCTCCTGGACCTCACCGGCATCTACACCAGCTGCTTCGCGCTGCTCTTCAGCCTCGTCGCGATCGCGCTTGTCTGGATGCACCTGTCGATCCGCGCGATGGAGCGGGCCGCTCACGGCGTGGAACTCGATAAGCTGCCCGAACTGCCCGAGATGCAGCCGATCCACCTTCCGGGCCGCACGATGATGCCACGCGTGCTCGAGGACTGGCGGCCGGAGGACAAGGCGTTCTGGGCCGACAAGGGCCGGGCCACGGCGCGGCGCAACCTCTGGATCTCGATCCCGGCGCTCCTGCTGGCGTTCTCGGTCTGGATGGTGTGGTCGATGGTCGTGGCGCGGCTTCCCGCCATCGGCTTCGACTTCAACCCGAGCCAGCTCTTCTGGCTGGCGGCGCTGCCGGGGCTGTCGGGCGCGACCTTGCGCATCTTCTACAGCTTCATGGTGCCGATCTTCGGCGGCCGGCTCTGGACCACGGTCTCCACCGCCTCGCTGCTCCTTCCCGCGCTCGGCATCGGCTACGCGGTGCAGAACCCGGAGACGCCGTACCTGATCTTCATCGTGCTGGCGCTGCTCTGCGGACTCGGCGGCGGCAACTTCGCCTCCTCGATGGCCAACATCGCCTACTTCTTCCCGAAGGCCGAGAAGGGCAACGCGCTCGCGCTGAACGCCGGGCTCGGCAACCTCGGCGTCTCCGTGATGCAGTTCCTGGTGCCGATCGTGATCACCGCCGGCGTGTTCGGGGCGATGGGCGGCTCGCCCCAGAGCCTCAGCGACGGCGGCGAGCTCTGGATGCAGAACGCGGGCTTCGTCTGGGTGCCGTTCATCATCGCCGCCACGGCCGCGGCCTGGCTGGGGATGAACGACATCGCCGAGGCCAAGGCCAGCTTCCGCGACCAGGCGATCATCTTCACCCGCTTCCACAACTGGATCATGTGCATCCTCTACACCGGCACCTTCGGCAGTTTCATCGGCTACTCGGCGGGCTTCCCGCTCCTGACAAAGCTGATGTTCCCCGAGGTGAACGCCCTGAACTACGTCTTCCTCGGCCCGCTGGTCGGCGCGCTCTCCCGCGCGGCGACGGGCTGGGTCAGCGACAAGTACGGCGGCGGGCGGGTGACCTTCTGGGTCTTCGCCGGGATGATTGTGGCGGTGTTCGGCGTGATCACCTTCCTGCCGTCGGACGGCACGGGGGGCAGCTTCGTGGGCTTCTTCGCCTGCTTCATGGCGCTGTTCTTCCTGACCGGCGTCGGCAACGCCTCGACCTTCCAGATGATCCCCGCGATCATGGGCCGCGAGGTCCCGCGGCTGATGCCCGAGCTCGACCCCACGGCGACCCGCCGCCAGGCCGAGCGCGAGAGCGCGGCGATCATCGCCTTCACCAGCGCGATCGCGGCCTACGGCGCGTTCTTCATCCCGAAGGCCTACGGCACCTCGATCGCGATGACCGGCGGGCCGTTCCTGGCGCTCTGGGGCTTCCTGATCTTCTACGCGATCTGCCTCGTGCTGACCTGGTTCTACTACACCCGCCGCGACGGGCTGCTCCACGAACTCGAGCGCGCTGGCGCCCCGGCGCCGGCCGCCCAGCCCGCCCAGCCGGCGCAATGAGAAAGGAAACGTCATGAGCCATCTGCTCGATCGACTGAACTTCCTCCAGTCCAGGGAGCTGGAGCAGTTCTCGAACGGCCTCGGCCAGGTCACCCGCGAGGATCGCGGCTGGGAGGAGACCTACCGGAACCGCTGGCGCCACGACAAGGTCGTGCGCTCGACCCACGGCGTGAACTGCACCGGCTCGTGCTCGTGGAAGATCTACGTGAAGTCCGGGATCGTCACCTGGGAGACCCAGCAGACCGACTATCCCCGCACCCGCCCCGACCTGCCGAACCACGAGCCGCGGGGCTGCGCCCGGGGCGCCTCCTACAGCTGGTACCTCTACTCGGCGAACCGGGTGAAGACCCCGCTGGTGCGCGGCCGGCTGATGAAGGTCTGGCGCGAGATGCGCAAGACGAAATCGCCGGTCGAGGCCTGGGCGGCGATCCAGGATGACCCGATCCTCCGCGCCTCCTACGTCGAGAAGCGCGGCAGGGGCGGCTTCGTCCGCGCCTCCTGGGACGAGGCGACCGAGCTGATCGCCGCCGCCAACGCCTACACCACCCGCACCTACGGCCCGGACCGGGTGATCGGCTTCTCGCCGATCCCGGCGATGTCGATGATCTCCTACGCCGCCGGCTCGCGCTACCTGTCGCTCCTCGGCGGGGTCTGCATGTCGTTCTACGACTGGTACTGCGACCTGCCGCCGGCCTCGCCGATGACCTGGGGCGAACAGACCGACGTGCCGGAATCGGCCGACTGGTACAATGCCGGCTACCTGATCCTCTGGGGCTCGAACGTGCCCCAGACCCGAACGCCGGACGCGCACTTCTACACCGAGGCGCGCTATCGCGGCACCAAGTCCGCGGTGGTCTGCCCCGACTACTCCGAGGCCGCCAAGTTCGGCGACATCTGGCTCAACGTGAAGCAGGGCACCGACGCCGCGCTGGCGATGGCCATGGGCCACGTGATCCTGCGCGAGTTCCACCTCGACCGGCAGGCTGAGTATTTCGAGGAGTACTGCCGCAAGTATTCCGACATGCCGATGCTGGTCCGGCTCGACGAGAAGGACGGCCGCCTCGTG
>JBFKAV010000071.1:0-17673 GCA_041621405.1 Paracoccaceae bacterium
CCCCCCCCCCCCGCGCCCGCGGCTCCGCTCCGATCCTCTCACTCGATATCCGGGCGGTCCTCGGCGCCGCGATGTTGCATGAGGTGGCTCATGGAAAGGATCGCACCGCTGATCACGGCGATCGCCGCCGCATGGGCGTAGTAGCCGAGCCCCGAGGCCATCCCGACCGCGCCCGCGACCCAGAGGCTCGCAGCCGTCGCCATCCCGCCGACACGCCTGTCGCCCTGGATGATCGCGCCCGCGCCAAGAAACCCGATCGCGCCGACTAGCCCCTGCACGATCCGCGTCGGATCGGCGCCAACCCCCTCGGCCGCGGCCACGCCGGCCATCTTCATCGTGATCAGCGTGAACCCCGCGGCGCCTAGAGCCACGAGCATGTAGGTGCGGATGCCGACCTTGCGGTGGCGCAGTTCCCGGTCGAGGCCAAGCACCGCCCCGGCAGCGACCGCAACGACGAGCCTGAGGCAGGACTCGAAAAGATCTGGATAGTCAAACGTGATCTCCATCGGCTGCTTCCTTCCTCCCGCTCGCCCGATTTTCCGACTCCATCCAGCACGGCCACGACCGTGGCAGCCAGCCTATGCGGCAGATTCCTTCCGCGGCGCCGGAATGCCCTCGAGGGGCAGCGGCTCAGCGAAGGTCAGCGTGCGGTAGGGGAACGGGATCTCGATTCCCGCCTCATCCAGCGCGGCCTTGATCGCGATGACCGCCTCGCTGCGCGAAGCATGCTCGTCGGGCGGGGCGCTCTTGGTCCACCAGCGCACCAGGAAGTCGATCGAAGAGGAGTTGAACTCGCGCGCGAAGACCTGGGGCGGCTTCTCTCCGTCGATGCGCTCGATCGACGCGACGGCCTTCTCGATCACCGACCGCGCCTTTGCGGCATCCTCGCCATAAGCAACCCCGACGACGAGGGAAATCCGGCGCAGCTCCCGATCGGTCAGGATCTCGACCGGGTTCTTGAAGAGATAGCTGTTCGGCACGATCACCAGCTCCCCAGACCGCTTGCGCAGGAACGTGTCGCGGATAGAGATGCTCTCGACCTTGCCGCTCAATCCCTCGCATTCGATGTCGTCGCCGATCCGCATCGGCTTGCGCAGGAGGATCAGGAACCCGGCGAGGAAGTTCTCGAACGTGTCCTTGAAGGCGAGGCCGACCGCGATCGAGCCGATGCCGAGGCCGGCGACCAGCTTGGTCGGTGTCAGGTTCGGGAAGACGATGGTCGCGGCGACAAGGAGGCCGACGATCCAGATCGCCAGGCGGACGAGCGTCCCGACGGCGCTCAGAAGCGACGGGCGCGCGCCGGAGCGGCCGAGGATCTTGCGGGCGATGAGGCTCGCGAAGCGGGCGACGATGAAGGTGAGGACGAGGACGACCGCCGCCGCCAGGAAATTGGGGGCGAGCGCCACGACCTGGGTTGCGAGTTGCTGGACCTGTTCGGTGAGGATGCGGATTGGCTCCACGGCGATCTCCTGTCGTTTTCTATGAGCAGCGAGGCGGCCTCGGAGTCAGCCGCCTCAACCCGCCATTGTGGCGGACCCGCGCAATCCGGCCGACACGTTTGCGGACGGGCGGCCGGCCGCTGCCGCCCGCCCGTAACGTTCTTCAGCCGGTCGTGTACTTGCTGCCCTGACCGCCGGCCGTGGCCCTTGCCTTGGAGGAGGGCGCCGACCCGGCCTCCTTGGCGGCGCAGTCCTTGATTGCCTCGGTGGTGTCGGCGACCTTCTGGGACACCGCGGACGCGGCGGTGCGGCTCGCCTCCTTCACTTCATCCGAGACCGCCATGGCCGCGTCGCGGGCGGAGTCCTTTAATTCCTCCGCGACGCCCGACGCCGCGCGGCCGATCCGCGCGCGCTCCTGCCGCAAGAGCCGGTTGGTCTCGTGCATCAGCCGGTCGCTCTCGGCGCCGAAGGCGCGGTCCTCGACGCGGGTGCGGGGCAGCGCGGCCGCGAAGGCCGCGCCGGCGGCAAGCGCCACCACGCCGGCGACCAACGGATGGTCTTCGATCAGGCGGCTCGCTTCGCGGGTGCCGCCTCGCGCCAGGCTCCCGGCGCGAATCCGCGCGGCATAGGCTTGTTCGCGCGCCGCGACGATGCGTTCCCGCCCCGCCTCGGAGAGATCGTCGAGACCCTTGCGGAACCCGACCTTCATGTCCTCGGCGAAATCGCTCAGCACCGAGCCGCGCTCGGCCGCGAAGTCGCGCGCCTTGCCGAGGCCTTCGGAAATGCCTTCGCCGATCGCGCTGGCATGGCGGCGGGCATCCTCCTCGATGGCGCGCAGCTTGGCGCTGGCGCGGTCGCGCATGGTATCGACGTCGTCCGACCAGTCGCTGTCACCCGCCCGGTCCGGTTCCGGCAGCGGGTGCACCATGGCGGGGTCCGTGCCAGGTTGGGGAAGCGCCCTGCGGCGCTCGTCATCCCAGCGGTCAATGGACTTGGGCGTCCGCGCGTCGTCCGTCTTCTTGCCGCCGAACACGAGCCAGGCGATGCCGACCGCGGTCAGCGCCAGCGCCATTGGATTGGCTCGAATGGCGCTGTCGATGGAGCGGGTATAGGCGGCGGCATTGCTCTTCACGAGGCCGAGCGCCTCCTGCGCCAGATGCTCGACCGAGACCCGTTCCTGCAGCTCGCCGATCGTGGAGGCGAGCGAGCTGCGGTCG
This sequence comes from Paracoccaceae bacterium, assembly GCA_041621405.1. GTDB lineage: Bacteria > Pseudomonadota > Alphaproteobacteria > Rhodobacterales > Rhodobacteraceae > JBFKAV01. The sequence goes on from JBFKAV010000071.1 coordinate 2,657, forward strand.
CGTTCGATCCCGGCTTCGATGGTGTCGGTGTCACTCCGATATGTCATTTGTCACGATCTCCTTGAGGGTTTGAGCATCGCGCCGCACGTTCCGCACGGTCCGGACCGGCGCTAGGCTTGAGGGTTTCAGCGCGTCGGCACCTTTCAGCGCGAGGCCGAGAGCGATGACACCGAAGGCGGATCCGACGCCGAGCGCAGCCCAGCCCGCCGGAACGCCCAGTTCGGTGATCCCGGCGACAAGTGCCGCCGAGAGGACGTTGAGCGCGGTGAGCGCGATCACCACTGCCGCGATGACGAGGCCGATGCCGACGCCAGCCGCACGGATGTTCTCCTCCACCTCGGCGCGGGCCAAGGCGACCTCTCCGCGCAGAAGGCTCGATAGGTGGTTCAGAAGATCCGTCACCAGCGTGCTGGTCGGTTTGGTCTGGGGATCGGCCTTCACGACGGAACCTCAGGCATCGGACGCTCGGACTGAACCCTGCGCTGTTCGGCGGCGAGGATGTTTCCCGTTTCGCGCGTGGTTCCACCATCGTCCTCGCGCGGCTTCCCCGAGGCGCGGGCGAAGCGCGCCAGCGCGAAACCGGCGATGGCCGCGCCGGCGACGAAGGCGCCGGGGTTGCGCCGGGCAAAGCTCTCTGCCTGTTCGAGGATCGATGACAGGCTACGGTCGCGCAGCCCATCGGAGATGTCCGAGACCCCGCTCGCCACCGTTTCGAGAAGGCGGCCTTGGAACGTCTCCTCGCCCTGCGATCCGGCAGCATCGCGCAGGTCCCGCGCGAGGCGCTGGCCTCGATCGGCCGCCATATCTTTGCCCGACTCCGCCCGCGTTTCCGCCTCGTCGCGCAACGCGGCCTTCGCCTCGGAGGCGGCCTCCGAAGCGCCGCTCTTGGCGGCGGCGATAGCCTCCCGCCCGGTCTGTTTCACGTCCTTCACGGTATCGCGGGCGGTGTCTTGAATGTCCTTGCGGGTCATGGGTCGGCTCCTCACGCGAGCAGGTTGATGACGAACAGCGCCACGACGACGACGCCGATGATGTAGAAGATGCGGTGCATTGGATGCCCTCCGGCTTCGCCCTTTGCGTCGGGCAGTTGCTGGCGGGTCAACGCGGCGCAGGGATCGTTGGTTCCACGGCTCCGAAAGTCCGCGACGGATTGTCGGCGGGATCCGGCCGGGTTTCCGTCCTATCTGCCGCACAGCGCACATGGTCGAGCACCGCAGGCGCGCCTCCCGGAAGCACGGCACAGGCCGAGTGGAAGAGCCGCATCGGCAGCGCGGCGACGGCGACGAGTGCCGGACTGCAAATGAACGGGCGCGGCCCGACCGCCGAATGGATTCGCCGGTTGGGTCGGGCCGGTTGTGAATGCATTGGAGCGCGTAGATGCCGCGGATCAGCGTCGCGGTGGCCGAGATCGTCAACCGGGCTTGGCCCGGGCGAGGAATCCGGCCGCCCGGGTCAAAGGCGGCTCGAGGCCGATCTCGGGCCGGCGACCAGCCAGATGATGAAGCCGATGAGCGGCAGGACGATCACGAGAAGCGACCACAGCACCTTGCGGCCTGTCTCGGCCGACGATCCGAAGATGGAGATCAGCGCCCAGAGATCGAGCGCAAGGAGGACAAGCCCCCCGAGGCCGGTAAGTTCGAACATGGTTTCCTCCTTGGGACGTTGCCGCGCACGAGCGTGCGGCACTCCGGCGTCAACGCGCGCCGCGGGCCTCGGGTTCCAGTGGTGGCGCGCGACCGGCGATGGAACCAAGACGGCCTCCGTGCGTTACCAGATCGCAGACGGATACACGTCAACTATAAAGGAGATTCTCTCATGCTCGGTTGGGCCCTTACCTTTCTCGTGATCGCACTTATCGCCGCCGCGCTCGGCTTCGGTGGCATTGCCGGCGCGTCGGCCGGGATCGCCAAGATCCTCTTCGTGATCTTCCTGATCCTGTTCGTCGCCACGATGGTTGCCCGCGCGATGCGCGGCAAGCCGCCCGTCTGACGCATGAGAGCCGGAAAAGAAGATGCCGCCGGGTTCAACCGGCGGCATCTTCTTTATAGAAACGAAGAGTCGGCCCGCAGATAAGCAGGTTGGAAGGCCTGTCGTACTGCGGGGTTTGGCTTTTGTTTCTTGAATCTAGTTGCGTCTTCTTTCCGGCGCAGACGGGTCGAAAAGGTGAGCAGCGGTGCCGGAACTGGCGCGGGAACAAAGCCTGACATGGAAGGTCACGCCCGATCTTCTCGGGATCCTGAACGATTCAGGGCATTTCGAGAGCACCAATCCCGCCTGGTTCAATACCTTGGGTTATCGCGCAGACGAGATCGAGAGCCGCCAATTCCTCGATTTCATCCACCCAGAAGACGTACCCCGCACCGAAGACGCCTTCGCTCGCATGAAGCGCGGGCATCCGATCCTGAAATTCGAGAACCGCTACCGCCACAAGGATGGGAGCTATCGCTGGCTGTCGTGGAACGCTGTTCCCGAAGGCGGCCGCTACTATTGCAGCGCCCGTGACGTCACCGAGCACAAGGATGCCGCCGCCGCCTTGCAGCTAAGCAAGGAGGCGGCGCTCATCCGCGATCAGTTGATCGCCGTCCTCGGCCACGACCTTCGCAACCCGCTCGCCGCGATTGCCTCGGCGAACCGCATGATGCGCCGCGAAGTACAAAGCGAGACGACGCTGGAACTGCTCGATGCGGCGCAGGGCGCGGTCGACCGGATGGCGGCGCTGATCGACGACATCATGGATTTCGCGCGATCGCAGCTCGGCCAGGGCATTTCTGTCGACCGTCGCACGACCGTGCCGCTGAAACCGGCTCTTGAACAGGCCGTGAAGGAGATCGAGCTGGCCCATCCCGGCACGCAGATCGAGACGGAGTTCGACTTCGCCGATCCGCTTTCCTGCGACGCGGCCCGAATTGCACAACTCCTGTCCAACCTCCTCGCCAATGCGGTCACGCATGGCGACGCCCGAAAGCCGATCCAGGTCCGCGCCGAGGACCGCGAAGGGGCGTTCGTGCTCTCGGTGGCCAACTCCGGGCCGCCGATCCCCAAGAGAGCGCTGAAGATGCTCTTTCAACCCTTCTTCCGCACCCGGATGGAGGAAAGCCAGCGCGGTCTCGGCCTCGGTCTGTACATCGCGACCGAGATCGCCAAGGCGCATGGCGGTGCCCTGACCGTGTCGTCCGACGCCGACGAGACTGTCTTCACCTTCGAGATACCGCGCAGCCAGGCCCGACAATGAAAGGGCCCGCGCGAACGCGGGCCCCACACTCGTTACGCTTCCTTTCGGCTACTGGTCATAGGTCGGCAGCGCTTCGAGCTCTTCCTTCGTCATCGAGACGTAGACGCGGAGGTCGGTGCCGTCATCGGGCCGCAGGATGTCCACCTCGCCGATCTTCAGCCCGACCGGCTTCTCGCCGATCCCGAGGAAACCGCCGACATCGATGACGGCATCGGTGATCTTGCCCTCGTCGTTGATCAGCAGTTCCGAGATCTCGCCGATCCATTCGTCCTTGGCGTCGTAGACTGGCGCGCCGGTCAGCATCTCGGTGTTCATATCGGCTTCGCCCGCGGAGACGTAACCCTCGCGCACGACCGGCTCGCGCGTCGTCGCGTCCGGGTCGCTCGCGGCAACGTCCAGCGTTTCCATCGCGCCTTCCGTCTCCGCCTCACCTTCCTCCTGCATCGCGGCATCGTACTGCCACGAGTATTCCGGCGCCGCCTCGAGCGCGGCACGCGGCGCGTTCATCACGAGGAAGAAGTCCGACAGGTCCTCGGCCGTCGCATCGTCCGCGACGAACCGGATCGCGTCCATCTCGACCGCGACCTGACGCTCACCGATCCCGAGGAAGCCGCCGATATCCACCAGCACCGCCTCGACCTTGCCGTCGCGCGAGAAGATCACGTCGTTGATTTCGCCGATATCCTCCCAGTCGGGCTGGACGCCTTGGAACGCATCGCCTTCGATCTCGGCTTCGGAACTGTAGACCCGCTTGCCGATGAAGTTCGACGCGTGAATTTCCATTGGGTCGGACTCGGCGCGGAACATGCCAGCGTCATCCATCGCGACGCCGGCCGATGTCGTTACGGCAATAAGGGCCGTTGAAAGCAAAAGCTTTTTCATGAGTACAAACTCCTTGGTGGTTCTGTCTTGCGTATCAGTGACGCACGTCGAACCAACGCGGAGCACCTGCAATGGTTCCGGGAAACTCCATCGCGGATCGGGTGTATCGGCGCGGATTCGCCGATCTGGCCCTTGACCGCGCGGCGCGGGCGGTCGGGCAAGCTCGGGGCCTCCTCGACACCTGCCATTGGCCGGGCCATCTCGCGCCTCAGAAGTAACTAACGCGTCACCGATCGAGACCGGACGCACGACTCTTCGAACGGTCCGGATCGGTCGCACCACCGACGCAACGGCCAGCATGGCTGCCCCGACCGTGGCGATCCGCGGCGACGCAAGGTCGGTGGCGCCGATCCCGACCAATGCATAAGGAAAATGCCCCGCCATGAAAGCGTGCGCCAAGCCAACGCGAGCGCACTCATCGGAGCCAATTCCACGCGCAGTGGCAAGATTCCGATCGGGAGGCCGCGCAGGCTCCCCAGAGTGGCCCTTCGCAGAAAGCTGCACGGCCAAAATCCTGACCGGCCGTTCGCCGCGCCCGGGTCGGCTATCTTACAAGTGGACGAGGCAATAGTCCTTCGCTCCGAGACAAAGCCTATTCCCCCTAGGCGTAGCCAAGGCTTAGGCTGTCAAGTATCAAAGGTGAAATCGCCTCGAACGCCGCGATCTCGTCAGCGTCTTGAGGATCGTCTAGCGCGGTTGTGACAAACCGGCCTGCCCAAGGTAGACAAGCCGGGCGATGCACCTCAGCGGGTGATCCGGCGGGACATGATCTTCAAGTGAGAACGCGTAGAACTTCGACCCCTGCGCAACCTGCCTTGGACCGATCATCGCCAGTTCTCACTTGCCTCGGGAGCATTGAATCAGCGGTCAAGGCCCCGCTCAGGCGCTGTTTGCCGACGCAATAGGCCGGTCGCGGCCGTTGATCACGCCGGGCCGAAGGTCGGGAAAGTCCCACATTGCGGCCATTGCCGCCAACAGCATGGAACGCTTGGGCTTTTGCTCTGACGGCACCCCCATCAGTTCTCCGGCACGAATGTGGCTCGGGCTATAGGCCGGCTAGGTCCTCGGGTGTGAGCTCGTAGGCCTTGCCGAAGCCGCCGTTGAGGCTGGCGCCGGTCGGCTCGTAGATGACGAAGGCGAAGTCGGCGAAATCGGCGTAAAGCGCGGATTTCGGGTGGCTGGCGAGCCAGTGCGCCCGGAGCCGGTCATGCTCGGGCGTCCCGCGGGCGACGAAGCTGGCGCGCAGGTGCAGCGTCAGCCGCGGATGGGTGAGCGGGTCGCCCTTCGGCCCGGGCTCGCCCACGAGGAGCGAGGCAAGTGGATTGGCGCGGAGCGCGCGAGTATGGGCGGAGAGCGCCGAGACCAGGGTCATCGGCAGGCTCTCGGGCGTGGTCCCAACCGCCACGCGGGTGACGACCGGCGCCCCGGTCGCGGGGTCGAGCGTTCCGAGCGCGGCGTGGCGCGCCTCGGCAAGAAGCCTGCGGGCCAGCGCGCGGGCCTCGTCGTCGGTCGGTCGGATCGGCGAGCTCTCGGGCATCGCGGGCGAGCATATCGCACGGGCGCGGGGCGGCAAGTCGCAGGCGCTGACGACGCTCGTCGCGGGCATGGCTCACGTCCCGGCCTGCCCGGCAGCCGGATTCCTCCGGCCAAACCTCGCGACCGTACTTGTCGAGGGCGACCGCCGCGCCGACCTCGAGGCGGAAGCCTTCGCCGGGTTCACCGCGGCCGCGGCGACGCTGAATTGGTGAGTGCCCTGGTGCTGCCGGTCAGGATTGAACTGACGACCTCTCCCTTACCAAGGGAGTGCTCTACCACTGAGCTACGGCAGCCCGCGGGCGGCTGATTAGCGGCAATCCACCCACCGCGCAAGCGGCATTTCCGACCGGCCGCGGGGCAGGCCGCCTAGTTCAGCACGATCGCATAGCGCACGATCCGGTTGTTGTCGCTGTCAGAGATGAAGAAGCGGTTTCCGCTGACGGCGACGCCCTCGGGATCGTCGAAAAGATTCGGTCCGAGGCCGGGCTCGCCGGTTCCGAGGACGCCAAGAAGCGTGCCACCCTCGGGCCCGTCGGGGTCGATCAGGAGGATGCGATGCGCGTCCTGGTCGGCCACCGCGAGCAGCCCGGCCTCGGTTACGTCGAGATAGCGCGCGCCCCTGAGGCCGAACTTCGGATCATCGAGCACCTGGAGCCGGGTGAGGTCGGGGCTGTATTTCACCAGCCGCCGGGCGCGATTGTGGGCGACCCAGATATTGCCCTCGGGGTCCTCGGCCACGTCATGGGCGCCGAAGTGCCCCTCGGCGAGCGCGACGACCGCCTCGCCCTCGATCGCAACGAGCACACCGATGCCGCCAGCCGTCGCATAGAGCCGCCCGCCGGAATGCAAGAGCGCGCCCTCGGTGCGCGCCGCGCCGACGATGCCGCTGGCCGGGCCGTCCAATCCGGCGACGCTTTCGTAGAGCAGCACCGCGTTGAGATCGGTCACCGCGAGGGCAACCTCGCCCTCCGGCCCGAACGAGACGTCGTGCACCCCGGGCAACCGCCCCTGGCCCAGGACCTCGATGAGCTCCAGCGTCTCGGGGTCGAAGACGACGATGCGGTCGCCGAACTTGTCGGCAACGTAGAGCAGCCCGTCCGGCCCGAAGGCCAGATCGTGGGGGTCGTTCAGGACCGGGGCGCTGGCGCCGTCAAAGGCGGCGAAGGGCGGGGCGTCCTCGGCGAGGGCGGGGTCGCAAAGGCAGAGAAAAAGACAGACGGCAAGGCGCATCGGCGGAATCCCGCGGGCAGACGGGGCGCACGCGCGCGTGGGAGGGGCGCGCCCCTTGGGTCGGCAACTGCCGTCGAATATGGACCCTTCCACCCGGAATGGATAGAGAGGGCGGCATGAGCAAGAAGACCCCCCGCCACGGACCCGAACCGGTGCGCGCCAGCAACGCCGAGAAGGCCGCCGAGGCGCGCGCCCGCACCGAGCGGCTGAAGGCCGCGCTGAAGGCGAACCTCGGGCGCCGCAAGGCGCAGGCCCGGGCGCGCGACGACGGCGACAAGACGGAAGACTAGACGGGAATGGACTCGATCCTGATCCGAGGCGGCGGCGCTCTCCGTGGCGAGATCCCCATCGCCGGGGCGAAGAACGCCTGCCTGGCGCTGATGCCGGCGACGCTCCTGACCGACGCGCCGCTCACGCTGACCAACGCACCGCGGCTCGCCGACATCCGCACTATGACGACTTTGCTGCAATCGCTCGGCGCCGAGGTGCAATGCCTGCAGAAGGGCCAGGTGCTGGCGCTCTCCTCGCACGACCTAACCAGCCAGCACGCGGACTACGAGATCGTGCGCAAGATGCGCGCCTCGATCCTGGTGCTCGGGCCGCTCTTGGCCCGACATGGCCAGGCCGAGGTCTCGCTGCCCGGCGGCTGCGCCATCGGTGCGCGGCCGGTAGACCTGCACCTCAAGGCGCTGGAGGCGCTCGGGGCCGAGCTCGAACTGCGCGACGGCTACGTCCACGCCAGCGCGAAGCGTGGGCTGAAGGGCGCGGTCATCGACTTCCCGTTCGTCTCAGTCGGCGCCACCGAGAACGCGCTGATGGCGGCGACGCTGGCCCGCGGCACCACGGTCCTCAACAACGCCGCGCGCGAGCCGGAGATCGTCGATCTCGCCCGCTGCCTTTCCGCCATGGGCGCCCGGATCGAAGGTGCGGGCACGTCGACCATCACCGTCGAGGGCGTTGCGGCACTGAGCGGCGCCACCCACGAAGTGGTGGCCGACCGCATCGAGCTCGGCACCTACATGCTCGCCCCCGCCATCGCCGGCGGCGAGGTGGAGCTCCTGGGCGGAAAGCGGCAACTCGTGGCCGCTTTCGCCGAGAAGCTCGAGGCGGCCGGGATCGGCGTCGAGGAGACCGATCGGGGCCTCAAGGTCGCCCGCCGCAACGGCCGCGCCAAGGCGGTCAATGTCGTCACCGAGCCGTTCCCGGGCTTTCCCACCGATCTGCAGGCGCAGATGATGGCGCTGCTTTGCACGGCCGAGGGCGAGAGCCGCCTCGAAGAGACGATCTTCGAGAACCGCTTCATGCACGCGCCGGAGCTGACGCGCATGGGCGCTGTTATCGACGTGCACGGCGGCTCCGCGACGGTGACCGGTGTCGAGCGCCTCAGGGGCGCCCCGGTGATGGCCACCGACCTCAGGGCCTCGGTCTCGCTGATCCTTGCGGCGCTTGCCGCCGAGGGCGAGACGGTGGTGAGCCGGGTCTACCACCTCGACCGCGGCTACGAGCGCGTCGAGGAGAAGCTCGGCGCCTGCGGCGCCCACATCGAGCGGATCGCGGCATGAGCGGCGAGGACGCCCGCTTTGAGGACGCCCACGAGGCGCCGCTCCACCTGAAGGCACTCGCGCCCGAGGATCTGCCGGTGATCTCGGCCCTGGTGCAGGACGCGGTGTTTCCGATCACCGAGATGCGCTGGCAGCCCAGGCGGCGCCGCTTCGCCGTTCTGCTCAATCGCTTCCGATGGGAGGAGGCGGCGGCCGGCCGCCGCTACCCGCCCGAGCGCGTGCAGGCCCTGCTCGTGGTCGACGACGTCACCCGCGTCGCCTCACAGGGCATCGACCGGCGCGAGACCGAGGCAGTGCTCTCGCTCCTTGCGCTCGACTGGGAACCCGGCGACGACGGCGCCGGGCGGCTGATCCTGACGCTCGCCGGCGACGGCGCGATCGCGCTCGAGGCCGAATGTATCGACGTGACGCTGAAGGACGTGACCCGGCCCTACCTCGCCCCTTCGCAGAAGGCGCCGCGGCACGCCTGAGCCGGCCCGCCCGGCCCTCCGGTTGCCGAAATGCGGCCCTTCGGGCCATTCCGCTCGTCTCGCCTGCGGCCGTTCCGGCCTCGGCTCGGCGGCCTCCGGCGGGGATATTTCTCCAAGGTGAAGAGGGCGATGCTTGAGCCCCCCTGCCGCCGCCGCTATGTCGGGGCGGAACGAGGACCCGCCCGATGCCGCATCTTCTGTCGACCGCCGAGCCCGAATTCGAGGCCCGCTTCGCCGCACTTCTGGCGTTGAAGCGCGAGGAGGCGACGGACGTGGACGAGGCGGTGGCCGCGATCATCGCCGAGGTGCGGGCCCGCGGCGACGCCGCGTTGATCGAGTTGACCGAGCGCTTCGACCGGCTGCGGCTCACGCCGGAGCGGCTCTCCTTCTCTGCGACGGAGATCAAGGCCGAGTGCGCCAAAGTGGCGACCGGGGACCGGGCGGCGCTGGAGCTCGCCGCGGAGAGGATCGGCGCCTACCACCGGCGGCAGATGCCGGAGGATGCCGAGTGGACCGACGCCCAGGGCGCCACGCTCGGCTGGCGCTGGACCCCGGTCTCCGCTGCCGGACTCTACGTCCCGGGCGGGCTCGCTTCCTACCCGTCATCGGTCTTGATGAACGCGATCCCGGCCAAGGTTGCAGGGGTGGAGCGGCTGGTGATCGCCTGCCCGACGCCTGGGGGCTTGGTCAATCCGCTGGTGATCCTCGCCGCGCGGCTCGCCGGGGTGGAGACCGTCTACCGGATCGGCGGCGCCCAAGCTATTGCGGCGCTGGCCTGGGGCACCGAGACCATCGCGCCGGTGGACAAGATCACCGGCCCCGGCAACGCCTATGTCGCCGCCGCCAAGCGCCGCGTCTTCGGTCGCGTCGGCATCGACATGATCGCCGGCCCCTCCGAGATCCTGGTCATAGCCGATGCCGACAACGACCCCGACTGGGTCGCCCTCGACCTGCTCTCGCAGGCCGAGCACGACGAGAGCGCGCAGGCGATCCTGATCACCCCCGACGCGGGCTTCGGCGGCGAGGTTGCGAGGGCGGTGGCCGGGCGCCTCAAAACCCTCGAGCGCCGCGCCATCGCCGGCGCGAGCTGGGAGCGGAACGGCGCGATCATCGTCAGCCGCGACCTCTCCGAGGCGGCGGCGCTTTCGAACCGCGTGGCGCCGGAGCACCTCCAGCTCTGCACCGCCGACCCCGAGGTGCTCGCGCGCGAGATTACCCATGCCGGCGCCATCTTCCTCGGGCAATGGACGCCCGAGGCGATCGGCGACTATGTCGGCGGACCGAACCACGTGCTGCCCACCGCGCGTTCGGCCCGCTTCTCCTCCGGGCTCTCGGTTCTAGACTTTCTCAAGCGCACCACGCTGGCCCGGATGACCCCCGCCGCGCTCGCCGCCCTCGGCCCCGCCGCTGAGCGGCTCGCCGTATCCGAATCCCTCGAGGCGCACGGGCTCTCCGTCCGCGCCCGCCTCGACCGCCTGAACGAAGGCTGACCCATGTCCCGCATCTCGCACATCGCGATCGACGATGCCGCGCTGCCGCCGCCGACGCCGGAGATCGAGCAGGAGCGCCGCGTCGCGATCTTCGACCTGCTGGAGGACAACTCCTTCGCGCTGCCCTCGCGCGACGGCCGCGAGGTCCCGCCCGGCCCCTACCGGCTCGGTCTTTCGATCAAGGACGGCCGCCTGGTCTTCGACATCGCCAGCGAAGCGGAGGAGAAGGTCGGCGCCTTCCACCTCTCGCTCGGCCCGTTCCGCCAGGTGGTGAAGGACTACTTCCAGATCTGCGAGAGCTATTTCGACGCGGTGAAGAAGCTGCCGCCCTCCCAGATCGAGACCATCGACATGGCCCGCCGCGGCATCCACAACGAGGGCGCGCGCGTCCTGCAGGAGCGGCTCGACGGCAAGGCCGATGTCGACATCGACACTGCCCGGCGCCTCTTCACGCTGATCTGCGTTCTGCACTGGGGCGGCTGAGGTGCGCGATTTCCCTTCCTCGGTGCTGTTCTGCTGCGACTACAACGCCGTGCGCTCGCCGATGGCCGAGGGGCTGATGAAGAAGCTCTACGGTCAGCGCGCCTATGTCCAGTCGGCGGGCGTCCGCAACGACCTGGAGATCGACGGCTTCGCCATCACCGTCTGCCAGGAGATCGGGGTCGAGCTCTCCCGCCACCGCTCGCGGTCGTTCGAGGAAATGCAGGAATGGGGCGACGACCTCTCCCAGTTCGACCTCATCGTCGCCCTCTCGCCGGCGTCCCAGCGCCAGGCGCTCGAGTTCACCCGCTACAACCACATCGATGTGGAATACTGGCCGATTCTCGATCCGACGGGCCTGGGCGAGACCCGGGAGGCGAAGCTCGCGGCCTATCGACAGGCGCGGGACCAGATCCGGGCGCGGATGCTGGACCGGTTCGGGGAGCCGGAGGAGAGCGGCCTGGTGGAGTGACGGCCACTCACGGAGGTTGCGACGAACATTCGCTTTGCGAAGGGAAGCGGACGTCCCCGCGGCGGTCTGCTAGATTGCCTACCGGGGCAGCCTTCTGGAGCCGATCGGTGCGAGACACGGAAGAGTACGAGGTCGCGGTCATCGGCGCCGGATGGGCGGGGCTGAGCGTGAGCTACGCCCTCAAGCAGGCGGGACTGAGTCACGTTGTCCTCGAGCGCGGGCGCATCTGCGAGACCTGGCGCTCGCAGCGGTGGACATCGTTTCGCATGAACACGCCGAACGTCATGACCGTTCTGCCTGGCGACCGTTACCAAGGCCCGGCGCCAGAGGGCTACATGACGCGGGATGCGTTCGTGGACATGGTGGAGAGCTACGTCCAGCGAAACGGCCTGCCCGTGCATGAGGGCACGCCGGTCGAGGATGTGCGGCCCGAGAATACGGGGTTTGAGATCCGGTCCTCCTTGGGAAATGTGCGGGCGGGCCACGTGGTCGTCGCGTCCGGCAATCTCAACGTTCCGCGGCGACCGGGACTGGCGGACCTGGTGCCGCGGTCGATCCACCAGATCGATGGATCGGATTACCGAAGCGCGGACATGCTGCCTCCAGGTGCCGTCCTGGTGGTCGGCTGCGGGAATACCGGCGGGCAGATCGCCGAAGATCTCGTCCAGGCGGGACGGGAGGTATTCCTCTCGACCGGTCGCAACGGCCGCGTCCCCCGCCGCTACCGCGGACGCGATATCTTCCTTTGGCTGACCGATACCGGACGCATGGCCAAGCCGCGCACGACGGCGTCGGGTCGTGGCCTCATCGGTGCAACCCACACGATCAGTCTGCAATCGCTCAGCGCACAGGGTGTGGTGCTGTTGGGGCGGCTCAAAGACGTCTCGGCCGAGGGCAAGGTCAGGTTCGACGACACGCTGGCCGAAAGTGCGGCCTTCGGGGATGAAATGTCGGCGATGCTGCGGCGTGAGATCGACGATTTCATTGCCCGTGAAGCGCTCGACGCCCCCGAAGCCACACCCGACCCGGCAGAAACCGTCGCGCCTCGGTTCCCCGACCCGCCGATCTTGGAGATCGACCTGGAGGCGGAAGGCATAGGCACGGTCGTGTGGTCGACCGGACTGCGGGGCGATTTCGGTTGGCTACGGGTGCCCGGAGTGCTGGACGGCAATGGCGATCCCGTGCAGGAGCGATGCCTATCCGTTCCCGGGATCTACTTCGCCGGCCTCGACACGCTGGAGTCTCTCAGGGCGGGAACCGTACTCGTCGCGGCCGAGCATGCCGATCGCATCACCGGCCATATCGTGGCGAACCGCAGGTAGCCTGCACCAATCAGGTCGGCTCAGGTTTCTGCTCTTCGCTCGCTCTCACCGAGATCTTCTACCTTGCCGAATCCGACCTCCATCGACTACCGCGGCCTCGGCGGCGGCTGCCCAGGAGCGGTGACTGGACCGTGTCACACAACCGTGCCTGACCTGACATTTCCCTTGAAAAACGACCTCGTTGGGCGCATTTAGTGCCGCGTCCGCGGGATTTGGCGGACAGGAAGACCAGGAGTGACCATGGCCAAGGAAGAGATGCTCGAATTCCCCGGCGTCGTGAAGGAACTCCTGCCGAACGCGACGTTCAGGGTCGAGCTCGAAAACGGCCATGAGATCATCGCGCATACGGCGGGCAAGATGCGGAAGAACCGCATCCGGGTTCTGGCTGGCGACAAGGTTCAGGTGGAAATGACGCCCTACGACCTTACCAAAGGGCGCATCAATTACCGCTTCAAGTAAGGTGCGGCTCGTGCTGGGCTCGGCGAGCCCCCGGAGGCTGGAGCTTCTGGGGGCGCTCGACATCGTGCCCGACGAGATCCGCCCGGCCGAGATCAACGAGACCCCGCAAAAGGGCGAGAGCCCGCGCGCCTACGTGCGCAGGATCGCGCGCGAGAAGGCGCTCGCGGTGCCCTGCGGCGAGGGCGAGGCGGTGCTGGCGGCCGACACCACCGTCTGCATCGGCACCCGGATCCTCGGCAAGCCCGGGGACGAGGCCGAGGCGGAAGCGTACCTGCGCCTTCTGTCCGGCCGTCGCCACCGGGTGATCACCGCCGTGGCGGTCAGGCGGGGCGAGCGGCTCTGGGAGCGCGACGTGGAATCCGTGCTGAAGATGAAGCGCCTCACCGACGGGGAGGTCGCCGCATACCTCGCCACCGGCGAGTGGCGCGACAAGGCCGGAGGCTACGGCATCCAGGGCCACGCGGCGGCCTTCATTCCTTGGCTGCAGGGCTCGCATTCCGCAGTGGTCGGCCTGCCGCTGGCGGAAACCGCGGCGCTGCTCAGGGCCGCGGGGGTGCTCGCGTGAAGGGCCGGGTGATCGTGCTTTCCGAGCTCGCGGGTCGCGAGGCGGCGGCGCTGACGGTGGACGGCCGGCTCGAGGACCTGCTCGTCGAGGGGCCGGAGGACGGCCCTCCGGCGCCGGGGGCGATCTTCCGGGGTCTGGTCGACCGGCCGCTGAAGGGTCAGGGGGGCGTGTTCCTGCGCCTGCCCGGAGGGGCGCGCGCCTTCCTGCGCGAGGCGAAGGGGTTGCGCCCGGGCCAGCCGCTCCTGGTGCAGGTCACCGGCCACTCGGAGCCCGGCAAGGCGGTTCCGGTCACGGCCAGGCTCCTCTTCAAGAGCCGGCACGCGATCGTCACGCCCGAGGCGCCGGGCCTCAACCTCTCGCGGCGGATCCGCGACGCGGAGGCCCGTGCCCGGCTCGCCGGGGTCGCCGAGGCGGCGATGGCGGGTTCGGAGATGGGCCTGATCCTGCGCTCGGCCGCCGCGTTCGGCTCGGAAGACGAGGTCGCCGAGGACATCGCCGCGATGCGCGAGCTGGCCGATAGGGTCACCTCCGACGCGGGCCGCGAACCCGAGCACCTGCTCGACGGCCCGGGGCCGCACCACCTAGCCTGGCGCGACTGGGCCGAGCCGCCGGCCGACGAGGTGGCCGAGGGGGCGGACGCCTTCGAGACGCATGGCGTGCTCGACGCGATCGAGGCGCTGAGGAGCGCCGAGGTGCCGGTCGGCGCAGGCGCGACGATGTGTGTCGAGCCGACCCGGGCCTTGGTGGCGGTCGACGTCAACACCGGCGGCGACACCACGCCGGCCGCAGGCCTGAAGGCCAACCTCGCCGCGGCGCGCGAGCTGCCCCGGCAGCTCCGCCTGCGCGGTCTCGGCGGTCAGATCACGGTGGACTTTGCGCCGATGCCGAAGCACGACCGCCGGGCCGTCGAGGGGGCACTGAAGGCGGCCTTCAGGGCCGACGCGGTGGAGACCGCGCTTGTCGGCTGGACCCCGCTCGGCCACTATGAGGCGCAACGGAAGCGCGAGCGGCTGCCGCTCGCCGAGGCGCTGAAATGACCTGTCCGATCTGTGGCAAACCGGCGGCGGAGAAGTACCGCCCGTTCTGCTCGAAGCGCTGCGCCAACGTGGACCTCGGGCGTTGGCTGACGGGCACTTATGCGATCCCCGTGGAGGAAGAGGCGGAGGAGCCGGCCGAGCCCGAGGACAAGCCCCACTAGGCGCGCTGGGTGAGGAGCACGCCCGCCGCCATCAGGGCGATGCCGGCGGCGCGGGTCGGGCTGATCGGCAAGGGCCGCGCGGCCATCAGGCCGAAGTGGTCGATGATCGCGGCCGAGAC
>JBFKAV010000072.1:0-17287 GCA_041621405.1 Paracoccaceae bacterium
CAGCGCCGGGCCCATCTTCCACATCGGGATCATGGCGGGGAAGTTGAACGGCGTGATGCCGGCAACGACGCCGAGCGCCTGGCGCATCGAGTAGATGTCGATGCCCGGGCCGGCCGAGTCGGTGAACTCGCCCTTCAGCATCTGTGGCGCGCCGATGCAGTACTCGATCACCTCGAGCCCGCGCTGCACGTCGCCCTTGGCGTCGGGAATGGTCTTGCCGTGCTCGCGGGAGAGTGCCTCGGCCAGCTTCTCCATGTCGCGGTTGAGGAGTCGCACGAACTCCATCATCACCCGCGCCCGACGCTGCGGGTTGGTGGCGGCCCAGGCGGGCTGCGCCTTGGCGGCGGCCGCGACGGCGGCGTCGAGCTCGGCCTTGGAGGCGAGCGCCAGCTTCGCCTGAACCTCGCCGGTGGCCGGGTTGAACACGTCCGCGAAGCGGCCCGAGCTGCCCTTCACGCGCTTGCCGTTGATCCAGTGGCCGAGTTCCTGCATCTGATCCTCCCTTGGGTCTCGCCAGCCAGTCTAGTCTTGCAGGAATGCCGGAAAAAGAGGCAGGTTGGCAAAAGCGTTTTGCGGAACTTCAGGTATGACCTCCGAGGCCGACTGGGACGATTTGCGAATCTTCCTCGCCGTGGCACGGGCCGAGAGCCTTTCGGGCGCGGCGCGGGCGCTCCGGCTCGATCCGGCCACCGTGGGCCGCCGCATCGCGCGGTTCGAGGCGGCGCTCGGGGCGCAGCTCTTCACCAAGTCGCCGCAGGGCTACGCCGCCACGACCGAGGGCCAGCGGCTGTTCGACGAGGCGGTTCGCGCCGAGGAGGCGATCCAGGGCGCGGTGGGCGCGGCCCGGGCACAGGGGGGCGCGTTGTCGGGGCAGGTCAGGATCGGCGCGCCGGACGGCTGCGCCAACTATCTCCTTCCGGGCGTGGTGGCGCGGCTCGCGGCCGAACACCCCGGCCTTGAGATCCAGATCGTCGCGGCGCCGCGGGTGGCGAACCTCTCGCGGCGCGAGGCCGACATGGCGATCGCCGTGTCGCGCCCCACCGGCGGGCGGCTCCTGGCCGAGAAGCTCGCAGACTACCGCCTGAGCCTCGCCGCGGCGCGCGACTACCTCGCCACGCATCCGCCGATCCGCGCGCGGGAGGATCTCGCCCACCACCCCATCGTCGGCTACATCCCCGACATGATCTTCGACCGCGAGCTCGACTACCTCGCCGAGATCGGCGTTTCCCGGGTCGCGCTTGCCTCCAATTCCGTGGCGGTCCAGCTCAATATCCTGCGTGCCGGCGCCGGGCTCGGCATCGTCCACGACTTCGCCCTGCCGCACGCGCCCGATCTCGTGCGGGTTCTGCCCGCCGACATTCGGCTCGGACGCAGCTTCTGGCTCCTCCGCCATGTCGACGACCGGCGCGTCGAGCGGCTGAGCCGCTTTGCCAAGGCGCTGGGCGAGGGCCTGCGCGCCGAGCTCGATCGTCTGGAAGCGCTCGCTTGACAGAACGACCGGGCGAGGGGACGCTCGGGATCAACCACCAAGGCGAGGGAGAAGGCCGATGCAAGTCCACGTGATCCTGAAGTCGAAGGCGGATGAAAAGGTTGTGACCATCCATCCCGGCGCCACGGTGACCGAGGCGGCGCAGCTTCTCTCGACCCGCCGCATCGGCGCCGTGGTCGTCTCGCCCGACGGCAAACGGGTGTCGGGCATCGTCTCCGAGCGCGACATCGTCCGCGAACTCGGCAAGCGTGGCACCGCAAGCCTCACCGAGAAGGTGGAAGAGCTGATGACCAAGAAGATCGTCAGCTGCCACCGCGACGAGTCCGCGGACCAGGTCCTGCAGAAGATGACCGAGGGACGCTTCCGGCACCTTCCGGTCATGGAGGGCGAAGAAATGGTCGGGCTGATCTCGATCGGCGACGTGGTCAAAGCGCGGTTGTCCGAACTCGCCATGGAGAAGGATGCGCTCGAGGGGATGATCAAGGGCTTCTGACGCCGGGGGCGAACCCCTTGCATTGGCTCGCGCAATATCGTTGCTTGGGCGGGCGGGGAAACGGGGACTTCTCATGCGCATCGGCCTCTATCCGGGCACCTTCGATCCGCTGACCCTGGGCCATATCGACATCATCCGCCGCTCGGCCACGCTGGTCGACAGGCTGGTGATCGGCATCGCGATCAACAACGACAAGAGCCCGATGTTCACGCTCGAGGAGCGGGTCGGGATGACCGAGGCGGAATGCGCGCCGCTGCGGCAGGAGACCGGCATGGAGATCGTCGCACACCCGTTCGACAACCTGCTGGTCGACTGCGCCCGCGATGTGGGCGCCACCCTGATCATCCGCGGGCTGCGCGCCGTCGCCGATTTCGAGTACGAGTTCCAGATGGTCGGCATGAACCGCCGTCTCGACGCCTCGATCGAGACGGTGTTCCTTATGGCCGAGGCCCAGCACCAGGCCATCGCGTCCAAGCTGGTCAAGGAGATCGCGCGCCTTGGCGGTGACGTCACGCCTTTCGTGACGCCGGCCGTCAAGGCTGCCCTCGACGCCCGGGTATCGAGGCGTCGAGGAACGTCCGGGCGGGGAGGGGAGGCCCCGCCCGGA
Source organism: Paracoccaceae bacterium (assembly GCA_041621405.1). GTDB lineage: Bacteria > Pseudomonadota > Alphaproteobacteria > Rhodobacterales > Rhodobacteraceae > JBFKAV01. The sequence continues at coordinate 2,590 of JBFKAV010000072.1, forward strand.
CCCTGATCCGCTGGGGAAAGATCGGCGCCAGGCGGCACCGGCGAGCCGCGTGGCCGCTTTGTCGGTTTGGCGGCGTAAAGATTACCTAAGACAATCAGAGACTTGGGAAACTGGTGTTGGCGGGCTCGCAAGATCCTGCAGGCCGCGCCGCGACATGGAATATCCGGGACGAAGTGCGGAAGTTGACAAGTACGCTGTCATAATTTATATGACAATATAGTTGTCATTTCATTCTGACCCGGAGAGCTCCATGCTGCTGAAAACCAAACCCTGGCCAAAAGCGATCAGTGCGCCGCGGGCTGAGACGGGACGGCGACACCGCCATCCGAATCCTCCGAATCCGAGAGGCGGCGCCGGTGGCGTCGCCGGCGGAGGCAATTGCCCCGGCCGAAACGGCATGCGAGGCCGATGTGCGCGCGGGCGGAAACTGCAAATCGATGATCCTGAACAGAAAAGGACCTCGCAATGAATCTGCATGGAAACAGGACCTACGGTCGGATCGCCCTCGGCGCGGTCGTGGCGCTCGCCCTGACCGGAGTCGCGATCCTCTGGAGCTGGAACACGCTGGCCGCCGGGCTCTTCGGCCTCGCGCCGATAGAGTTCCGCCACGCGCTGGCGGCGGCGCTCCTGGTGGTGGCGGCGGGCACCTTGCTCCGGCTTCGCGGCCGCCTCGCTCGCGCGCCAAGGGAGTAGGGTCGTGACGCTGAAAGCCGCCCTCGTCCGGCAGTTCGGGCGCCCGTCCGGACTGCCGGGACGGCTGGCGGGCCATTTCATGGCCCGCCGCACCTCCAACCGCTTGCGCAACCGCCGTACCGTAGAGCTGATGCGCCTCGGCCCGGCGACGCGGGTGGTCGAAATCGGCTGCGGCCCGGGGCTTGCTCTATGCCTCTGCGCAGAGATCGTCACCGAGGGCCGGATCCTGGCCCTCGATCACTCGCCGGAAATGATCGCACAGGCCGCGGCGCGGCTCGGTCGCGCGGGCCTCGGCGAGCGGGTCGAGCTCGTCGTGGGCGGGCCGGAGCGGCTCACGGACTGGCCATACGACTTCGACCGGGCGTTCTCGCTCAACGTCATCCAGTTCATCCCGGACAAGGTAGAATTCTTCGCTCGCCTTCATGACGCGCTTGCGCCCGACGGCCTCTGCTTCACCACCTACCAGCCGCGGCTGGAAAGCGACGAAGGCAGAGCCGCGGCAGCGATGGCCGAGGAAGTGACGGCCGCGATGGCGGCGGCGGGGTTCGGGGAGATCATACGCATCGTGTTCGAGTCCGGCGGGTCTGCCGCCCTCTGCATCTCAGCGCGGCGCGGAGCGTGATCTCCCCGGACACTGGCCGACGAAAGAGAAGCCCCGCCGGAGGCCGGCGGGGCTCTCCTTAGTAACGGGCCGGTGGCTCAGATCAGCTTGCCCATCGCCACGGCGGTGTCGGCCATGCGGTTCGAGAAGCCCCATTCGTTGTCGTACCAAGTGAGGATCCGGCACATCGTGCCTTCCATCACCTTGGTCTGGTCCATGTGGAACACGCTGGAATGGCTGTCGTGGTTGAAGTCCGACGAGACGTTCGGGTGCTCGGTATAGCCGAGGATGCCCTTGAGCGGCCCGTCCGCCGCCTGCTTGATCGCGGCGTTGATCTCCTGCACGCCGGTCTCGCGCGCGGCCTCGAAAGTGAGGTCCACGACCGAGACGTTCGGCGTCGGCACCCGGATCGCGACGCCATCGAGCTTGCCCTTGAGCTCGGGCAGTACCAGACCTACCGCCTTCGCCGCGCCGGTGGAGGTCGGGATCATGTTCAGGGCTGCGGCCCGGGCGCGATAGAGATCCTTGTGGAAGGTGTCGAGCGTGGGCTGGTCGCCGGTGTAGCTGTGAATCGTGGTCATGAAGCCGCGCTTGATGCCGATCGCCTCGTTCAGCACCTTGGCCACCGGCGACAGGCAGTTCGTGGTGCACGAGGCGTTGGAGACGACGATGTGATCCTTCGTCAGCTTGTCGTGGTTCACGCCGTAGACGATGGTGGCGTCCGCGCCGTCGCCGGGGGCGGAGATCAGCACCCGCGAGCAGCCGTTCTCGAGATGCGGCTGGCACTTCTCCTTCGAGGTGAAGATGCCGGTGCATTCCATCACCACGTCGACGTCGCTCCAGGGCAGGTCGGCGGGGTTCCTGAGCGCGGAAACCCGGATCTTGCCGCGGCCGACGTCGATCCAGTCTTCTCCGGTCTTCACCTCGGCCGGGAACCGGCCGTGGACCGAGTCGAAGCGCAGCAGGTGAGCGTTGGTCTCCACGGGCCCAAGATCGTTGATCGCCACGACCTCGATGTCCTTGCGGCCCGACTCGATGATCGCGCGCAGCACGTTCCGCCCGATCCGCCCGAAGCCGTTGATCGCAACCTTCACTGCCATTGCCTACACTCCTTGTCCGCGGCCCGCGGCGGGCCAGTTCCGAGCTTCGTTATCGCCCGGGGCGCCATCGCGCAACCCGGCTAGAGCTGCTCGGTCGTCGCCCTGTCGGGGTAGAAGGCGAGGTGCCCGGCGATCCGCTCCATGCCGGGCTTCGGCGTCTCGTAGGACCAGGCGGCATCGGGGATCGTGCCGCTCTTGCCGATGATCGCGAAATAGCTCGCCTCGCCCTTGTAGCGGCAGGTCGTTCTGGTGGCCGTCGGTTCCATGAACGCCATCGCGACGTCCTCGCGCGGGAAGTAGATGACCGGCGGATAGTCGCCCTCGGTCAGCTCGAGTGCGTTGGCGCTTTCTCCGATCACGGCACCGGCCGCGCGCACCACCCAGGTGCCTCCGGCCTTTCGGATCTTGATGTGGTCGCTCATGCTCTCCCCCGATCTCTCGCGTCCTACCTAGCGCGGCCTTTGCCGCAGGTCCATGACCCTGCTCAGAGCGGCGCCGTGGCAGCATCGAGCCAGGTTCGGGCCGGCTCCGAGAGGCGGGGGCCAATGCGGGAGCGGACTTCGGCGTGATAGGCGTCGAGCCAGGCGATCTCGGCCGGCGCGAGCGCCTGCTTCACGATCAGCCGGCGGTCGATCGGAACGAAGGTGAGGGTCCGGAATGTCAGCATCTCGCGGTCGTCGGCGCCTGCAATATCCGGGGCCGGCTCCACCAGCACCAGGTTCTCGATGCGGATGCCGAAGGCGCCCTCGCGGTAGTAGCCCGGCTCGTTCGACACGATCATGCCGGGCTCGAGCGGGACGTCGGAGAGCCGCGAGAGACGGGCGGGGCCCTCGTGCACCGATAGATAGACCCCGACGCCGTGGCCGGTGCCGTGATCGTAGTCCTGCCCGGCGAGCCAGAGCGGATAGCGGGCGAGCGCGTCGAGATGCTGACCCGAGAGCCCCTTCGGCCAGCGCAGCCGGCTCATCGCGATCATGCCCTGCAGCACGCGGGTGAAGCAGTGCTTCTCCTCGTCGCCGACCTCGCCCACGGCGACTGTGCGGGTGACGTCGGTGGTGCCGTCGAGGTATTGCCCGCCCGAGTCGACGAGGACGAGCTCGCCGGGCTTCAGCGGGCGGTTGGTCTCCTCGGTCACGCGGTAGTGGACGATGGCGCCGTGCGGGCCGGCGCCGCAGATCGTGTCGAAGCTGATCTCGCGGAGCGCGTTGGTGGCGCGGCGGAAGCCTTCGAGCTCGGTCACCACGTCGATCTCGGTGAGACGGCGCGCGGGCTCGCGGGTCAGAAGCTCCGCCTCGGCATCGAGCCAGGCAAGGAACTCGACCATCGCCGCGCCGTCCCTCAGATGCGCCTCGGTTGTCGCGGCGATCTCGGCAGAGGTCTTCCGCGCCTTCGGCAGCACGGTCGGATCGCGCTCCCACTTCACCTCGGCGCCGCAGGATGCGACGATCGACGAGACCGCGATGGGCGCGGTGGCCCTGTCCACCCGGACGGCGCTGGAAAGCTCGGAAAGCGCCGGGGCGAACTCCTCTGGCGCCCGTACCTCGACCTCCGGGCCGAGCGCGGCGCGCGCCTCATCGCTCAGCTTTTCCTCGGCGATGAATAGGTTAACGCGGCCATCGGCATGCAGGATCGCCATCGCCTGGACGATCGGATTGCGGGGGATATCCTCGCCACGGATGTTGAGCAGCCAGTTGACGCCGTCCGGCAGCGTCAGCACTGCGGCCGCGTGCCCGGCCTCGCGCAGCGCCTGGGCCGCCGCGGCGCGCTTCTCGGCCGCGGTCAAGCCGGCGAGCTCGTCGGGGAAGAGCGTCACCTTTCCCGCCGGCGGAGGTGGCCGGTCCGACCAGACCGCGTCGACGAAGTTCTCCGTGGCCGACAGGGTGATGCCGCTACCTTCAAGCGCGGTCTCGAGCTTCTCGATCTCGTCCTTGGTATGGAGCCAGGGGTCATAGGCGACATTCCCGCCCTCGGGCAGCGCCTCCTTCAACCAGTCGCCCGGCTTGGTCTCGGGCCAGTTGACCGGTGTGAAGACCGAGGTGTCCACCTGCGCCTTCACCTGCACGCGGTAGCGCCCGTCGACGAACATGCCAGCACGTTCCGGAAGGGTGATGCAGAAGCCGGCCGAACCGGTGAAGCCGGTGAGCCAGGCCAGCCGCTCGTCGCAGGGCGCCACGTATTCGCCCTGGTAGGCATCGGTGCGCGGGACGAGAAAGCCGTCGTAGCCGGCCTCCTTCAGCAAGCTACGCAAAGCCGCGAGGCGCGGCGGGCCCTGCTCGGGGGTGCTGGTGGTGGCAAAGCTCTGGAACATCGGCAGGCTCCGGCGTCGGGTTGGGTGAGTTGTGCCGTGCCTCGGGCCGAAACGCCAGAGGGGCCTGGCCTGGCCCGTCAAGGCGCGAGGAAATCCAGCAACGCCTAGACGAATTCGTCCCAGACGACATTCCCAGGCAGGGGAATGTGTTTGGCGGTCTCCAGCACCACCGGCTCGGCACCGGGATTCCGGGCGGCAGGCTTCTGCGCTTCCGACAGCCGATGCAGGCCGTCGTGGCGACCGTGGATGATCAGTGTCGGACAGCGAACCTGGTCGAGAAGCGGCACCACCGAAGCGGCGCCGCACAGGCGAGGCTGGGCGGGCAAGCCAGGAGGCCGGCGATGCTCACACCCTTCGACACCGCCCTGCTTTGCCATCCCGCCGACCGGCATCGGATCCCGAGCGCGCACGAACGACTGGCGGCCGGCCGGATCACGTCCGGCCGGCGCAAGCTGTTCCGGGGTATCCTCGCGCGGGGCTTTGCGCAGGCACCGCGCCATTCTTCACGCCCGGTCGGGCCGGTGAGCGGTCCCGCCCGGCCCTGACGGTCAGATTGCCTTCCTGATTCCGAGCAGCCGCGCCCGCCCCCGCGGATCCTTGTCGAAGAGGTTGGCCAGCTGCTCGGTCATCGCGCCGGCGAGCTGCTCGACATCGGTGATCGTGACCGCGCGCTGGTAGTAGCGGGTCACGTCGTGGCCGATGCCGATGGCGATCAGCTCCACCCGCTTCAGCCGCTCCACCATGGCGATCACGTCGCGAAGGTGCTTCTCGAGGTAGTTCGCGGGGTTGACCGACAGGGTCGAGTCGTCCACCGGCGCGCCGTCCGAGATCACCATCAGGATCTTCCGCGCCTCGGGGCGGTGGGCGATGCGGCGGTGCGCCCATTCCAGCGCCTCGCCGTCGATGTTCTCCTTCAGGAGCCCCTCCTTCATCATCAGCCCGAGGTTCTCGCGTGCCCGCCGCCAGGGCGCGTCGGCGGACTTGTAGACGATGTGGCGCAGGTCGTTAAGCCGTCCCGGGCCCTGCACGCGGCCCGCCTGCAGCCATTTCTCGCGGGCCTGGCCGCCCTTCCAGGCGCGGGTGGTAAAGCCGAGGATCTCGACCTTTACGTCGCAGCGCTCGAGCGTGCGCGCCAGCACGTCGGCGCAGATCGCCGCGATCGAGATCGGCCGGCCGCGCATCGAGCCCGAGTTGTCCAGAAGCAGCGAGACCACGGTGTCGCGGAAGTCCATGTCCTTCTCGACCTTGAACGACAAAGGCGTGGTCGGATTGGCGACGACGCGGGCGAGGCGCGCGACGTCGAGGATGCCTTCCTCTCGGTCGAACTCCCAGCTCCGGTTCTGCTGCGCCTGCAGCCGCCGCTGCAGCTTGTTGGCGAGCCGCCCGACGGCGCCCTTCAGCGGCTCGAGCTGCTGGTCGAGATAGGCGCGGAGCCGCTCCAGCTCGGCCGGCTCGGCGAGTTCCTGAGCCTCGATCTCCTCGTCGAACTCGGTGGTGTAGACGACGTAGTTCGGGTCGGCCTCGGAATGCGGCGCGGGCGGCGGCGGCTCAAGCGGCGCCTCGCCCTCGGGCATCTCGGCGTCCTCGTCGAACTCGACATCGGCCATGTCGTCGACGGTGACCTCGGTCTGGCTCGTCTCCTGGCTTTCCTGGCTCTCGTCGGGCTGGCTCTCCTCGTCGCTCTCCGCCTCCTCGTCGCCGGTCGAGTCGGGGCTTTCTTCCTCCTCTTCCTGCTGCTCGTCCTCGCCCTCGCTCTCGTCCTGGGCGTCGGGGTCGTCGCCAAGCTGGTCGCCATAGCCGAGGTCGTCGATCACCCTGCGGGCAAGGCGGGCGAAGGCGGCCTGGTCGGAAAGCGTCCGGTCCACACCCTCGAGCGTTCCCGAGGCCGAGCTCTCGATGAAGCCGCGCCAGAGCTCGGCCACGTTGGCGGCACCCGCCGGCAAGTCGCGGCCGGTGGCGAGCTGGCGCACGACATACCCCGCGGCCTGGGCCAAGGGCGCCTCCGAGCGCTCGCGGATCTGGCCGTAGCCCCTCCTCTCGGCCTCGGCGGCGATCTTGGCGTCGATGTTGCCCGCCGTGCCGGGCATCACCCGGGCACCCATCGCCTCGCAGCGCGCGGTCTCCATCGCGTCGTAGATGTCGCGCGCCATCTGGCCCTGGGGCATGTACCGCGCGTTGGTCTTGGCGTCGTGGAACTTGTGCCGGAGCGCGAAGGCATCGGCCGTGCCGCGGGCGACCAGTACCTCGTCCCGAGTCATTCGGCGAGAAACCTGCGGCAGGCGCACCGAATCCGCCGTCAGCCCCGGCGGGTCGACCGAGTAGGTCACCGTAAGATCGGGGTCGTCGGCCATGACCTTGGTGGCCTCGGCGAGCGCCTTCTTGAAAGGATCGGCGGGGTTGTCGGTGGGTTTCGTCACGCTGTCTCGCCTTCGGCCGCCAGTTCTGCAATGGCGGCAATGTGAATTTCGCCCCCGTCGATCACGGGGTAGCCGGGCTCATGCCCCTCGAACGCGAGGAAAAGATCGGTGCCGCCAAGGAAAACCGCCTCTGCCCCTCGTTCCATCATCTCGGCGCCAAGCTCAAAGAAAAGGGCCCGTTCATCGGGCAGGCATGCGCCGCGCTGCGCCATGTCGACGTAGGATTGCCCGACCGATGCCACCTGGTCGGATTCAGGCAGAACCTGCTCGAAGCGATCCAGCGCCCCGAAGAGCCCGCTGTCCATCACCCGCCCGGCGCCGATGACGCCGATCCGGCGGAGCCCGCGGGAACTTAGCTCTTCGCGGATCACATCAACCGCGTTGACCAGCGGCAGCGGTGACAGCGCCTGCGTCTCGCCGATGCAGAAGTGCGCCGCAAGCGCCGTCACGACCGCCACGTCGGCGCCCGCGCCCGCGAGGTCGCGAATGTGGGCGGCAAAGACACGGGCCTGGTCATCGCGGCGATCCTCGTAGAACGCACGTACAAGGCGGGCGTTATCGGCATGCGTGATTGTCATCCGGAACGGCACGCCCGCCGCCTTCGAGGCGGCAACCAGCCTGCGATAGTAGAACTGTGTGGCCGCCGGGCCGATGCCGCCGATCAGGCCGATATGCATGGCCCGCCGCCCATCACTTCATCGCTTGCGCCGCCGCGCTTTCCGGGAGCTCTTCGTCGAAGCAGCGCTGGTAGAATTCGGCCACCGTCTGCCGTTCCAACTCGTCGCACTTGTTGAGGAACGTGAGCCGGAAGGCGTAGCCGACCGAGCGGAAGATCTCGGCGTTCTGCGCCCAGGTGATCACCGTGCGCGGGCTCATCACCGTGGAAAGATCGCCGTTCATGAACGCGGTTCGGGAGAGATCGGCCACGGTGACCATCTGGCCGATGATCTTGCGCCCCTTGTCGGTGTTGTAGTGCGGCGCCTTGGCGAGCACGATCGCGGCTTCGGCGTCGTGCGACAGGTAGTTCAGCGTCGCCACCATCGACCAGCGGTCCATCTGCGCCTGGTTGATCTGCTGGACGCCGTGATAGAGGCCGGTGGTGTCGCCCAAACCCACCGTGTTCGACGTGGCGAAGAGCCGGAACGACGGGTGCGGCGTGATGATCTCGTTCTGGTCAAGGAGCGTCAGCTTGCCGTCGTGCTCGAGCACGCGCTGGATCACGAACATCACGTCGGGCCGGCCGGCGTCGTATTCGTCGAAGACGATCGCCACCGGGTTCCGGAGCGCCCAGGGCAGGATGCCCTCGTGGAACTCGGTCACCTGCTTGCCCTCGCGGAGCTTGATCGCATCCTTGCCGATCAGGTCGATCCGGCTGATGTGAGAATCGAGGTTGACCCGCACGCAGGGCCAGTTGAGGTGGGCCGCGACCTGCTCGATATGGGTGGACTTCCCGGTGCCGTGATAGCCCTGGATCATCACCCGCCGGTTGTAGGCGAAACCGGCGAGGATCGCGAGCGTGGTGTCGGGGTCGAACTTGTAGGTCGGGTCGACCGGCGGTACCCGCTCGCCGGGCTCGGCGAAGCCCTTCACCTTCAGGTCGGTCTCGATGCCGAACACATCGCGGACGTCGACTTCCTCGCTGGGTTTCAGTTTCGCTTCCATGCCGCCGTCCGCCATCTTGTCCGTGCCTCTCCCTGGCCCCGCAAGGCCAACGTCCTCATGTGGGCCAAATCCCGTTCTGGTGCAAGGGGAGGGCCTCCCGGCCTTGTGATGCGCCGGTGAGCGGCGATCCATGCTAGGAATTGGCAATCGTAGGAGGAACTATGCACCGCCGCACGCTTCTCGCAACCGGACTGGCCGTCCTTGCCATGCCGCTCCGTGCCGCCGAAGGCAGCTTCGAGGTGACCAAAACCGAGGCCGAATGGCGCGCCATTCTTACGCCGCTCCAGTTTCGCGTGATGCGCGAGGAGGGAACCGAGCGCGCCGGAACGAGCCCGCTCGACAAGGTCTTCGATCCCGGCACCTACCATTGCCGCGGCTGCGACCTGGCGGTCTACTCGTCCGAGGCGAAATACGATAGTGGCACCGGCTGGCCGAGCTTCTGGGCATCGCTGCCGGGGGCGATCGGCACCCGCGAGGATCGCCGGTTCTTCATGCGGCGCACCGAATGCCACTGCCGCCGCTGCGGCAGCCACTTCGGCCACATCTTCGACGATGGCCCGCCCCCGACCGGCAAGCGGCACTGCCTGAACGGCGCGAGCCTGGTGTTCCGTCCGGCCTGAGGCCGCTGCACCAATCCTGCACATTTACCCGGCCCTCGCTGCGCGGCGGAGGGCTACTCCTGCGCTGTCAGAAGGGACGCAGCGGGGAGAGGGATCATGCGGCTTTGGGTGCGCGCGCGGGTCGGCGCCATGATCGGAGTTGGCGGCGCGTCGGTCATGGCGGCGATCGGTCTCGCCCAGGGCGGCGGGGACCAGCTCCTCTGGCACGAGCTTCCCTTTGTCGCCTGTGCCTTCGTGGGCGCCACCGCGGCGGGGCTGCTGCTCGAGCCGTTCTTCGGAGGGCGCGGCCGCGGCGGTGCGCTCAAAGCGGCCATCGGCACGCTGGGCGCCACGTTCGGCGGCGCCGGCCTCGGCGGCGCCGCGGCACTTGGGGTCCACGAGCCGCTCGCGGGTCTCTTTTTCGGGCCGCTGTTCGTTGCCGGTTCGATCCTGACGTCGCCGGTGGTGGCGCTCACCTGGATCGCCACTATGACGCTCGCGCATCTCGTGGCGCGGTCGATCCGGCGCGATGTGGTCGCCCCGGGCCTTCCTCTTAGTCCTAGTACGCCAGGAGCAGCGCGGGGGGAGTGACCTTCCTCGCTCCGCCGCCGGTCAGCCGCGGAAGTTCCGGCTGTCCTTGATCTGGTCCCAGGCCCAGACCACCTCCTGCAGTCGCTCCTCGTCGTCACGGTTGCCACCGTTCATGTCGGGGTGCAGGTCCTTGACCAGGCTCTTGTACTGCTTGCGGATGTCGGTACGGCTCCAGTGGTCGCGGGCATCGAGGATCTCCAGCGCCCGGCGCTCGGTCGGCGGCAGCCGGCGAGTTCCGGCGGTGGCCCGTCCCGGGTTGCGGGTCGCGTTCTCGCCGAGAATCTCGTGCGGGTCCTCGACCCCGAGCCGCGACCAGGCGCGGCCCTCCTCGGTGGCCTTGCTGAAGGGCTTGGTCGGCCGATCCCAGACGCGCGAGTTGTCGATGAACTTCTCGAACTCCTCCTCGGTCTTGCCGGCGAAGTAGTTCCATTTGAGATTGTACTCGCGCACGTGCTCGCGGCAGAACCACCAGTAGTCGTCGAGCGTGTCGGGCGATTTCGGCGCCCGGTATTGGCCCGACTCCTCGCAGCCCGGATGCTCGCAGACCCGGGTCGAAGTCTCGAAGGCACCCGACATGCCGCGCCGGCCGGACTTGCGGCGCTTCTTGTCCGCCGACACGCGGATGTCGAATTCGAAGGGCGATTTCTGCGTCATGCCTCTGCCAGCGGGCGTTGCCATTCCGAGTCGGACACGCGAGTTTATCGGTCCCGGCGCGAGATTGAAGGGGGAAGTTGGAAAAGATGGGCGTTGCCGAGGAAATCCGCAACCGGCTGGAGACTGCCTTCGCGCCGGAATCGCTGACCGTCGAGAACGAAAGCCACCGGCACGCCGGCCATGCCGGCGACGACGGTTCCGGCGAGAGCCATTTCCGGGTGACGATCCGTGCAGCCGCCTTCGCGCCGATGAGCCGGATCGATCGGCACCGCGCGGTGCATGCCGCCCTCGGCCCCGAGCTCACGGGGCGGATCCACGCGCTGGCGCTGAAGATCGAAGGCTGAGCCGCTACTCGGCCGCCACGCCCGGCCCATCGCCTTTCGGCTCGTCGGACTGCGAGAGACCGTTGCCGCGGGCGGCGCCGAGCTTGGGCGCGAGGCCGGGGGCGGACTCCATGGCGCGGAGCTCGGGAGACTTGCCCTCTCGAGCCCGCACCGAGAGCGCGGCGGCAAGCCGTCGCGTCACGCCCGGTGGCGTCGTGGGTCGCGTCGGGGTCACGCGTCCCGGATCGACCAACGCCTCGTCGGCGCCTTCGCCCGCCGAGTGCACCGCCGGCATCGCGCGCACGAACTCGGGGACCACGGTGGTCCGAAAATGCGGCACCAGGGCCCGGCGGAACACAAGCATGTTCTGGAACCGCGTCGCCCGTCCGGTGAGCCCGACCCGCTCCTGGCAGGGAAGGGTGTCGGTGCGCTGGTATTCCCAGCCGTCGCGGCCGAGCTCGTTCATGATTTCCATCAGTGCATGGGCGAAGCGCGCCTCGGTGGTCTTCGCGCCCTTCGCCTTCACCCCGCGCTGCGGCGCCGGGAGAACCTTGTACTCGTATCGCGTCATCGTACGGCCCCTCAGGTCCAACCCGCCAACACTACCGCGACGGCATCCCCGGGCCAAGCGCTACCTCGCGTGGTGCGTGTGCATTCGCCAAAGTGTTGCACAGGGTAGCCACTCGGCATGGCGTTGAAAGCGCTACCTGTTCCGAATCTTGTCCACAAGACCGATGCCACCTCCGCGGGCATCCCTCCTGGGCCGGCCCCGCGAGCCGATGGGCGGCCGGGCCCAACCCGCGGGAGGGGCCCCAGGCCTTCGGCGAGGGGCGGGACCGCCAATGCCCGGCGGCTCAGAGCGGACGGATCTTCAGCCGTGTGATGCGGTTCTCTTTCCGTGTCAGAACCTCGAAGCGGAAGCCGTGGAACGAAAACACCTGGCCCTCGCTCGGGATCATCTGCGCCTCGTGGATCACCAGGCCCGCGACGGTGTTTGCTTCGTCGTCGGGCAGGTTCCAGTCGGTCGCGCGGTTGAGGTCGCGGATCGTCATGCCGCCCTCGACCACGTAGTCGCCGGCCTCCGAGGGCTTCATCGGCGCCTGCGCGGCGACGTCGAACTCGTCGGTGATCTCGCCGACGATCTCCTCGAGGATATCCTCGAGCGTGATCAGCCCCTGCAGTGCGCCGTATTCGTCGACGACCAGCGCGAAATGGGTGTGGCGCACCAGGAATTGGCGCATCTGGTCGTCGAGCGGTGTGGTGTCGGGGATGAAGTAGGGTGGCATCGCCACTTCCATCAGGTCGAGCTGCTTCAGCGAGGCGAGGCTGCCTTCCTCGCCACGCACCAGCCGGTCCACCGCGCGCAGGAGATCCTTGGCATGGATCACGCCGACGATGTTCTCCTGGTGGCCCTTGTAGACCGGCAGCCGCGTATGCGCCGAGGCCAGCACCGCAGAGACGATCGCATCGGGCGGATCCTCGGCGTCGATCATCTCGATCTGGCTGCGGTGGCGCATGATCTCTTCGACGGTGCGCTCCGAGAGGTCGAGCGCGCCGAGGAGCCGGTCGCGGTGATCCTTCTCGACCACGCCCTCGGCTTGGCCGATGGCCAGCGCGCCGGCGATCTCCTCGTGGATCGACAGGATGTGGCTGTCGGGATCGGTGCGGACTCCGAACAGCCGCAGGATCCCCCGGACCAGGGCACGGACCGTCGCTACGATCGGCGACAGCACCACGATCACCAGTCCGATCGGGCCGGCGACGCGGCTGGCGACCGATTCGGGATTGGTGATCGCGTAGGTCTTGGGCAGCACCTCGGAGAAGATCAGGACCAGCGCCGTCATCACCAGGGTGGCGAGCGCCACGCCGGATTCGCCGAAGGCGCGGGTGAAGAGCGCCGTGGCGAGCGAGGCGGCGAAGATGTTGACGACGTTGTTGCCGAGAAGAATGGCGCCGATCAGCTTCTCGCCGTCCTCGCGCACTTCCAGCGCCTGCTCGGCGCCCTTCGAGCCCCGGTCGGCCTGGCTCCTGAGCTTGCCGCGCGAGGCCGCGGTCAGCGCGGTCTCGCTGCCCGAGAAGAACGCGGACATCACCAGAAGCAAGATGATCGCGGCGACGCTGCCCCAAAAGGCGGTGTCGAGGATGACGGCAGAGCTGTCCATTCAAGTTCCTTGGGTTTCGACTTGGTTATGGAGGCGCGTGCCGCCGCGATCAAGGCCGCGTCACTCCGCTCAGGCTGCCCGTTCGAGGACGTCCGGCCGCGTCGCCAGCGCCTCGGTCACCCGGTCTGTCATGTTGTCGATCGAGCCGCCCGGCAGCGATTTCACCGTCAGGTCCGCCTCGGCGTAGAATGGCACTCGCGCCCCGTAGAGGGCGGTGAGCGTGCCCCTCGGGTCGGGGGTGCGCAGGAGCGGCCTGGTATTCTTGTGGCGGACCCTGGTCCAGAGCAGGTCGAGACCGGCGTCGAGCCAGACCGAGACGCCTTTGCGCGAGATCGCGGCGCGGTTCGTCTGCTGCAGGAAGGCGCCGCCCCCGGTGGAGAGCACGCCAGGCGGTCCCGACAGCAGGCGGGCGATCACCTGCGCCTCCTTTTCACGGAAGAATGCCTCGCCGTCGCGCTCGAAGATCTCGGCGATCGTGCGGTTGGCGGCGCTCACGATCTCCTCGTCGGAATCGCGGAACTCCACGCCCAGCCGGCGCGCCAGCGCCGTGCCCACCGCAGTCTTGCCCGAGCCCGGCATGCCCACCAAAACCACTGTCTTCTTCAGCCGCCAGGCCACCTTGGCATCATCCCGCCGAACACGCGCCGCCGGCTCTGAATGGCGTGATCTTCCCGGAAATGCCATATATATTCGGCTCTAGAGGCCGGAAGAACGCGGCCCGGGGGCAGGAAGCGGGGACCGAAATGGGGCGGCTTTTCAAGGCCATTCTGGTGCTGGCGTTGCTGGGCTTCGTCGCGTTGACGGGGTATGCCTATCTCGGAGACTATGCGCCGGAAATGCGCGAGATCAGCCACCCGGTTACCCTAGATGTGGATTGACGCGCTCCGCGCGGGCCTGCTCCTCGTCCTCATGGCGCCCGCCGCCGCCGCCGAAGAACCGCTCTCGGCGATCGACTGGCTGTCGGACTCGATCACCGAGCCGGTCTTGGCGGTGCCGGTCGAGCCCGAGGCAACGCCCGGCCGCCCGCGCGAGCCGATCGTCACCACCTCGCTCGACGGCCCCCGGCCCGACGCGGTGGGGCTTCTGCCGCCGTCCGTCACCGGGCTTCCGGCACGGCTCTGGGGCCCGGGCGATCCCGGCGAGATCGCCGAGCTGATCCGCACCGAGGCGGTGGAGACCCTGCCCGCCGGGCAGGCGCTTCTGACCACGGTTCTCCTGGCCGAGGCCGAGCCGCCAGACACCGCCGCGCTCGGCGGCGAGCTTTTGCTCGCGCGGGTCGACAAGTTGCTCGATCTCGGCCTGGTCGAGGAGGCCAGCGCGCTGCTCGAGCGTGCCGGCGCGACCACGCCGGAGCTGTTCCGCCGGGCCTTCGACGTGGCGCTCCTGCTCGGCCGCGAGAACGAGGCTTGCGCGGCGATGCGTGCCCGTCCCGACGTGGCGCCGACCTTCCCGGCGCGTATCTTCTGCCTCGCGCGGGGCGGCGACTGGGCGGCCGCCGCGCTCACTCTGGGCACCGCCGGCGCCCTGGGCCAGATCACGCCGGAAGAGGAGGCGCTGCTGGCCCGCTTCCTCGACCCCGACCTGTTCG
>JBFKAV010000073.1:0-17145 GCA_041621405.1 Paracoccaceae bacterium
AAGACCTCGATGCCCCAGAGCGAGAGGCGGGCGCCCGCTTCGGCCATGCTCATGCGTCTCCCCAATCCCGGGCGAGGCTCGGGGGTGAGGCCCGGTCGCGCAATCGGGCGCCGGGCAATCTGTCGGCCGGGGAGGCGCGCGCCCCGGCGAAGCGCCCGGACGCGACGGCAATCCGCCCGATCCACGCACGAGACGGATTGAAGCGCCGCGGGGCAAAAGCTAGCGTGGCGCAAACCCCAACAGTGAGGGATGGGCATCATGCGCGACTTTGCGCCGAACTCCTGGGAATCCCGGGCCGACCGGTATTCGTTCTACGGCTTTACCGACCTGCCCTCGGTGCACGAGCGCGGCGCAGTGGTGCTGACCCACGGGCAAGGGCCCTACGTCTTCGACGTTCACGGGCGCAAATACTTCGACGCCAATTCCGGGCTCTGGAACATGGTCGCCGGCTTCGACCACCCCGGTCTGGCCGAGGCCGCCAAGGCGCAATACGACCGCTTTCCCGGCTACCACGCCTTCTTCGGGCGGATGTCGGACCAGACGGTGATGCTGTCGGAGAAGCTCGTCGAGGTCTCGCCCTTCGAGCGCGGCCGGGTGTTCTACACCAACTCGGGCTCGGAGGCGAACGACTCGATGGTCAAGGCGCTCTGGCTGATGAACCAGGTCGAGGGCAACCCCGAGCGGCGCAAGATCCTGACCCGGGTCAACGCCTACCACGGCGTCACTGCCGTTTCGGCCTCGATGACCGGCAAGCCCTACAACGCGCTCTTCGGCCTGCCGCTCCCGGGCTTCATACACCTCACCTGCCCGCACTACTGGCGCGAGGGCAAGGAAGGCGAGACCGAGGCGCAGTTCTCCAGGCGCATGGCCAAGGAGCTCGAGGCCAAGATCATCAAGGAGGGCGCGGAGACCATCGCCGGCTTCTTCGCCGAGCCGGTGATGGGCGCGGGCGGGGTGATTCCGCCGTCCAAGGGCTATTTCCAGGCGATCGCGCCGGTCCTGAAGAAGTACGACATCCCGCTCATCGCCGACGAGGTGATCTGCGGCTTCGGCCGCACCGGCAACACCTGGGGCTGCCAGACCTACGATTTCATGCCCGACGCGATCATCTCCTCGAAAAACCTCACCGCGGGCTACTTCCCGATGGGGGCGATCATCCTCGGGCCCGAGCTCTCCGACCGGATGCAGGCCGCTGCCGAGAAGATCGAGGAGTTCCCGCACGGCTTCACCGCTTCGGGCCACCCGGTCGGCTGCGCCGTCGCGCTGAAGGCGATCGACGTGGTGATGAACGAGGGCCTCGCCGAGAACGTGAGAAAGCTCGCGCCGCGCTTCGAGGCCGGTCTGAAGCGTCTGGCCCGGAACGCCAACATCGGCGAATGGCGCGGCGTCGGACTGATGGGCGCGCTCGAGGCGGTAAAGGACAAGGCGACGAAGACACCCTTCGATTCGAAGCTCTCGGTCTCCGAGCGGATCGCCAATGCCTGCACCGATCTCGGCCTGATCTGCCGGCCGCTCGGCCAGTCGATCGTGCTCTGCCCGCCCTTCATCACCACCGAGGCGCAGCTCGACACGATGTTCGAGAACCTCGAGACCGCGCTGAAGAAAGTGTTCAAGGAAGTCACCTGAGAGCGCCCGGCTCTTTTCAGCAGTAGCCCTCCGGCCCGACCGACTGCTCGGCGTCGTAGCGCGCGCCGTGAGTCCAGCCGACCGGCAGGCGCGCCTCGATCCCGGCCACCTGCTTGGCGTTGAGCTTCAGCTCGGCGCCAGCCAGGAGTTCCTTGAAATGCGCCACGCTCCGGGTGCCCGGGATCGGGATCGTCGCGGGCGATTTCGCGAGCAGCCAGGCGATCGCCAGCGCCGCCGTCGGCACGCCCATCTCGCGCGCCAGCACCCGCAGGTTCTCGCTCGCCGCGACGTTGCGCTCGAGGTTGGCGCCGGAAAACCGCGGGTTCGCCGACAGGAAACCAGAGCGCGCCACCCGTTCCGGCGTCGGCGGGCTGTCGGTCAGGAGCCCGCGCGTGACCGGACAGAAGGCGACGAGCGCCACGCCTTCGGCCGCGCAGGCCTGCACCAGCCCGAGCTCGGGCAGCCGGGTCGCCAGCGAATACTCCGACTGGACGGCGGCCACCTCGTGCACCGCAAGCGCGCGGCGCAGCGAGGTCGGCGCGATCTCGGAGAACCCGAAGGCGGCGATCTTGCCGGCCTTGACGAAGTCCGCTAGCGTCTCGGTCACCACCTCGATCTCCAGCCGCGGGTCGCGGCGGTGGATGTAGAAGAGGTCCACTCGCTCCACCCCGAGGCGCTCGAGGCTCTTGTCGAGCTCGGCCTCGAGATGCGCCTTCGAGTTGTCGAAACGGCGCGCCCCGGTCCCCGCATCGCGGGTGATCGACGCCTTGGTGGCGATCCGGAACGGGATCTGCCCGCCCTTGGTGTAGCGTTTGAGGAAGCTCCCGATCACGGTTTCCGACCGGCCCATGCCGTAGACGTTGGCCGTGTCGATGTGATCGACCCCGTGCTCCAGCGCAGCGTCCAGCACCGCGTGCGCTTCGGCTTCGCTCACTTCGCCGTAGAAGTTCGAGAACGACATGCCGCCGATGCCGAGGGCCGAAACCTCCGGCCCGTTCCGCCCCAGCTTGCGTCTCTGCATGTCGTCGTCCCCCTTCGAATGAACGCCTTGCGGACCCCTTAACGCAGGTCCTCCGGCAACAGCGCCTCCGGCAGGTTCTGATAGCAGACCGGCCTCAGGAAACGGCGGATCGAGAGCGTGCCCACCGAGGTCGCGCCGAAATTGGTCGAAGCCGGATAGGGCCCGCCATGCACCATCGCGTCACAGACCTCCACGCCGGTCGGGTAGCCGTTGGCGAGGATCCTGCCCGCCTTGCGCTCGAGGATCGGCATCAGCCGCTGCCCCAGCGCGGCGTCCGCCTTGTCGAGGTGAAGCGTGCAGGTGAGCTGCCCCTGCAGGCTCCGCGCCACCGCTTCCATCTCGTCTTCGTCCTGCACCCGCACGATCAGGCCGAGCGGGCCGAAGACCTCCTCGCCCAGCGCCTCGTTCGCGAGCCATTCCCTGCCGGTCGCGGCGAAAAGGTAGGGCGTGGCGGTCCTCAAGTCGCACATCGAGGTCAGCACTTCCTGTACGCCCTTCGTGCCGGCGATCCGGTCGCGGCCGGCGCGGTAGGCCGCGGCGATGCCGTCGGTCAGCATCGTCTGCGCCCCGATCGGCTCCAATGCCTTGCCGGCGGCGTCGATGAAGGCATCCGCCTCGGGGCCGTCGATCAGCACGGCGATCCCGGGATTGGTGCAGAACTGCCCCGCCCCCATGGTCAGCGACCCGGCCCAGCCCTTGGCGATCTCCGCGCCACGTGCCTTCACCACTTCCGGCAGCAGGAACATCGGGTTGACCGAGCCGAGCTCGCCGAAGAACGGGATCGGATCGGGCCGCGCGGCGCAGAGGTCGAAGAGCGCCCGCCCCCCGGCCAGCGACCCGGTGAAGCCCACCGCCCTGATCCGCGGATGCTGCACCAGCGCGGTACCGACGTCGCGGCGCCCGCCCTGGATCAGCGAGAATGTGCCGGGATGCACGCCCGAGGACTTCACCGCCGCGTGGATCGCCTCGGCGACGATCTCGCCGGTGCCGGGATGGGCCGAGTGGCCCTTCACCACCACCGGGCAGCCTGCCGCCAGCGCTGCTGCCGTGTCACCGCCAGCCGTGGAAAAGGCGAGCGGAAAGTTCGACGCGCCGAAGACGGCCACCGGGCCGATTGGGCGCTGCACGAGCTTCAGGTCGGGGCGCGGCAGCGGCTTGCGCTCCGGCAGCGCCGCGTCGTGCCGGCGGTCGAGGTAGTCGCCCTTCAGGATGTGGCTGGCGAAGAGCCTGAGCTGCCCGGTGGTCCGGCCGCGCTCGCCCTCGAGCCGCGCCTCCGGCAACCCGGTCTCCGAGCTGCCGATCTTGGTGATCGCCGCCGCCCGCGCCTCGATCTCGTCGGCGATGGTATTGAGGAACCCCGCCCGGCTCTCGCGGCTGGAATAGCCGTAGGACCAGAATGCCTCTTCCGCCGCCTCGCAGGCGCGGCCCACCAGCTCGACCGTGCCGACCGAGAACTCGTGCGCCGGCCCCTTCGCGGGCTCCGAGCGGAACGTCGCCCCGCCGCCGACCCAGTCTCCGGCGATCAGGTGTCGCCCGTGGGGGTTGAAGGTCGTCTTGTCGAGCATGGCTTCCTCCCTTCGGTCGGCATCCCGGCGCGGACCGGCGACGCCGCGAGTGTCTCGCATCCGTCATAGCCGAAGTCGCTGGGATTGTTGACCGCCTCGCCAGCGGTCGCCGGACGCGCGTTGCGGGCGGGAACGTCCGCCATGGCCCGAACCGCCGTCGCCCGGATCGCTCTGCCGTCGCCGGCCCGACGCGGTCGCGGCCCTACTTGCCCATCTTCGAGAGCTTCGCCTGCAGCTCCGAAAGCTGCTTCCTGATCTCCGATAGCTCGTTGGCCGGGCTCGTCTCCTCGCCCTCCTCGGCTGCCTCTCCGTCGGCGCCCGGCCAGCCCGCCATCATGGTCTTCAGGAAGGCTTCCTGCTGCTTTCGCATCGCGTCAAACCCCGGAACCGCGTTCATCGGGTTCATCGCTCCGAAGTTCTCCATCATCTTCGACTGGCTCTCGCGCAGCATCTCGAAGGACGTGGCCAGGAACTGCGGCACGATGGATTGCGCCTGGGTGGAGTAGGTCCGCACCAGGTCCGTCAGCACGTTGATTGGCAGCACGTTCTCGCCGCGACTCTCATGCTCGGCGATGATCTGGAGGAGGTACTGCCGAGTCAGGTCGTCGCCGGACTTGAGGTCGACGATCTGAACGTCGCGGCCCTGCCGGATGAACGTGGCGATGTCTTCCAGCGTCACGTAGTCCGAGGTCTCTGTGTTGTAGAGGCGGCGGCTCGCGTAGCGCTTGATCAAGAGCGGTTGAGATTTCTCGGCCATCGCGCGGCCCTCCCATTATGCCAGCGCAGAAAGCCTAGACCGCGCCTGCAGAAAAGGAAAGGGCGGGCCAGAGCCCGCCCCAGGATAGCGCAGCGCCGGTTGGGAGGATACCGGCCGCGCCTTGAACCCTTGCCTTACTTCGCGGCCGCGGCAACTTTCTTGGCGGCCGAGGTCACTTCGGCGGTGGCTTTCTTCACCGCGGCCGAGGCGTCTTCCGAGAAGTCTTTGCCGGCGGCGAGCATCAGCTCGACGGTCTCCATCTGCACCTTCTTCGCCACTTCGGCGAAGGCGGCCATGGTCTCGGCAGCGACTTCGGCCTGGGCCGAGGCGAAATCGGTCATCGCTTTGGTGTAGTCGGCCGGCTCGGCCTTCACCTTCGACACGTCGCCGAGCTTGGCGATGGTCGACTTCGTCCACTTGGACGAGATCTCGGTCGACTTCTCGGCGGCTTCCAGCGCCACTTTCGAGAACTTCTCGCCCAGCGCGGCCGAGGTCTTGAACGCGTCCTGCATCGCGGCGGCGTCCACCGGCCAAGCGGCCATGGCGTCCTGGATCACCTTGGTGAAGTCTTGGGTCTTCGCAACCATTTCAATTCTCCTTGCGGTTCGGGTGGGGAGGCACCCCGTTTGCTTCTGCAGCATAGATACGCGCTGCGGCGCAGCATTGCAAGTGAAAATGCTGCGCCGCAGCAAAAACATTAATGCTTCGAAATCAACGCTTTGGCTTGGCAACCACGTAGGTTCCGGGCGCTTTCGCCAGAATCGGGTGAGTCGAATCGCCCGGTTTCCGGGCCTCGATCCGCGCCCCGGAGCGCCTGGCCAGCCACTCGCCCCATCGCGGCCACCACGAGCCCTCCTGGTGCGTCGCGCCCTCCTGCCAGTCGTCCGGGTCCTCGGGCCAGTCCTCGTTCACGTAGTGGCCGTACTTCTTCTTCGCCGGCGGGTTCACGATGCCCGCGATGTGGCCCGACTCGGAAAGGATGAAGTGCTTTTCCTTCGCGCCCATCTGGCGGATGCCGTTGTAGCTGGCCTTCCAGGCGGCGATGTGGTCGGTCTCGCAGGCGATCGCGCAAAGCGGCACCCGGACGTCCTTCACCGAAAGCGTCTCACCCGCCAGATCGTACCCGCCCTCGACGAACTCGTTGCTCTGGCACAGCCCGCGCAGGTACTCCACGCTCATCCGCGCCGGCAGGTTGGTGGAATCGCCGTTCCAGTAGAGCAAGTCGAAGGCCGGCGGCGGCTCGCCCATCATGTAGCTGCGGATCGCCGGACCGTAGATCAGGTCGTTCGCGCGCAAATATGAGAAGGTGCGGCTCATGAAGAAGCTCTCGAGGATCCCCTTCTCCTTCACGTCGCGCTCGATCCCGTCGAGAAAATCGTCGCTGAGGAACACCCCCATCTCGCCCTGGTCGGAGAAGTCGGTCAGCGTCGTGAAGAAGGTGGCCGACCGCACCGATGTGTCCTTGCGCTTGTGCATCAGCGCCAGGGTCAGCGCCAGCGCCGTGCCGCCGATGCAGTAGCCAACGGCGTTCACCTTGTCCTCGCCGGTGATCTTCTTCACCTCCGCGATCGCGGCGAGATAGCCCTCCTCCACGTAGGTGTCGAGGCCGACGTCGGCATAGGACGGATCGGGGTTGACCCAGCTCGCCACGAACACGGTGAACCCCTCGTCCACAAGCCATTTGATCAAGCTGTTCTGCGGCTTCAGGTCGAGGATGTAGAACTTGTTGATCCAGGGCGGGAAGATCACGATCGGCGTCCGGTACACCGTCTCGGTCGTGGGCGTGTACTGGTTCAGCTCGAGCATCCGGTTGCGGAACACCACGGCGCCCTCGGTTGAGGCGATGTTCTCGCCCACGCTGAAGGCATCCTTATCGGCCAGCGTCACGATCAGGTCGCCGTCGTTGGCCTCGAGGTCGCGCACCAGGTTCTCAAGCCCGTCGACCAAGCTCTGGCCGTCGGTCTCCACCGCCTTGGTCAGCGCGTCGGGGTTGGTGCCGAGGAAGTTCGTGGGCGACAGCATGTCGACGATCTGGCGCGAGAAATACTCCACCCGCTGCTTGTCCCTCGGCTCGAGGTTGTCGAGCCCCGCCACCGCCGTCCCGATCGCCTCCGAGGTCATCAGGTACTGCTGCTTGATGTAGTTGAAGTAGGGATGCGTCTCCCAGAGCGGGTTCGAAAACCGGCGGTCCTTCGGCGTTGAGTCGGGCGGCGGCTCGGTGATCTTGCCCTTCAGGAATTGCTGCTGGGCATCGACGTAGTGCTTCAGCGTCTTGCCCCAATAACCGATCTGGTGCTCGAGGATCTTCGAGGGATGGGCCATCATCTCGGTGAAATAGGCCGAGGCGGCCTTCATGAAGAGGTCCTGGCCCGGCCCCTGCAACCCCGAATCAACCTGCCGCTTGTGCGCGATCGCCGCGAGCAGCCGCTGGGTGAGTTCCTCAACTCTGGCAAGGTTCGAGTTCAGCTTTTCAAGGTCGGCCGGCTCGTCTTGTTGCGAAGTTGTCATGTTAATCATTCCGCCTTATGATGCACCTGCAGCATAACGTCGCCGGGCCGGGGGGCAAAGCGACGATTTCTTTTCCGGGCGATGTCCCCGGAGGAAGGAGACCGGCCGTGCGATACATGGCTGCCTACGACTGGATGGAGACGCTCCGTAACACGAATCAGTGGCTGGGTGCCACTGCACTCGCTATGGGGTCCTATCCTCAGACCGGGCTTCTCCCACACCCCTATTTCAAGCTCCTGGCCGCCTGGGGCGAGGTCACCGAGCGCGCCTTCTCCCGCATGGTTGTGAAGCCCGACTGGGGCATCCGCACCGTGGTCGGCGAGGACGGGCGCGACCACACCGTCCACATCGAGAAGCTGATTGAGAAGCCGTTCGGCGACCTGATCCAGTTCCGCGTCTCCAAGCGCGCGCCGAAGCCGCGCCGGGTATTCCTGGTGGCGCCGATGTCGGGGCACTACGCCACCCTCTTGCGCTCCACCGTCGCCTCGCTCCTGCCCGACTGCGAAGTCTACGTCACCGACTGGCACAACGCGCGCGACATCCCGGTGTCGTCGGGCAAGTTCGATATCGAGGACTACACGCTCTACCTGATGGATTTCATGCGCTATCTCGGGCCGGATATCCACGTCATCGCGGTCTGCCAGCCCGCGCCGCTCGCGCTCGCCGCCACCGCATACCTGGCGGAGCTCGAGCCCGAGGCACAGCCGCGTACGCTTACCCTGATCGGCGGCCCGATCGACCCCGACGCGGCCCCGACCGAGGTAACCGATTTCGGCCGCAGCGTGACGATGGGCCAGCTGGAGCATCTGGCGCTGCAGCGGGTGGGCTTCAAGTATCCGGGCGTTGGGCGCATGGTCTATCCTGGCCTCGCCCAGCTCTCCTCTTTCATCTCGATGAACGCCGAACGCCACGGCCAGGCCTTCTTCGACCAGGTTCTGGCGGTCGCGAAGGGCGAGGCTGGCGACCACGACAGGTACAACCGATTCTACGACGAATATCTCGCGGTGATGGACATGACGGCCGAATTCTACATGTCGACCGTCGAGCGCATCTTCAAACGGCGGGTGATTGCGCGAAACGTGTTCACCGTGGCCGGGCACGACGTCGACATCGGCAAGATCACCGACGTCGCCGTGAAGGTGGTGGAAGGCGAGAAGGACGACATCTCCGCCCCCGGCCAGTGCCTCGCCGCACTCGATCTGCTGACCGGCCTTCCCGAGGAGAAGAAGGCCAGCCACCTCGAGCCCGGCGCCGGCCACTACGGCATCTTCGCCGGCAAGAGCTGGCGCAACAACATCCGCCCGCTGGTGCTCGACTTCCTCGACACCCATTCCGGCCCCCGCGGCCGGAAGCCCAAGCTGAGGTCGGCCTGAGCGCTTTCCTGCCCGTCAGGACCCGCACCTGCCCGGCCTCCGGGCTGGTGCCGGTGCTTCCTCTTCCGGCACTGAGCCATGCGGACCCTAGGCGAGCCGGAAGGGCTCCCTGAGCCAGCACCGCAGCGCCTCCGTCACCGCCGCCGGGGCCTCGAGCGGCGCCAGATGGCCCGCCTCCTCGATCACTTCGAGCCGGGCCGAAGCGACAAGCTCGGCCAGGAACTCGTGCCGCTTCACCGGAAAGGCCGTGTCGTGGGCCCCGGCGAGGATCAGCGTCGGCGCCTTCAGCTGCCGTAACGCCCGCTGCTGGTCCGGCCGCCGCTGCATCAGCCGCGACTGGCGGACATAGACTTCCGATCCCAGATCCGCAGCCATCCGCGCGACCAGTTGCTGCACCTCGGGCCGCCCTGGCCCCGGCGCCAGCGCCGTCATCGCCGGCATCGCCCTGGCCGCGTCGGCAAGCCGCCCGGACTTCGCCGCCACGATCCCCTCCTCGCGCGCCGCCGCGACCTGCGGCGTCTCGGTCAGCGCATCGGCGGCGATCAGCGCCAGCCGCGCCACCCGCTCGGGCGCGCGGCGCAGTACCTCGAGCGCCACCACCCCGCCGAGCCCCAGCCCGGCCAGCGCGAAGCGCCGCGGGCTCGCGTCGAGCACCTGCGCGGCCACCTCGCCCACGCTCGCGCCCAGATGCGTCGGCGCCACCGACACCGCCCGCTCGCGGCCCAAGGCCTCGGCCTGCGCCCGCCAGAGCCGACCGTCGCACATCATCGCGGGCAGCAGGACCAGGGGCTCGATCACAGCCGCCCCACCCAGTCGAGGATCGCCGCCACCATCTCTTCGGTCCGGCCCGGCGAGAGGATGTCGCCGGCGAGGATGTGGCCATAGGGGTCGTCGCCGGGTCCCAGCGTCACCGGCAGCAGCTCCGCAGGCCCGCCCCAGCGCGCGGCGATGTTGCGGATCGCGCGGGGCGAGACCACCCGGTCGGCCTCGCTGAAGGCAAAGAGAGCCGGCGTGGTGACTCCGGAATAGTCCAGCCCGCGCGCGTATTTCACCAGCGCGCCCACCGGCAGGGCCGCGCGCGAAGGATAGCGCGTCGTCCAGAACCGGGCGTGACCGTCGTTCACAGGCGCGAAGCCGATCTCGTCCCCGGCCAGCAGCGGCCCCCACCAGCGCGCGAGCGGCATCGTCAGGATCGCGCCGGCGGCGCCTCTGACCCGGAAGTTCGGCGAAAGGAGGACCATTCCCCTTACCTCGTCGCTCAGCCGCGCATCGGTCGCGGCGATGGCGGCAAGCGTTCCGCCGGTGGAGGTCGCGATCACCAGGACCTCCTCGCCGATCGCCCGGCCGATGCCCAGTGCCTCGGCGGTCTCCTCGATCCAGTCGCCTGCCTCCGCCTCGGCAAGGGCAGCGCCGCCGCGGCCGTGGCCAGCGAAGCGGGTGAAGAACAGGTTGGCGTCGAGCGCCGCGGCCACGCGGTCGGGCAAAGGTCGGATTTCTTCAGACGTAGCCGAGAACCCGTGCAGGTAGACCACCGCAACCTCGGTTCGCTGCCGGGGCCCCTTTGCCCAGAGGATGCGCTTCTCGGTGCCCGGGACGATGTCGGGAATCTCCGCTTCGCGCTCGGCCAGCCACTCGTCGAGATCCCTGGGCAAGCTTCTCTCGTCGAAGGCGATTTCGCTGTCCACCGGCTCCTCCGGGCCGAACAGCCAGAGCGCCCCGAAAAGCAGCAGAACTGCAAGAAGCACCCGCCCGAGGAACTTGCCGAAGGCTCTCACCCCGACGCCTCCACCCGAGCGATCACCTCCATCAGCGATTGTTCGATCAATGCAAGGCAGTCCGGCGTCGAGAAGCGGTGGTCCGCACCCTTCACCAGCGTCAGCCGGAGGTCCTCGCCCTCGGCATGGGCCAGGAGCCGCAGCGCCACCGCCTGCTCCACGTCCGCGTCCGCGGTGCCCTGCAGCATCCGCACCGGAAACGGCAGCCGGAGTGGCGTCCGCAGGACCAGCCGCTCCCGGCCTTCCTCGATCAATTGCCGCGTGATCACGTAGGGCTCGTCGGAATAGTCCGACGGCAGCTCGACGCGGCCCGCTTCGGCCAGCGCCCGGCGCTGCGCCTCGTCGAAACCCGCCCACATGCCGTCCTCGGTGAAGTCCGGCGCCGCGGCGATGGTCACCAGCCCGGCGATCCGCTCCGGCAGCTCCCGCGCCAGCAGAAGCGCGATCCAGCCCCCCATCGACGAGCCGACCAGTACCTGCTTGCCCTCGGTCAGGCCCAGGGCCGCCCTCGCATCCTCGAACCAGTCGCCAATGCAGCCCGCCTCGAACGCGCCCTCTGAAGACCCGTGGCCGGAATAGTCGAAGCGCAGGAAGGCCCTGCCCCCGGCATTGGCCCAGGCCTCCAGGTGCAACGCCTTGGTGCCTTCCATGTCCGAGCGGAACCCGCCCATGAACACCACGCCCGGGCCGCGCCCCCGGCTCAGCCGGTAGGCGATCCGCCGCCCCTCAGGCGTCTCCAGATATCGCGGATTGTCCATGCCCCGCCTCCTGCTTCGCCCCCGCTATAGCGCGGGCCGCGGGGAGTGTGAACGCGCGAGCAGCGCCTCAGGCGGCCCGCCGCCGGGCCGGTTGACAACGCCGCCCGCCCGGCGCATGTCAGCCCCACAACCCCGCAGCCGGGCGTTCCGTGGGCGCCGAACCGACGAGGAGACGAGGCCGATGGCCAAGATCACCCTGACCTTCCCCGATGGCAACAAGCGCGCCTACCCCGCCGGCACCACGGCGGCCGAGGTCGCCGCCTCGATCGCGCCCTCGCTCGCCAAGAAGGCGATCTCGGCACAGCTGAACGGCAAGCACTGGGACCTGCAATGGCCGCTCGAGGCCGACGCCGCGATCGCGATCAACACGCTCAGCGATACCGCCCCCGCGCTCGAGCTCATCCGCCACGACCTCGCGCACGTCATGGCCCGCGCGGTGCAGGAGATCTGGCCCGAGGTGAAGGTCACCATCGGCCCGGTCATCGAGAATGGCTGGTACTACGACTTCGACCGCGCCGAGCCCTTCACCCCGGAGGACCTCGGCCAGATCGAGAAGAAGATGCGCGAGATCATCGCCAAGCGTGACCCGGTGACCACCGAGGTCTGGGACCGCGCGCGGGCGATCAAGTACTACCGGGCCAACAACGAGCCCTACAAGGTCGAGCTCGTCGAGGCGATCCCCGAGGACCAGCCGATCCGGATGTACTGGCACGGCCACTGGCAGGACCTCTGCCGGGGGCCGCATCTCCAGCACACCGGCCAGCTCCCGGCCGACGCCTTCAAGCTCATGAGCGTCGCCGGCGCCTACTGGCGCGGCGACAGCTCGCGGCCGATGCTGCAGCGCATTTACGGCGTCGCCTTCAAGACCCGCGACGACCTCAAGGCCCATCTCCACATGCTGGAGGAGGCAGCCAAGCGCGATCACCGCAAGCTCGGCAAAGAGATGCAGCTCTTCCACTTCCAGGAAGAAGCGCCCGGCATGGCCTTCTGGCACCCCAATGGCTGGGCGATCTACCGCGCCCTCGAGGACTACATCCGCCGCCGGCTCGCGGCCGCGGGCTACCAGGAAATCAAGACCCCCCAGGTCGTCGACCGCAAGCTCTGGGAGGCCTCGGGCCACTGGGCGAAGTACCGCGAGCACATGTACATCACCGAGATCGAGGAGGAGCACGCCCAGGAGAAGCGGGTCAACGCGCTGAAGCCGATGAACTGCCCCTGCCACGTCCAGGTCTTCAACCAGGGCATCAAGTCCTACCGCGACCTGCCTTTGCGCCTCGCCGAATTCGGCTCCTGCCACCGCTACGAGGCGCATGGCGCACTGCACGGGCTGATGCGGGTGCGCGGGTTTACCCAGGACGACGCCCACATCTTCTGCACCGAGGACCAGATCGCCGACGAGTGCGCGAGGTTCATCGGGCTCCTGTCGACGATCTACCGCGATGCCGGCTTCGCCAAGTTCGACATCAAGCTCTCCACCCGCCCCGAGGTCCGCATCGGCGCCGACGAGACCTGGGACCAGGCCGAGACCGCGCTGGAGAAGGCGATCCTGACGGTCCGCAACGACTACGACGTCGAGCCCGGCGAGGGCGCCTTCTACGGCCCGAAGCTCGACTTCAAGCTGACCGACGCGATCGGCCGGGAATGGCAGTGCGGCACCTTCCAAGTGGACTTCATGCTGCCCGAGCGGCTCGACGCATCCTACGTTGGCCCGGACGGCGAAAAGCACCGCCCGGTGATGTTGCACCGGGCGATCCTCGGCAGCTTCGAACGCTTCATCGGCATCCTGATCGAGAACTACGCCGGCAAGCTGCCGATGTGGCTCGCGCCGCGGCAGGTCGTGGTCGCCTCGATCGTCTCGAACGCCGACGGATTCGTGAGCGAGGTGACCGAGGCGCTCACGGCGCGCGGACTCCGCGCCGAGGCCGACACCCGGAACGAGAAGATCAACTACAAGGTGCGCGAACATTCGCTTGCCAAGGTGCCGGTGATCCTCGCCATCGGCCAGCGCGAGGTCGAGGAGCGCAGCGTCTCGCTGCGACGCCTCGGTGACAGCCGCAGCGAAGTGCTCGCCCTCGAGGAGGCGTTGCAACGCCTTGAAAAGGAAGCACTTCCGCCCGACCTGTGCTGACCCCCCGGGGGGCCGGTCCACCCGCAGATCTCCGCAGCCGGGGTCGAATGAATTCGCCGTCAATCTCGAGTGGCTCTATGTTACAGTCGCTCACGGACCCGTGCTGCACGAGCCTGTGACTGGCCGGTGAGCACATCGTCGGGTTACCCATTTTCCCATCGCGGAACAGCCGCGATCTGGACAACAACCGCAAGGGAGAAATCAATGTCCCACCACATGAAGAGCCTCGCCGTCGCCGGGGCCGTCGCTGCCGCCTTCGCCACCCACTTCGCCACCCCCGCCGCCGCGCAGGATATGGAAAAGTGCTACGGCGTCTCGCTCGCAGGCGAGAACGACTGCGCCGCGGGCCCGGGCACGACTTGCGCCGGCACCTCGACCGTCGATTACCAGGGCAACTCGTTCACGCTCGTGCCGGCCGGCACTTGCGAGACGATGGAGCTCCCCGACGGCCGCATGGGCTCGCTCGAGCCGCTCGACCGCGACTTGCCGGCCTAAGGCAGATCCCGGCCCCCGGCGTCGGCGCCGGGGGCACGCCCAAGGGGAAGTCGATTCATGCTCGATGTCCTGCGCCAGACGCTCCCCGCCCGCCCGGGCGTGGGCTACAAGCCGCAGCACTACGCCGCCATCCTCGACGACCCCGGTCCCGTGGAATGGCTCGAGATCCACGCCGAGAACTACATGGGCTCCGGCGGCCGCCCGCAGGCGCAGCTCCGCGCGCTTTCCGAGCGCTTCCCGATCTCGGTCCACGGCGTCGGCCTCTCGATCGGCGGCGAAGGGCGGCTCGACCCAGAGCACCTGTCGCGCCTCAAGCACCTGGTCGGCTGGCTTAACCCGGCGAGCTTCTCCGAGCACCTCGCCTGGTCCACCCACGAGGGCGCCTATCTCAACGACCTCCTGCCCCTGCCATACACCGAGGCCACGCTCGCCCGTGTCGCCGCGCACATCGACGAAGTGCAGGACACGCTCGGACGCCGGATGCTGCTCGAGAACCCTTCCAGCTACCTCGCCTTTGCAGAGAGCACCTACGCCGAGACCGAATTCCTCGCCGAGATCGCGCGCCGAACCGGCTGCGGTCTGCTCCTGGACGTCAACAACGTCTTCGTGTCGTCCGTGAACCAGAAGTGCGACCCCCGCGACTACCTCGCGGCCTTCCCGATGTCTCAAGTCGGCGAAATCCACCTCGGCGGCCACGACGAGGACCGCGATGACGACGGCGCGCCGCTTCTGATCGACGCCCACGGCAGCGAGGTGGTCGATCCGGTCTGGGCGCTCTACGCCGAGGTGATCGCCGCCCACGGGCCCAGGCCCACGCTCATCGAATGGGACACCGACGTCCCCGACTGGCCCGTGCTCGCTGCCGAGGCCGCCCGCGCCGCCGCGATCCTTGACAGGGTGCCGGCGTGAGCGTCAGCCAGGCCGAGTTCCTGGCGGCGCTGCTCGATCCTGCAGCCGCCGTCCCCGAGGGCCTCGAAGACCCCGAGCACCGCCCCGCCGGCCGGCGCTTCTCGGTCTATCGCAACAACGTCGCGGTCAGCCTCACCGAGGCGCTGGAAGTGGCCTTTCCGATCGTCCTGAAGATCGTGGGCGAGGAATTCTTCCGCGCCATGGCGGGCGTGTTCCTCCGGGCCCATCCGCCGGCCTCGCCCGTGCTGATGTTCTACGGCGACGAGATGCCCGCCTTTCTCGCCTCCTTCGCGCCGGTCGCCCATCTCGGGTACCTGCCCGACGTCGCCCGCCTCGAGATCGCGCTCCGCGCTGCCTATCACGCCGCCGACGCGCATCCGATCGGCCCCGAGGCGCTGAACACCGGCGCCGACTTGATGGCGGCCCGGGTGACGCTGGCGCCCGCCCTGCGCCTCGTCCGCTCCCGCTGGCCGCTCTACGGCATCTGGCGCGCCAACACCGAGGACGGCGCGCCGAAGCCCGGCCGCGCCGCCGAGGACGTGCTCGTCACCCGCCCCGGTTTCGACCCGGTGGTGAGCCTACTGCCCGGAGGCGGCGCCGACTTCATCGCCCGCCTTGCGGAAGGCGAGGCGCTCGCCGCCGCCGCCCTCGCACCCGGCGAAGGCTTCGACCCCGGCCCCACGGTCGCCCTTCTCCTCCAGGGCAACGCCATCACCGAGATCCGCTTCGGAGACGCCTCATGACCGCCCTGCTCCGCCTCTACGACTCCTCCGCCGACCGCGCTGGCACCGTCGCCGACATGGCGCTGCCCACGCTGGCCAGGCTCCTCTTCGCCGCCATCCTGCTGTTCTACTACTGGGGCTCGGCCAGCACCAAGATCGGCGCCTCGATCTTCTCGCCCTCCTCCGGCGCGTACATCCAGATCTTCCCTAAGGCAGTCGAGGCCGCGGGCTTCGATTTCTCCAAGCTCACGGGGCTCCATACCGCCGTCGTCCTCGCCGGCACGTGGGCAGAATTCCTGCTCCCGGCGCTCATCGTCCTCGGGCTCCTCACCCGCCTCGCCGCGCTCGGCATGATCGGGTTCGTCGCCGTGCAAAGCTGGGTCGACGTCTACGGCCACGGTCTCGCCGACGCCGACATCGGCGCCTGGTTCGACCGCAATCCCTCGGCGCTGCTCCTCGACCAGCGCGCGCTCTGGCTGTTTCTGCTCCTCGTCCTGGTCCTGAAAGGCGCCGGGCCGGTTTCCGCCGACCGCATTCTCTCGCATTTCCGCTGACCGCTCGCCTCTTGATTTTTCTTCGGTTTGATTCATCCTCTTGGGTGCGAAAACAGACTTTCACGACCGCCTCCTTCTCTAAGGCAGCCGGAAGACTTGGAAGACCTGGCCGCTCCTTGGGGCATGTCGCTCCGGGGATACTGAAGAAGGAGAAACGGGACATGCCGACCGGCACCGTGAAATGGTTCAATTCGACCAAAGGCTTTGGCTTCATCGCCCCCGACGACGGCGGCAAGGACGTGTTCGTCCACATCTCGGCCGTGGAGCGGGCCGGTCTGAAGGGCCTCAACGACAACCAGAAGATCGCCTATGAGCTCCAAAGCGGGCGCGACGGCCGCTCCTCGGCCTCGGACCTCAAGCTGCTCTGACCACCGATCTTCGCCGCGAGCGCGGCGCCCGAGCCGGCCCCTCCCGCAGGCCGGCTCCCTGTCTCGGCCGGAGAGACGCCATTTCCCGGCCCGCAGCGACGGCTCAGTAGCTGCTCTCTCCATCGCTGCCGGAATCGACGAACCCGCCCTGGTGCTCCATCTGCGCGCAGGCGCCGAGCGAAGCCGCCGCAGCGAGCGCGACGATCAGCATCGCTGCGGTCGAATGGCGGGAAATGGCGCTGGCCAGAATGCCCAACATGCCGGATCTCCTTCACAATACCGGTCCGTATCCGTCCGGGAACCATACCACTTCCGGCCTCGTCGGTCGCCCCCCGGCCCGGACTGCGCGCCGGCCGCTGCAGCCACCGCCCGCCCCGCCCGGCCAGGCATCCGTTTAACAAAATGCACATTGCGGCCCCTTTCGCTAAACGGTAGCTTCCCGCTCGACCGCGACTCCAGGAAAGAAACCGAGGACGATATGGGCAATTCCGATCTCGAAAAGCGCCGCTCCGCCGCCATCGCAAGGGGCGTGGGCGTGATGACCCAGAACTTCGCCGTCTCGGCCGAGAACGCCACCGTCACCGAC
>JBFKAV010000074.1:0-17013 GCA_041621405.1 Paracoccaceae bacterium
GTTATGGCGCCTCGGCCGGGCGCTGGCCAGAGCCGGAGGCGGAGGCAGAGGCAGCGGCGGGAGCGCTCCCGGCCCGACGCTGCCGGTGGCTTTTGGACCCAACGCGCGTTCCTCTGGACATCCGTCGCGGGCTTTGGGCATGAAGGGCAGGCTCCGGCGGCGGGGGCTTTGGGACCAGGGGAGGATGCCCCATCTCTGCGAACGACGTAGACGCGCTGGCCGAGGCGGTCAGGGCCGGCGACCGGCGGGCGCTGGCGCGGGCGATCACCCTCGTGGAGAGCGCCCGGGCCGACCACCGGGAGCAGGCCGAGGCGCTGCTCGCGGAGCTGGCCGGTTCGGGGCGCGAGGCGCTCAGGATCGGGCTCTCGGGCACGCCCGGCGTGGGCAAGTCGAGCTTCATCGAGGCCTTCGGCACGATGCTGACCGGCCAGGGGCTCAAGGTCGCGGTGCTGGCGGTCGATCCCTCCTCGGCGCGCACCGGCGGCTCGATCCTCGGCGACAAGACCCGGATGGAGCGGCTGGCGCGCGACACCCTGGCCTTCATCCGGCCCTCGCCGGCGCAGGCCGAGCTCGGCGGCGTCGCCCGGCGCACGCGCGAGGCGGTGGCGCTCTGCGAAGCGGCGGGCTTCGACGTCGTGATGATCGAGACCGTGGGCGTGGGCCAGTCGGAGACCACGGTGGCCGGAGTGTCCGACCTCTTCGTGCTCCTCATCGCGCCAGCGGGCGGCGACGAGCTGCAGGGGGTGAAGCGCGGCATCATGGAGATGGCCGACCTGGTCCTGGTGAACAAGGCCGACGGCGAGCTGAAGCCGGCGGCGATGCGGACCTGCGCCGACTACGCCGGCGCGTTGCGCCTTTTGCGACGCCGGCCGCAGGACCCCGAGGGCTTCCCGAAGGCGATGACCGTGTCGGCGCTGGAGGAGGCCGGCATCACCGGAGCCTGGGCCGAGATGCAGTCGCTGGCCGACTGGCGGAAGGCTCAAGGCCACTGGGTGGCGCGGCGCGCGGCTCAGGCGCGGGAATGGTTCGAGGCCGAGCTCCGCCGCGGCCTGCTGCAGCGCCTCGCCGCGGATCCCGACCTTGCCGGGCGGAGCCGCGCGCTGGGCGCGGCGGTGGAGCGTGGCGAGATCGCGCCGGCCCGCGCCGCGGCCGACGTCCTGGCGGAATTCGACGCCCGCCGCCGCTGAGGCGGCAAGTGCGCACGGCCGCGCGGCCACTTTGCGGCGAAATTGTGGCGGCGCGGTCCCGCCGCGGATGCCGTCGCTTCCCTGCTGCAGCGGAGTCCAATGTGCATCGCGAGCCAAGGTTGTTGCATGTCCGGTTAACGGTTTCGGCGCCTTTGCCTTATTTGCGCTCGATTCCAAACAAATAACCGCGCGGTTCGGGGCCTATCACTTCACCCTAACGGGCCCGTCTGCAGAGAATCGGGCGGGCCGGGCCGAGCCTTGCGCGGAAGCCGGATCGAGCAGGAAAACGCGGAGCCCGGGGGCACTGACCGGGCGCGGCGGCGGCCCTCCTCTGGGGGTCCGGGCGCCGGTGTGAGGGGAGAGACGCGGCATGGATGCCTCCGTTGCCAGTCTGCAGACGATAGAGGACGCGATCGGCCGGGCGTCGAGCCCGCTGGCCCGGGCGCTCGAGGCGCTGGGCGAAGCCAATCGTGGCCGCGGCATCTGTCTTCTCCTGGAGCACGAGGACTTCGGCGAGGCGCTTATCGCCGACCGGCGGTGGACGCTGGGGCGCGACGAGACGCTGAGGAACCGCGAGCATTTCGCGCTGGTCGACCTCTGCCAGGAGCACGGGTTCAGCCGGCTCGCGGTGCTGGTGGAGCCCTCGGGCGAGGAGGGCAGGCTCGATGCCGGGGCCTGCGCGCTCACTCTGGCGGCGCTGGAAGTGACCTCGGCCCTGGCCGAGATCGCGGCGCCGAAGGAGCCGAAGGAACAGAACGATCCGAGAGTGCCGGCGGAGGC
Source organism: Paracoccaceae bacterium (assembly GCA_041621405.1). GTDB lineage: Bacteria > Pseudomonadota > Alphaproteobacteria > Rhodobacterales > Rhodobacteraceae > JBFKAV01. Next base: position 1,968 of record JBFKAV010000074.1, read on the forward strand.
CCTGAACGGGCGGATCGCGCCGCGGCCGGGACTGGGAAGTGCGATGACAGACGACCGTGTGTGGGGGAGTTGAACGATGTCCGAGATGTATTTTGAACCCCAGAAGAGCGAGAATGCCAAGCCCTCGGAGAGCCCGCTCCTGAAGCTCGGCACCGGGCCGATGCGGCAGGTGCGGCAGGAGTTCGCCGAGCTCAGGGAGCTGATGGCGGGGATCGGCGGTGCACTCGACCAGCGCTCGGCGCGCCGGCTGCAGGTCATCGAGTCGCAGCTCGACGAGTTCTCGGCCACGGTGACGGTCGTCGGCCAGGTCAAGGCGGGCAAGACCGCGCTCATCAACGTGCTGGCCGGGAGCCCCGGCCTACTGCCCTCGGACGTCAACCCCTGGACCTCGGTGGTGACCACGCTGCACGTCAACAAGCCGGCGCCGAAGGACACCCGCGCCGAGTTCCGCTTCTTCGACCGCGGCGAGTGGGACCGGCTGGTCAGGGGCGGCGGCCGCCTTGGCGAGATGGCCGGCCGCGCCGGCGCCTCCGACGAGCTGCGCGAGATCGAGCGGCAGATCCAGGACGTGCGCAAGAAGACCCAGGAACGGCTGGGCAAGAACTTCGAGCTGCTGCTTGGACAGCGCCACGCCTACGACCGGCTCGATACCGCGCTGATCGAGCGCTACGTCTGCCTCGGCGACCCCGACGATCCCGACGTCATGGCCAACAAGCAGGGCCGCTTCGCCGACCTCACCCGCTCGGCCGATCTTTACATCGACCTGCCGCAATACGCCGCAGCCTTGTCGATTCAGGACACGCCGGGCGTGAACGACCCGTTCCTGATGCGCGAGCAGATCACGCTCAGGGTGGTGCGCAACACCGAGCTCTGCGTGGTGATCCTCTCGGCCAACCAGGCGCTGAACACGGTGGACCTGGCGCTGATCCGGCTGCTGTCGACGCTGGAGAAGCGGCAGGTGGTGATCTTCGTCAACCGCATCGACGAGCTGGAGAAGCCCTCGACGCAGGTCGCCGAGATCCGGGAATCGCTGATGGGCACGCTGTCGCGCCACGGCGTCGGCGGCACCGCCGACATCGTGTTCGGCAGCGCCAAGTGGGCCGAGGCGGCGCTGACGGGCAAGCTCGACAGCCTGTCGCAGGCTAGCATCGACACGCTGTTCGACTGGGCCAGCGCCGCCGGGATCGAGGACGGCAACAACCCCGTCGAATACGCCTGGAAGCTCTCGGGCCTGCCGGCGCTGATCGAGGCGATCGGCGAGCGGGTGGCCGAAGGGGCGGCGGCACGGGCGCTGCAGAAGGCGCGCAAGCAGCTGAAGAACATCGTCGCCCAGGCGCTCGCGTCGAACATGGCCGGCACGGTGAAGTTCGACGGCAAGGCCTCGGTGCACCTCAAGCCCGGCGAGGTGAAGTCGCGCACCTCGACGCTGAGCCGCACGCTGTCCGCCGAGCTCGACCGCGAGGCCAACGCCATCGTCACTGACCTAAAGGGGCGGATGAAGACGGCGAACGAGGCCTTCGTCGAGGGCACGGTGGCCGCGATGATCAAGCACATCGAGATCTACGGCACCGAAGGCCAGTGGGAATGCGACCCGATGCGGCTGAGGATGCAGCTCAGGGTGGCCTACCTCAACTTCGCCCGGGGCACGCGGGCGCTGGCGCAGTCGGTGCTCGGGCAGGCCTCGAACGAGGTGCTCGAGATCTACAAGGAGCTGCTGGGCGAGCCCGCGGGCGAGCTCAAGCTCGAGGCGCCGATGGCGCCTGCGGTGCCGCCGCCGGTGGCGATCGGCAAGACCATCGTCGTCGATCTGCAGGCGAGCTGGTGGAAGCGCTGGCTGCGCACGCGCCGCGGCGCCGAGGCCTTCGCCAGCGAATACCGGGCGCTGATCGCCGCCGAGACCTCGGCGATCGTCAAGGAGATCGAGGAGCAGCAGGTGAACGCGGTGACCGAGGCGCTGCGGTTGGTGCTCTCGGAGTTCCTCGAGGATCACGCCGAGGCCCTGCTGGCGATCGCCAAGTCGGGCGAGGTGGACCGCGACAAGCTGAGCGAGGCGGTCGGAGACAAGGAGCGGGCCGAACGCACGGTCCATCTGGAGGCAGCGCTGGCCAAGCTGGAAGCTGCGGAGCCGGAAGCCGCGATGGCGGCGCGGAGCTGAGGAGGGCTGCAGCATGGCCTATGATCGGACGATTCCCGGGGCCGTGAGCCCCGAGCAAACGGAGCGGATGCGCGCCTGGGCGCAGCGCAAGCCCCGGGTGGCGCTGATGGGCGAGTTCAGCGCCGGCAAGTCGACGCTCCTGAACTTCCTGATCGAGGAGAACGTGATCCCGACGCGGGCCACCGCAACCGAGGTGCCCCCGGTCTGGTTCTCCTACGGCGACAGCGGCACCTTCTGGGTCGACGCCGAGGGCGACAGCCACCCGATCAAGAACGACCAGATCGGCGAGGTGCCGATGAGCGCGCGCTACGTCCGGGTGTTCTCGAAGGCCGAGATCCTGGAGCATTGCGACATCGTCGACACCCCCGGCATTTCCGACCCGAACCTGGCGGTCGAGAGCTGGCGCTTCGCGGCCGGCGTCGCCAACCTGGTGCTGTGGTGCTCGAGCGCGACCCAGGCCTGGCGCGAGACCGAGCGTTCGGCCTGGCTGTCGCTGCCCGAGCGGTTGCGCAAGCACAGCCTGCTGATCGTGACCCGCGCGGACAAGCTGGTGGCCGAGGGCGACCGCGACAAGGTGCAGCGCCGGCTGGCGCGGGAAACCACCGGGCTGTTCCGCGACCGGGTGTTCATGGCGACGCCCGATGCGGTGAAGGCGAAGGCCGAACTCGCTGGCGGCGACAGCTCGCCGCTTTGGGAATCGAGCGGCGCGGCGGCGCTGCTCGACCGCCTTGCCGAGCGTTTCGAGGCGATCTACGCGGAGCGCGCCCAGCGCCTGCGCCAGCGCCTCACAGGCGAGGCGGAGCCGGTGGTGCCCAAGGCCGTGGAGCCCGAGGCCGAGGCGCCCACGCCGGCGGATGAGGCGTTCATCGGGCCGCGTCCAGCGCGCCCGTCACGCGTGGTCGCCGGCGGCCCGCGCCGCTCCGAGCGGCTGCGCCCCGAGGATGCCGAGGCGATGCTGGCCAACATCCGCTCCGAGACCCCGCCGGAGGAGCCGGTCGCGGCGTCCCCCGCCGCGGACGAGGACGGCTCCGGCGCCGGCGACGACAAGAATGACCGCGCGTTCCGCAATACCCTGATCCTTGGTGCACCGGTCAAGGCGACGCCAGAGAAGAACGAGGCGGAAGCGCCCGACGCGGCCGAGCCCGAGACGACCGGCCTCGCCATGGACGACGTGCCGGAGGATGCAGGCGAGCCGGAAGACTTCGACGCCATGGCCGACGCGGCCGAGGCCGCGGAGCAGACGGCCGGGTCGGAAGCGGACGAGCCGCAAGAGGCCACTGCGCAAGCGCCGGATGCTCCGGCCGAGGCAGAACCCGGCACGGCCATGTGGGAGACAGAGGAGGCGCCCGAAGCCGAATCCGACGAGCCGCGGTATTCCTGGGCGGCCGCCGAGACCGAGGCGGAAGCCGAGCCCGCCGAAGCCGTGTCGGATGCCGAGGCCGAACAGGCCGAGGGCGAGCCGTCCGAAGTGGACGTGGACGAGCCGGAGTCGGTCGTGGCCGCGGACGAAGCGGTGGCCTCGGAAGCCGATGAACCGGCCGAAGCCGTCGACCGGGAAGCCGTCGACCAGGCCGTGGAGCCGGAGCCGATCGCCGAGCCTGAGATGGCGTCCGAGGCCGAATCCCCGGCTGAAGTCGTTGCGGCATCCGCCATGCCGGGCGAAGCGGAGTCGGCGGCCAGGATCCCCTATCTGCTGGACGCCGCGCATTTCGTGGCCGGCAGCCGGCCGCAGGCGGCGGTGCCGCCGGCCGTGCAGCTCTGGCGCGGCATCGTGGCGCGGACCGAGCTCCTGCCCGTCAATGCCCAGATCGCGGCAATGATCGACGAGTTGCTGATGGCCCTGGAGGCCGAATCTACGTTGTCCCAGGCCGAGCCGGCGCTCGTGGCCGCCGCGGTCGAGCCCGGGACCGAGGAGGCACAGGTTGCCGACGAGGCCGGCGCGCCGGAGGCGGAAGAGAGCGCCGCGGAGCCGGCCGAGGCCGACGAGGCCGCCGAGCCTCAAGCGGCTGAGGAAGCCGTGGAGGTAGCAGAGGACGAGGAGTCAGCCGAGCCTGAGGCAGCTGAGGAAGTCGCGGAGGTAGCCGAATACGAGGAGTCCGCCGAGCCTGAGGTCGCGGAGGACGCTGCGGAAGTGGCGGAGTCCGACGAGGCTGCGTGGCCCGACGTCGCGGAAGACGCCGCGGAGTTGGCCGAGGACGAGATCGCCAACGAGCCCGAGGCGACCGAGGAAGTCGCGGAGGCAGCCGAGGACGAGGGGACTGCCGAGCCCGAGGTCGCGGAAGACATTGCGGAGGTAGCCGAGGGCGAAGGGACCTCCGAGTCAGAACTCGTGGAGGGCACCGCGGAGGTGGCTGAGGACGAGGAGGTTGCGGAGGCCGAGGAGGTCGACGCAACCGAGGCGGCAGAGGACGCCATGGCAATGGCAGAGGCCGGCGAAGCTGCCGATCCCGAAGCTGCCGAGGACGTTGTCGAACTTGTGGCCGATGCCGATGCCGGGGCCGAGGAATCTGCCGAGGCCGAGGGGTCTGACGACCCCGAGGCGAACGACGCCGAGCCGGCGGAGACGGAGGCGCTCGCCGACGAGACCGGAGAGGACGGCGAGTCCGAGCCGGAGACCGACGGACACTCGGGCTGGCGGCGGCTCGCCTGAGCGCCGGCGGTCCCGCCATTCGGTGGTCGGTGGACGGCGCCCTGAGCCTCTGCTATCTCCCCGCGCCGTAGGGCGCGGCGAGAGGAAGCGCGGGGCATGTCGATGGATCTCACCAGGGCCAGCGAAATCGCGGGCTTCGTCGGCGCCTGCCTCGTGGATGCCGACACCGGGTTGATGCTGACCTCCCAGGGCGGCGGCCAGCTCGACCTCGAGCAGGCGGCGGCGCTGACCTCGCTGGTGGTGCAGTCCAAGCGCGACATGCTGGCCGGGCTCGGGCTGGACGATACGCTCGAGGAAGTGGTGTTGACGCTGGGCAGGCAGTACCACGTGATCCGGCCGCTCAGGGCGGCGCCCAACATGTTCCTTTACGTGATTCTCGACCGGACGGCGGCGACGCTGGGGCTGGCGCGGCTGCAGATCCGGGAGATCGAGGCGGCGATCGAGCTTTGAAGCGGTGGCCGGCCTAGGCGCAGGCGGCGGCTCGCTTGTCCCCATGAGGTGAGCAGCAATGTATCCGGGCCGCGGGGCGGACACGACCCGGAACGAGCGCCCCGGGAGGAAGGCCGGGTCTCGCGATCTGGCCAGACGCTCGCCGCGCTAGACCGCCAGCGTGGCCGCCACCGCGCGCTTCCAGGCCTCGTATTTCTGCGACCGGACGCCTACGTCCATCTTCGGCTCGAAGCGGCGCTCGAGCGCCCAAGCGCCCGCGAATTCCTCCTGGCCCGGGTAGAGGCCCGTCTTCATGCCGGCGAGCCAGGCCGCGCCGAGCGCAGTGGTCTCCAGCACCGCCGGGCGGTCGACCGGCGCGCCGGTGATATCGGCGAGGAACTGCATCGCCCAGTCCGAGGCCGACATGCCGCCGTCCACCCTCAGGGTGGCAATGCCGGAGGCATCCCGGAGCCCGCCCTCGGCGGCGCTGGCCCAATCGGCGCGCATCGCCTCCATCAGGTCGCGAGTCTGGTAGCCGACGCTCTCGAGCGCGGCGCGGGCGAACTCGGCGGGGCCGGAATTGCGGGTGAGCCCGTAGACCGCGCCGCGGCAGTCGGGCTTCCAGTAGGGCGCGCCGAGGCCGGTGAAGGCGGGCACGAGAACGACGTTCTGCGCCGGATCGGCGGCCTCGGCCAAGGCATGGGTCTCGCGCGCCTCGCGGATGATCTTCAGCCCGTCGCGCAGCCACTGGACCACGGCACCGGCGATGAAGATCGAGCCTTCGAGCGCGTAGGTCGGGCGGCCGTCGAGCTGGTAGGCGATGGTGCCGAGCATCCGGTTCTGGCTTTCGACCAGCGTGTCGCCGGTGTTGAGCACCGCGAAGCAGCCAGTGCCGTAGGTCGACTTGAGCATGCCGGGAGAAAAGCAGGCCTGGCCGATGGTGGCGGCCTGCTGGTCGCCGGCGACACCGAGGATCGGGATCTCGCGGCCAAGGAGGTCGGCGCGCGCGTGCCCGAAATCGGCGGCGCAGTCGCGCACCTCGGGGAGCATCTCCATCGGAACGTCGAGAAGCTCGCAGATCGTCTGGCTCCAGCGCCCGTTGCGGATGTCGTAGAGCATCGTGCGGGCGGCGTTGGTGGCGTCGGTGGCGTGGACCTTGCCGCCGGTGAGCTTCCAGATCAGGTAGCTGTCGACCGTGCCGAAGAGCAGCTCGCCCTTGCGCGCGCGCTCGCGCGAGTCCTCGACGTGGTCAAGCAGCCACTTGAGCTTGGTGCCGGAGAAGTAGGGGTCCAGCAGGAGCCCGGTCCGCTCGGTGACCATCGGCTCGTGGCCGGCCTCGCGCAGCTTGGTGCAAAGATCGGCGGTGCGCCGATCCTGCCAGACGATCGCGTGGTGGATCGGCTTGCCGGTTGCACGGTCCCACACCACCGTGGTCTCGCGCTGGTTGGTGATGCCGATCGCGGCGACATCGCCCGCCGCGAGCCCGGCCTTCTCGATCGCGGCGCGGGCGGTTCCCGCCGTCGTCGACCAGAGATCGGACGGATCGTGCTCGACCCAGCCCGAGGCCGGATAGTGCTGCGGAAACTCCTCCTGGGCCGCGGCCACGATCTGCAGGCGCGCGTCGAACAGGATGGCGCGCGAGGACGTGGTGCCCTGGTCGATGGCGAGGATGTGATTCACTCGGGCGCCCTTCCGGCGGCGCGGGTGTTCTCGGTGCCGAAGTAGAAGCCGAGCATCAGCGTGACGACGGGCAGCACCGCGGTGACGACGATGTCGGACAGGAGCGCGGCCTGCTTGTCCCAGGTGGCCGAGAGGGTTTGGCAGACGTCGGCGGGGCCCGTGCAGGCGGGAACCGAGAACATCACATATAGGATCACGCCGAGGATCGCGAGGCCGTAGGTGACTATGATCGTGGTGGCGATCCAGCTGCGGTCGCGACCCATGCGCAGGATGTTCACCGACGCGGCCTTCTGCGCCTCGGTCTCGATCAGGCTGCGCGAGGACGAGACCTTGCTTTCCACGGCTGCGAAGATTTCGGAGAGGTCGAGGTCCTTCTCCGTGGGCTTTGCGGTATCGGGCATCGGCTTGCCTCAGTATTTCTGCCGGTAGGCACGTTCGACCTCGCTGGCGAGATTGCCGGCGTGCTCGGAGATCTGGCTGGCGCGGTCAAGCAGCGTGCGGACGCTTGCCTTCAGCTCCTGGCGGAGCGCCTGGTCTCCGATCTGGTCGGCGAGCCGGTCGATGCGGCGCGAGTCGTCCACCAGCGCCGCGGCGATGTTGGAGAGCGCGCGGGCGGCATCGAAGGCGTTGGGGGCGGCGGCCATGGCGGGCTCCTTCGGGGGGCAGGGGTTGCGCCAAGGATATCCCGGATTTTGCCGCGTGCAACCGTGAGAGGGGCGGGCTTGCCCGAGCCGACCAACGAGGGCAGAAGGCGGCAGGGCCGCGGGAGCACGCAGTATGAACCCACTCTACGACGCGCTCATCGGGCGCCACGCAGGGCGCAAGACGCCGTTCCTCATTCTCGAGGACGGGCGGGTGATCAGCCACGCCGAGTTTCTGGCCCGAGCCGCCCGCTTCGCCGGGGAGATCGCGGCACTCGGTCTCAAGCCCGGCGACCGGCTGGCGGCGCAGATCGAGAAATCGTCCGACGCGCTCGCGGTCTACGCCGCTTGCGTCCAGGCGGGCGTGGTCTTCCTGCCGCTCAACACTGCCTACACCGCTGCCGAAGTGGCGTATTTCCTGGAGGACAGCGGCGCGGCGCTGTTTCTCTGCGACCCGGCGCGGGAGGCAGCGCTGGCGCCGGTGGCGGCGGCGGCAGGCGCGATGCTCAAGACGCTGGGGGCTGCCTGCGAGGGCAGCTTCGCGGCGGCGGCGGCGGGGCGGCCGGCCGGGTTCGAGACGGTGGCGCGGGGCGCGGACGACCTCGCCGCCCTGCTTTACACCTCGGGCACTACCGGGCGTTCGAAGGGGGCGATGCTGACGCAGGCCAACCTTCTGTCGAACGCCGAGGTCTTGGCCGACTGCTGGCGCTTCACCGGGGACGACGTGCTTCTGCACGCTTTGCCGATCTTCCACACCCACGGCCTCTTCGTGGCCACCAACATCATGCTGCTCGCCGGCGGGCCGATGATCCTCCTGCCGAAGTTCGACGCCGGGGCGGTGATCCGCTGGCTGCCCGAGGCCACCGCGATGATGGGGGTGCCGACGTTCTACACCCGGCTTCTCGACGATCCGCGGTTCACTCGCGAGCTGGTGGCGCATATCCGGCTCTTCGTCTCGGGCTCGGCGCCGCTCCTGGCTGAGACCCACCGGCAGTTCGAGGCCAGGACCGGGCACCGCATCCTCGAGCGCTACGGCATGACCGAGACCAACATGAACACCTCCAACCCCTACGAGGGCGAGCGGCAGGCCGGCACGGTCGGGTTCCCGCTTCCGGGCGTGGAACTGAAGATCACCGACCCGGAGAGCGGCGCCGAGTTGCCCCGGGGCGAGATCGGCCAGATCGAGGTTCGCGGGCCTAACGTCTTCAAGGGCTACTGGCGGATGCCGGAGAAGACGAAGGAGGAGCTGCGCGACGACGGCTTCTTCATCACCGGCGACCTCGGGCTGATCGACGGGCAGGGCTACCTGCGGATCGTCGGCCGCGGCAAGGACCTGATCATCTCGGGGGGCTACAACATCTACCCCAAGGAGGTCGAGCTTCTCATCGACGAACAGCCCGGCGTGCTGGAGAGCGCGGTGATCGGCGTCCCGCACCCCGATTTCGGCGAGGGCGTGGTGGCGGTGATCGTGGCGGCGCCGGACCAGGGCCCGGATCTCGAGGCGATCCGGAGCGCTCTGGCGGAGCGGCTTGCGCGGTTCAAGCAACCGAAGCACTTCGCGGTCGTCGCGGCGCTGCCGCGGAACGCGATGGGCAAGGTGCAGAAGAACGTGCTGCGGACGGACTACGTGGGCGTCTTCGCCGGCGGGTGAGGCCGCGGCTCAGCCGCGGACAGCGCGCCAGGCCTCGAGCGCGGCGCCGAGGTCGGCCGGCGCGATTTCCGCAACCGCCGTCTCCTCGCCCTCGGCGGCGAGGCAGAGGCTCTTTCCGGAGCCGTCCTTGGGGCCGAGGACGATGAGCTTCGGCCCCGGGATCGCGGCGTCGAGGAAGGACGTGGGCGCGGCGGGCCCGCGCGCGAGGAGTTGGGCAAGCTTGTTTGCGACCCCATCGCCGTGCTCGGCCCGGATCTTGCCGCCTGTTCCCGCCAGGGCTCCCGCGCGGGCGAACCCGGCGCAGCTGTCGTGGAAGGCGTGAAGCGGCGAGGCGGCTCCGGCCGCGGCCGTCTTCGGTTTCGGCGCGGCGGCAGGCGCGGCGGCGGCGAGTTCGGGCGCGGCAGCGGCGAGCTCGGCTGCGGCGTGGCCCTTCTCGACGACGCTGGGCGGCAGCGTCGAGGCTTCCGAGACCACGCTGAGCACGCCTTCGGCGGTGGCGAATTCGTGGATCAGTTCGGCGAAAAGCGCGCAGTCCTCCTCGGCCTTGAGGCCGCCCGCGTCGAGCTTGGCGCGGAGCTCGTCGGCGCGGCCCCCGGCGGGCTCCAGCACGGTGACGCGAAGCGCGCGGCGGCCGCGCGCCTCGATGGTGAGCCGGGCGGCGCCGAGCCGGAAGCCGAGGGCGCGGGCAAGCATGGTCTCGTCGATCTCGGCGAGGATCGCGGCGCGGCGGGCGAAGTGGTCGCGGTCGGCGAGCGCGCGCTCGGGGCCGGCCGCCGGTCGGGCGGCGTCGCGGGCGCGGGCGAGGATCTGGGCGATGCCGGCGCGGGCGCTCATCTCAGGCGGCCTCCCCCGGCGCGGCGGCCCAGGCGAGGTCGCGCGCGAGCTGCAGCACGACGACGGCCGCGTCCTCGCAGGGCCGGTCGCCCTGCTCCATCTGCAGGAGCGACAATGCGACAAGCGCATCCTCGACCTGAGGCTTGATCCAGGCCGCCTCGGGCTTCAGCGCGCGCGAGGAGACGGTCAGCGCCGAAAGCTCGTCGCCGAGCTCGGTGACCTGCGCCATGAACTCCCAATCCTTGAAGCCGTCGCCGGCCTCGGCATAGGCGATGAGCTTGCCGGCGCGTTTGGCCAGGAGCGTCAGCAGCGGCGAGGGCGCGGCGGTGGCGGCGTCGGGGGGTGCAGCCTCGGCGCTGACGGGTGGCTCAGTCTCGGCGGCGGGTGCCGGCGCCGCGTCCTCGGCCGTCGCAGGGGGCGCTTCGGCTTCGGCTTCGGCCTCGATCTCGGCCTCGGCTTCGGCCGGCCTCTCGTTTTCGCTCGCCTCCTTGAACCGGCCGATCCGCGAGGCCGGGCGACCGGGCCGCACGGCCGGCGCTCCCGACTCTTCCGGCGCGTCTTCGACGGGCTTCTCGGGCGCCGCATCGGCGGGAGCCGCCGGCTTCGGCTTGTCGGGCCGCGGCGGTGCCAGGCCGAGCGCCTCGGCGGCATCGGAAAGCAGCTCGCGCGCGGCTGCGATGTCGGCGCGGCGGACGGCGCGGGCGGCCGAGAGCAGGGTTCCCACCATCGCCCGGCCGCCGCTGTTCTCCCAGGCCGCGGTGTCGAGCACGCGGCCCGCAGGTGCCGCGTCGAGCGCGGTGCGCGTGCCGATCGTGACAAGCTCGGCGAAGCGGTCCTTGGTGGCTGCCCTGAGCCGCTGCATCGCCTCCTCGAGCGCCGGCGGGTTCTTCACCAGGTCGGTCTGGGTGGCGACCAGCAGGCTGCGCGACTGGACCCGCTTCGGCACCAGCGACCAGAGCTGCCATTCCTCGTCGACCCAGGGATCGGTGGCCCTTGTGCACCACAGCACGACGTCGGCCCGGCCGCCGATCCAGCGCATCTGCTCCTTCTGGCCCGGCCAGTCTTCCTCGCCCGGCATGTCGAGGAAGCTGATGAACTCGAGCACCGGGTTCGGCAGCCGCAGCTCGATGTAGTCGGGGCCGTGCTCGGCCGCCGATTTGGGCTCGATACCCCGGTAGGGGATCTCGATGCCGCTCCACCATCCGGCGATGGTCTCGGGTTTCTCGCAGTAACGCAGGATCACCGGCAGGGCGTTGCCGCGCTCGGTGCTGGGGGCGACGTAGATCTGGCCGGCAAGGAAGTTGGCGAGCATCGTCTTGCCGGCCCCGGGCAGTCCGGCGATGGCGACCCGCACCGGATTGCTCAGCCGCAGCGCCAGCCGCTCGGCGTTCTGCCTGAGCTCGATGATCGTGGGATCGGTCGCAAGCCGCGCCGGGAGCTCGGCCGCGATGAAGCGCTCGAGTTCGGCGAGATCCTGGGTGACGGAGGGAAACGGGCTCATCGGTCGGACGTTCGTGCGGCAGTCGGGGCGGGCGCGTCGGGGCAAGAGGCCAGACCTTCGCTCGCGCCCGCGCCGAGCGCAAGACCCGTCGCGCCCGGGTTCCCGGGGCTCGGCGGCTGGGTCATTGGCCATAATGCGCGGATCATCTCGCTACCTGAGCTTGATGAGCGCGAGGGAGACGTTGTCCTGCTCGGGGCTGTCGAGCTCCTCGACGGCGTCAAGAAGCGCCTCGGCGACCTCGCTGGCGCTGCGCCGGTAGTGGCGCTTCAGAACCGCCTCGATCTCCTTGGGCGAGAGGTACTGCAGCCCGTCGCTGGCGACGATGACGATGTCGTCGCGCTCGAGCAGCGTCGGCTTGGTGTGGCAGTCGATCAGCGGAATCCGGCGGCCCATGACGACCGAGGTCAGCGAGTTGCGGTCCGGGTGGTTGCGCGCGGCCTCGGGGTCGAGCTGGCCGGTGCGCACCATGAGGTCGATCTGCGGCGCGAGGGAATGGTCCTCGTTGAGCTGGCTGAGCGTGCCCTTGCGGTAGAGGTAGAGCGGCGAGTCGCCGATCGAGATCCAGTAGAGGCGGTTGTCGAAGATGACCGGCGCGACCAGGGTCGCGCCCATGCCCCGGAGCGACGGGTTCTGCGCGACGTGCGCCTCGATGCAGGCGTTCGCCCCATGGGCCACGCCGCGCAGGACCTCGCCGATCTCGCACTCGAGCGCTCCGGGATCGCCCGCCTGCAGTTTCAGTTCGCTGAACACCTCGGTGACGACGATCTTGCTGGCCACGTCGCCCGCGGCATGGCCGCCCATGCCGTCGGCGAGCACGGCGAATCCGTAGGGATTGCCGAGGACGAAGTCGCAGGCGACCGCGTCTTCCTGGTAGTCGCGCTGGCCGATGCTGATGGCCGTGGCAACATCATACTTCATGCTAGCCGTTGACTGCGTTCGGCTCGCCTGCCCGTTCCGCCCAGCAGAAGGCTTCGCCGCAGAGCGCCACCAGGCGCAACGTGGTTTCGCCGATCACGATCTGGTCGCCGTGCTTCAGAGCTTCGGTGCTGAGCAGCGGCTTGCCGTTGATCCGCACCAGGTTGGACTTGCCGCCATGGCCGATGAAGAAGTCGCGGGTCTCCTCGTCGAACGCGACCGCGGCGTGGTTGACGCGCGAGATCGTGCTGTCGCCGAAGTCGAGCTGGACCGCCTGATCCTCGCCGCGGCCGATCTGCGAGACGGCGCCCGTTAGCGCGAAGGAGGCGCCGCGGCCGGGGCCGTCGACGACGACGAGCCAGCCCACGGGAAAACGCGCCGAAATTGGACGGGCGCTGGCGGCTTGCGATTGCTGCTCGAAATCGACGCTGTCGCCGTTGGAATGGTCGATGCCCAGAAGCCGCGTCTTCACCCTTCCGCCGCGCCGCGCCTGGTCGACCCCGGCCCCGGCCTCGGACCTTGCCTTGAGGGGGGCGGAGGGCTTCGGCCAGGCCGGCGCCTGCGGCGCTTCCGGCTTGCGCTCCGGTGCGGCGGAAGCGGGCGCCGGGGCGGGCGCGGGCTTCGGGGCGGCAGGAGCGGGCGGCGGCACCGGAAACGCGAGCAGCCGGGGGCTCGGATCGGGCTGTTCCTCGGGCCTGGCGGGCGCCTCCGCGGCGGGTTCGGGGTCGGCGGCGAGGTCCCACATGTTGGCCGCGCCGCGATCGGATTCGGCTGCGAATTCCGCCGCGGTCTCGTCGAACCAGAAATCGTTGTCGGCGGGATGTCCGGCGGAACGGCCGGACTGCGCGACCTCGAACTGGGCCGACTGGGTCGAGAGCCGCCCGCGGATCGCCTTCAGCTTGTCCATCACCGACATCTTTCTCCCCTCCATCCATTGGCGCCGGCCTGGTCCGTGCGCGCCTCGAAGCTTCCGTTCAGCTGCGGCCACCGCCGCGATAGCCGGGCCAGGCCCGCCCGGCCGCGCCGCCTAGTTCTCCCTGGCCAGAGACATCCGTGCCACGGTACTCTGTCCGTTCCGTTCCACTGCGAACACGGCGACCGGGCGATGCGCCCGCGCCAGTCGGTTGACCGCGAATTCCAGCGTCCGCGACGAGGTCAGTTCCTCGCCGGAGACGAGCTCCGACAGCACCACGTCGCCGACCTGGAGGCCGTGCTCCTCGGGCGAGGCGACGGCGGTGATCACGGTCTGCCAGGCGCCGTCGCCGGGCTCGGTCCGGAAGCTCACGCCGTTGGCGAGATCCACGCTGAGCCGGGTGCGGACGGCGAGCGTGACCTCCTCGAACTTGGCCTCGGGATCGGTCTTGATCCGGACCGAGGCGAAGTGGAAGAGATCGACGCCGAATTCGGCCGAATCCGCCAGCACCCGCTCGATCGCCGCCTGGTCGGAGACGAAGGTGTCGTTGATTGCGTAGATGGTGACGCCTTCGGCGATCCATCCATTCTCGTCGCGCCGGTTGGCGTCTTCGAGGACACGGGAAATCATCGGGAACGCGTCGGCGTCGCCGACGGTGGTGGTCTCGAAGGGCAGCTCGGCATCCCAACCGGCAAAGACGACCTGCCGCATCGCGACGCCGTCGTCGGTGAGCGCCCGCGCCTCGGCGACCATCGCGTCGGCCGCCGCGGTGGCGGGCGGCTCGGCGACCGGTTCCGGCTGCTCGGCCTCGGGCGCCTCGGCCATCGGCTCGGGCTCGGGGGCGGGCGCCGGCTCTGCCGCCGGTTCCGGCGCGGCGACGGGCGCCGGTGCGACGGGGGCGGCCTCGGGCGCCGCGGCAACTACCTCAGGCGCGGGGGCGGCAGGAGGCGTGGCCTCCGAGATGTTCGCGGCTTCGGGAGCGGCGGCCGGTTCGAGTGCGGCAGGAGGCGTCGACTCCGGCCTTGGTTCGGGATCGGACAACGGTTCGAGTGCCGCGGCGGTCTCGGGCTCGACAACGGCTCTGGGAGCGGGCGCTTCCACCTCGGGCAGCACCGCCGGAGCGGGCGCGACAGCCGGTTCCGGAGCGGGGGACGGTTCAGGCAGGGCTGCCGTCTCGGCAGCCGGCGCGGTGACGGCGGGCGCAGCCGGCGCCTCGGCCGCGGCAGGCGGCTCCTCGGGTTCGGCACCCTCGGGCAGGGCCGGGAGTGTCTCGGCGGCCGCGGCTGCGGCGCCCGGCTCCGGATTGGGTTCCGGCTCGGCTTCGGGTTCGGGCACAAGCGCGGGCACGGCCGTTGGCGCCGGCGCCTCGGCAGCGGTGACCTCGGCCTCGGGTTCGGCGATTTCCGGCACGGCGGACTCGGCGGCCACTTCCGGCGCGACGGGTTCGGGCGCCACCTCCGGCGCCACGGGCTCGGGCGCGCTGGCCGGGGGCGGGCTCGCCGCCTCTGGCGCGGAGGGCTCGGGCGCGGGTGCGGGGCCCTGGACGGTTGCGGCCTGGGGACCGGACGCCGCGGCTTCCGGCTCCGGGGTCGCGGGCTCCGGGGTCGCGGGCGCCGGGACCAGGGCGGCGGTTTCCTCCGCGGCCTCGGGTGCCGGCGCGGGCGGGCCGTCCAGCAA
>JBFKAV010000075.1:0-16688 GCA_041621405.1 Paracoccaceae bacterium
CGCGGAACCCGTCCCAGCGCCAGAGGTCGCCCTCGGCCGAGACCAGCCGCTGCCCGGGCTTCAGCTCGGATTGCAGCCGAGCCCCGTCCTTCGCCGCCACCAGCCCGATCTGGCCCATCCGCCGGGCCAGCACCTCGGGCACCCGCACGTGATCGGACAGCGCCGCCACGCCCTCCGGCAGCGCCTGTGCCGCGCCGTAGCCCGGCAGCTGCGCCCAGCCCGACGGCCGGCCCTCGGCCACTTCCGGCGCCCGGAGATCGTCGGCCAAGGCAGCACCCAGCGCCTTCTCGTAGCCCTTCGTCACCGAGACCCGGTCGATCACCTGGCCACCGCCGCCGCTCTCGCGCTCCACGAGCTTGGTCAGCGCCGCCACCTCTGCCCTGAGCGCGCCGGCCTCGCCCTCGGCCTCGGAGCGTGCCGCCCGCGCCTCGGCCTCGCGCGCCTGGGTCTCGCCGCGTGCCTCGTCGGCTGCGACAAGCGCCGCCTCGGCCGCCTCCGCCGCCCCGGCCGCCGTCTCTTGCGCCGCGCTGGCGGCGGCGAATTCGCCTGCCGCCCGCTCCAGGGTCGTCTTCGCTTCGGCCACCGCCGCCCGGGCGCGGCCCGCCTCGGCCTCGGCTTTCTCCAGCGACCGCTGCGCGTCCTGCAGCAGCCGCTCGGCCGACTGGTGCCGCGCCGAGAGCCGCGCCGCGTCCTCGGTCAGCTCCGCCAGCGCCGCCTCGCGGTCGGCCAGCACCTGGCCCGCCTCGCGTGCCGCCTCTGCCGCGGCCTCGAGCCGCGCCCCGTGGCCTTCGTGCGCCTTGCCGAGCTCCGCCTGCTCCCGTTCGAGCCGCGCGATCGTCTCGCCGGCGTCACGGTTGAGCGCCTCCTCGCGCTCGATGTCGGCCCGCATTTGCCCGATCCGCGCCTCGAGCGCCGCGATCGCCTCGCGCGCCCGCGCCTCTTCGGCGGCGAGCGTGTCGCGCTCCACCGTCAGCCGCTGCAGCACCGCCGCCGCGACCGCCTCCTCCTCGCGCAGGGGCGGCAGATTCGCCTCGGCCTCGGCCCTCGCCTTCTCCGCTGCCCGCGCGGCGGTCTCGGCCTGCGCCGCGGCGCGGGTCCGCTCGGTCAGGGCCGCCTCCGCCTCGGCCTGGGCAAGGTCGGCCTCCTTCCAGCGCCGGTAGAGCAGCATCCCCTCGGCGCGCCGCAGCTCGGTGCCGATCTCGCGGTAGCGCGCCGCCTGCCGCGCCTGCCGCGCCAAGCTCTGCAGCTGCTGGGACAGCTGCTCGACCACGTCGTCGACCCGTGTGAGGTTGGTCTCGGCGGCGGTGAGCTTCAGCTCCGCCTCGTGCCGGCGCTGGTAGAGGCCGGAGATCCCCGCCGCCTCCTCCAGCACCCGGCGCCGGCTCTTCGGCCTGGCGTTGACCAGCTCGGCGATCTGCCCCTGCCGCACCAGCGCCGGCGAATGCGCGCCGGTCGAGGCGTCGGCGAACAGCATCTGCACGTCGCGGGCGCGCACGTCCTTCTGGTTCGCCTTGTAGGCCGAACCCGCGTCGCGGGTGATCCGCCGCACGATCTCCAGCTGGTCGTGCTCGTTGAACCCCGAAGGCGCCAGCCGCTCCGAGTTGTCGACGGTGAGCAGCACCTCGGCGAAGTTCCGGGCCGGCCGGGAGGCGGCGCCGCCGAAGATCACGTCCTCCATGCCCTCGCCGCGCATCGCGGTGGGGCGGTTCTCGCCCATCACCCAGCGCAGCGCCTCCAAAAGGTTCGACTTGCCGCAACCGTTCGGCCCGACCACGCCGGTAAGCCCGTCCGAGATCGGCAGATCGGTCGGGTCGACGAAGCTCTTGAAGCCGTTCAGTCTGAGCCTGGTGAAGCGCAAGAATGGGGTCCCGGTGATTCCGCTAGCCACCGATCCTTCGTCCCGGTGCGGCCCAAGTCAACCGCCAACCCACAGCATATCGCCGGATCACATTGGTTATCCACAAGATATGGACCTCAAAGGAGCTTGACGGCGCCGATCTTGCACCGGCATATGGTGCATCCACCGAAGCTCGCCTGCCCATGCACCCGACCATCGCCCCTGAGTCGCCCCTTTCTGCCGACGGCCGCGCCCTCGTCGCCGAATGCCAGGAAGCGCTCGAAGCGGCCTATCCGCCCGAGGAAATCTTCAGCCTGACACCGGAGGAACTCGCGCGCGAGTCCGCCGCCTTCCTCGTGGCCCGCGACGACGCTGGCCGCGCGCAGGGCTGCGTGGCGCTGGTCGATTGCGGCGGCTACGGCGAAGTGAAACGGCTCTACGTCCGCCCCGAGGGGCGCGGTCTGGGGCTGGCGCGGGCGCTGATGGCGGCGCTGGAGGCCGAGGCGCGGGACCGGGGCCTCGCCGAGGTCCAGCTCGAGACCGGCAGCCGGCTGCGCTCCGCCGTCGCGCTCTACGAAAGCCTCGGCTACAGCACCCGCGGGCCGTTCGGCGCCTATCCCGAACACCCCGCCAGCCACTTCATGGCAAAGGCCGTGGCATGATATCCTCCCAATCCCCTCTCCCCCGCCGACTCGGCCCCGACGATCCCGCGCTTGCCGGCGTGCTGGCGCTTCTGCGCACCACCTTCGCCTACATGGAGGGCAGGATCGACCCGCCCTCCTCGATGCACCGGCTCACGCTCGAGCGCGTCGCCGATGAGGCGGCCCAGGCCGAGGTCTGGGTGATCGAGGACCAGGACCGCGTCGTGGCCTGCGTGTTCCTCGCGCCGATGGCCCGCGCGCTCTACCTCGGCAAGCTCGCCGTCGCCGTGCCGCACCGAGGGCGCGGCCTCGCCCGGCGGCTCGTGAGGCTGGCGGAAACCCGGGCGCGCGAGCTCGGGCTGAAGGCGGTTGAGTTGCAGTCGCGGGTCGAGCTCACCGAGAACCACACCGCCTTTTCCGCGATGGGCTTCAGGGTCGCCGGCGAGACCGCGCATCCGGGCTTCAAGCACCCCACCTCGCTCACCTTCGTCAAGCCGCTCCGCGCCGCGGGGACGGCGCGCCGAAGGGAGCCGCGCGTTGCCTTGAGCGACGACGGCAGCGCGGGGCGCTGACCCCGCTCAAGTCGTCGGCGACTCAGGATCGGGACTGCCCGAGCGCGCGGGTCTCGCTCAGCGTGAAATTCGTCGACAGCGCCTCGGGGTCGAGCCTGAGCTCGATCACCGCCGGCAGGCCGGCATCGCGGGCGCGCGCGAAGGCGGCGGGAAACTCGGCGCCCGCCTCGACCGTCTCGCCGTGGCCGCCATAGGCGCGGGCCAGCGCGGCGAAGTCGGGGTTGGCGAGGTCGGTGCCGGAGACGCGGCCGGGATAGGTCTTCTCCTGGTGCATCCGGATCGTGCCGTAGCGGCCGTTGTTGGCGACGACCACGATCACGTTCGCGCCATGCTGCCGGGCGGTGGAAAGCTCGTTCAGCGTCATCTGGAAGCAACCGTCGCCGGCCAGGCACACCACCTCGCGGTCGGGATGGGCGAGCTTGGCCGCGATCGCTGCGGGGAAGCCGTAGCCCATGGAGCCCGAGGTCGGCGCCACCTGGGTGCGGAACCGCTTGAAGCGGAAGTAGCGATGCAGGAAGGCCGCGTAGTTGCCCGCGCCGTTGGTCAGCATCGCGTTTTCCGCGAGGTTGTCCGAAAGCCAGCGGACCACCTCCTCCATCTTCACCGCGCCCGGCGTCTCCTTCGGGCGCTGCCAGGCCTCGTACTCGGCCCGCGCCTCGACTGCCCAGCCGGCCCAGGGGCCGGGCGCGGCGTTGCGCCGGGCAAGTGCGGCGAGCATCTCGGGCGCCGGAGCCGCGATCGCGAGATCGGGCCGCCAGACCCGGCCGAGCTCGTCGGGGTCGGGATGGACGTGGACGAGCCTCGGCCCGGGCCGGGCGGGGTCGAGGAGCTCGTAGCCGTTCGTCGCGGTGTCGCCGAGCCGGCTGCCGAGCACCAGAAGAAGGTCGGCCGCCTTTAGCCGCGCCCCGAGCTTTGGGTTCATGCCGACGCCGAGGTCGCCCACGTAAGGAGCGAGGCGGTTGTCGAGATAGTCCTGCCGGCGGAAGGTCACCGCGACCGGCAACCCCCGCGCCGCGGAAAAGCTGGCGAGGTCGCGCGCCGCCGCCTCGGTCCAGAGCGCACCGCCGGCCACGACGAGCGGCCGCTCCGCCTGGCCCAGCGCCGCCTCGACGGCCTCGACCGCCGCCGACGCGACGCCGGCCACCCGCGGGCCGGCGGCCGGCAGGTCTGGCACCTCGGCTTCGGCGCTCAGCATGTCCTCGGGCAGGGCCAGCACCACCGGGCCGGGACGGCCCGAGAGCGCCACCTCGAAGGCGCGGGCGAGGTATTCGGGGATCCGCGCCGTGTCGTCGATCTCGGCCGCCCATTTCGCCAGGGGCGCGAACATCGCGCGATAATCCACCTCCTGGAACGCGTCCCTGTCGCGGTGGCCGCGCGCGATCTGGCCGACGAAGAGGATCATCGGCGTCGAATCCTGCCGCGCGACGTGAACCCCGGCCGCGGCGTTGCTGGCGCCGGGGCCGCGGGTGACGAAGGCCACGCCGGGGCGGTTGGTGAGCTTGCCCCAGGCCTCGGCCATCATCGCGGCAGCGCCCTCGTGGCGGCAAACCACGTTCTCGATGCCGGCGTCGAGAAAGCCGTCGAGCGCGGCGAGGAAGCTCTCGCCCGGCACCGAGAACACCCGTCTGACCCCGTGGATCCTGAGCTGATCGGCCAGGATCTTGCCGCCGTGCCGGAGCGCCATCTCGTTCCTCCCCTCGCGCTGGCGCCGAGCCTGCGGCAAGCGCCGCGCCGGGGCAAGCGGCTTGCGATTCCTGCCCCGGGGCTTATGTCGCAAGGCTAGGAACCGGAAAGGCACGTCATGTCCGATCTCACGCTTCTCGGCATCTGCGGCTCGCTCCGCCGCGGCTCCTACAATCGCCTGCTGATGCGCGAGGCGGCGCGCGCCTTCGGCGGGAGCTTCGTCGCGGGCGAGATCCGCTTTCCGCTCTACGACCGGGACATCGAGACCGAGACGGGCATCCCCGAGGCGGTGGAGCAGCTGGCAGAGCAGATCCGCGCGGCCGACGCGGTGATCCTGGTCACGCCGGAATACAACCAGTCGTTCTCGAGCCCGATGAAGAACGCGATCGACTGGCTGAGCCGGGTCGAGGGCAACCCCTGGACGAAGAAACCCGTGGCGATCCTCTCGGCCGCCGCCGGCCGCGCCGGCGGCGCGCGGGCGCAGTACGCGCTGAGGCTCGCCGTCAACAAGTTCCGGATGCGGCTCCTGACCGCGCCGGAGGTGCTGGTGGCCAACTGCGACAAGGAGTTCGACGCCGAGGGCAGGCTGCTCAGCGAGCGCTACCGCAAGGTGCTTTCCGAATTGATGGGCGACCTCCGCGCCGAGGCATTGCGCCCGGCGCTAGCGGCGGAATAGGCCCTTGGAGGAACGGCGCCAGGACGGGCTCGACCCGGCCCGCGCCGAGGCGCTCGCCGCCGTCCTCGGCCTGGCCTTCGACCCCGCGGCGCCGCTCCTGCCCTTCGCCCACCAGGTCTATTTCTGGAACGTGCACCCCGCCTCCGGCCTCGGCCGCGACGGGCATCCGAAGCTCGGCGGCCTCGTCCCCGACCTCGGCCTGCCACGCCGGATGTTTGCGGGCGGGCGGCTTGAGATCGAGGCGCCGCTGCGCCCGGGACGGGTGGCAGAAAGGCGCTCCGTCCGCGAGACGGTGACCCGGAAGCAGGGCCGCAGCGGGCCGCTCGCCTTCGTCACGCTCCGCCACGAGATCCGCCAGGACGGCCGGCTCGTGCTCACCGAGTGGCAGGACCTCGTCTACCGTGCCGAGACCGACCCCGCCGCGCCGCGCCCCGCGCCGCCGCCCGCGCCGGAGGTCGAGGACAAGGCGGAGGCGCGCAGCTTCTCGCCCACCGATCTCTTCCGCTACTCCGGCCTCACCATGAACGGCCACCGCATCCACCACAACGCCGACTATGCCCGCGAGGTCGAGGGCTATCCGGGCCTCGTCGTCCACGCACCGCTCTTGGCGCAGCACCTGATCCTGATGACGGACGAGCCGATGCGCCGGTTCTCGTTCCGCGCCACGGCGCCGCTCTTCGCCGGCGAGCCGGCGGAGTTCTGCCGGGCCGGGGCACGGCTCTGGGCGAAGGGTCCCGACGGGCGGCTCTGCATGGAGGCCGAGGCGGGCTGAAGGCCCGCCCCCAGGCCCCCCGGCGGATTTTCGATCACGAGGATGGAACGACTTAGAGGTTGTCCTCGACGCGGAATCCCGCGGGGATCTCGTCGCGGCCCTCGAGGATCAGCGCGGCCAGGACCTCGCCGACCTTGGGTGCGAGGCCGAAGCCGATCTTGAACCCGCCATTGGCGACGAAGTGTCCAGGGCGGCCCGGCCAGGGGCCGAGCACGGGAGCGCGGCTTTTCGCGCGCGGGCGCACTCCTGCCCAGCGGGCGATTACCTCGGCCCCGGCGAGCGCCGGACAGGCCGCGCGGGCGCGCTCGAGGAGCGCGTCGAGCGCGGCATCGGTCGCGGTCGGGTCGGTGAAGTCGCGCTCCGAGGTCGAGCCGATGGCGGTCGTGCCGTCGGCATGGGGCACTACGTGGAGACCGTCCGCGTAGAGCTGCGGCGCGTTCCGCGCGTCGTGGGCGAGCAGCGCCGCCTGGCCCTTCACGCCGGTGCCAACCGGGCGGCCCAGCGCCTCGGACAGCGCCGCGAGCCCCTCCCAGCCGGTGGCGTGCACCACTGCGCCCGCCTCGTGCGCCTCGGCACCCTCGACGATCTCGCCGCCCCGGGCGCAGATCGCGGCGGCCAGCGCCGCGCAGGCGCGCCCCGGATGGAGCCGGGCCGAAAGCGTGTCGTGCACGACGAGCCCGATGGGCGAGGCAGACGCGAAGCCGAACTCCGTAGCCGGAGCGACGCGCCACTCGGCCGCGCCACCCCAGAGCCGGGCGGCGCCCTCGGCGCGGGCGCGGGCGCGAGCCACCGCCGCCGCGTCGGCCAAGGGCTGCAGCCGGCCCGTCCGCGCGTAGCCAGGATCCAGGGTCGACGCCGCCGCGACCCCGGCCCACCAGGCCCCGGCCATGACGAGGCTCTCGAGCTGGAACGCCTTCTTGGCGTTCCACGCCTCCGGCACGTGCGGCGCGAGCGCGCCGACGAGCCCGCCCGAGGCCCCGGCGCCGATCCGGCGTTTCTCGATCAGCCGCACCCGGGCGCCGCGCCCCAGGCAGGCCCAGGCCACCGCAAGCCCGAACACCCCGCCGCCCCTGACCGTCACCTCCGCCGCGCCCATCCCGTCCTTTCGCTCAGGACCGCCCGCAATCCGCGCCTGAGCGATTCCTCTTCTTCCCCGTTTTCCAAGTACCCTCCGGGGGAGCGCGAGGGGGCGGGAAGCCCCCTTGCCGCATCGGCCCCGGCCTCACGTCCTTGCCAGACCTGCGGCTTCGGGTATAGCCCGGCGCGATGACGGGGCGGGACGAACCCAGCGCGGCGAGGCTCACCTGGCGCGCGGGCGTGCCGGTCTCGGCGCGCTTCGACGATCCCTACTTCTCGCTCGAGGACGGCCTCGCCGAGGCGCGCCACGTCTTCCTCGCCGGCAATGCCCTGCCGCAGCGCTTCCGCCCCGGCTTCCGCATCGCCGAGCTCGGCTTCGGCACCGGGCTCAACATGCTGGCCGCCTGGATCGCCTGGCGCGAGGCGGGCATCGCCGGCCCGCTCCGCTACACAGGCTTCGAGGCCTTCCCGCTCACCGCCGCCGAGACCGAAGCCGCGCTCGCCGCCTTCCCCGAGGCGGCCGCCGCGGCCGGGCCGCATCTCGATGCGCTCGCCCGCGGCGACACCCGCATCGAAGCCGAGGGGCTCTCGGCCGAGATCGTCCGCGGCGACGCGCGCGAGACCCTGCCCGCCTGGCGGGGCGAGGCCGATGCCTGGTTCCTCGACGGCTTCGCGCCGGCCAAGAACCCCGAGCTCTGGGGCGAGGCGCTCATGGCCGAGGTCGCCCGCCACTCCGCGCCCGGCGGCAGCTTCGCCACCTACTCCGCGGCCGGCCACGTCCGCCGTGCGCTCGAAACGGCGGGGTTTGCGGTCGCCCGGCTTCCGGGCTATGGCCGCAAGCGCCACATGAGCCGAGGATCGCTCGCCGAATGACCGACCAGAACATCCGCCTCGGCATCTGGCTGATGGTGGCCACCACCTTCGTCTTCGCCATGCAGGACGGGCTATCGCGTCACCTCGCGGGGACCTACAACGTCTGGATGGTGGTGATGATCCGCTACTGGTTCTTCGCCGCCTTCGTGATCGCGCTCGCCGCGCGCAGGGCTGGCGGCCTCCGCGCGGCAGCCTCGACGCGGCAACCCGTGGTCCAGGTCGCCCGCGGCCTCCTGCTAGCGCTCGAGATCTGCGTCATGGTCTCGGCCTTCGTGCTCCTCGGTCTCGTCGAGAGCCACGCCGTCTTCACCTCCTACCCGCTGCTCGTCGCTGCGCTCTCCGGGCCCGTCCTCGGCGAGAAGGTCGGCTGGCGGCGCTGGACGGCGATCGGCATCGGCTTCGTCGGCGTCCTGATCATTCTCCAGCCCGGCGTGAAGGTCTTCTCGCCCGCCGCGCTGGTGCCGCTCCTCGCAGCGCTGATGTTTGCGCTCTACGCCCTTCTCACCCGCTACGCCTCGCGCAAGGACAGCGCCGCCACGTCGTTCTTCTGGACCGGCACCGTCGGCGCGGCGGCGATGACCGCGATCGGCATCTGGTTCTGGCAGCCTATGACGACGCCGGACTGGGGCTGGATGTCGGCGCTCTGCGTCACCGGGGCGCTCGGGCACTGGCTCCTGATCCGGGCCTACGAGGTGGCCGAGGCCTCGGCCGTGCAACCCTTCGCCTACCTGCAGCTTGTCTTCGCCTCCGGCATCGGCATCGCCGTCTTCGGCGAGACGCTCGAGTGGAACGTCGCTGCCGGCGCCGGGCTGGTGGTGGCGGCAGGCCTCTTCACGCTCTGGCGGGCGCGGGTGAAGGCGAGGGGTTGAAGGCCTGCTTCGCGGGCGAAGCGGATCCCAAGGAAGCTGGCCGAGTCGTCCCCTTCCGGCCGAAGGCATCCGTAATTGAGCTGCCTCACCGGTGAGGTCGAGCTCCCGCTAGGATCGAATGATCCAGAGGAAGGGAGTGAACGATGAAGTACTATGCTGGACTGGCCGTGTCGCTGCGGAGCTGTGCGCTCTGCATCGTCGATGAGAAGGGAACGGTCCGCCTAGTGCGGGACCTGCCCTGCGAGGTCGAGGCCATCGCTCACGCCTTGGCGCGGTTTCCCGAGCCGATGGTCCGGGTGGGCTTCGAAGCGGGCGTAATGAGCCAGCATCTCTACTTCGGCCTTCGTGACCGGGGGCTCGATGTCGTCTGCATGGAGGCGCGCCAGGTCAACGCGGCCCTTTTGGCCACGCGCAACAAGACGGACCGCAACGACGCCCGCGGCATTGCCCAGGTTCTGCGGACCGGCTGGTTCAGCCCCGTCCATGTGAAGAGCCGCACGTCGCATGGTATCCGCGCCCTGCTCAGCACGCGGCGCGCGCTACTCGCCAAGACCATCGATCTCGCCAACGAGGTGCGCGGGCTGCTGAAGATCTTCGGCATCCGGCTGCCAGCCAGCCTCAGCCACGGGCGGTTCGACGAGGTTGCTCGCGGCCTGGTGGAGATGGACGAGATCCTGACCCATGCGATGCTGCCTCTGCTCGACGCCCGCCGGGCTCTCTACGACCAGTTCCTGGAGTTGGATCGCCGGGTGAAGCGGGCGGCGTGCCGCGACGACGCCTGCCTCCGGATGATGACGGTGCCCGGGGTCGGGCCGATCGCGGCCCTGACGTTCAAGGCGGCGGTCGACGATCCCGCGCGGTTCAAGAGATCACGGACCGTCGCCGCCCACTTCGGGCTGACCCCGAGACGATACCAGTCCGGCGAGACCGAAAATCCTGGCCGCATCTCGAAGGCTGGGGACCGCGACGTGCGCTCGACGCTCTACGCGGCCGCGAATGCCCTGCTGATGCGGACCATGTCCGGGTCCCAGATCAAGTCCTGGGGCCTGCGCATGATGCGGACCAAGGGCCGGCGCCGCGCCGTCGTCGCCGTGGCCCGCAAGCTCGCCGTCGTCCTCCACCGCCTGTGGTGCGACGGCACCCAGTTCCGTCCGATCGTCGAGGAGCCGGTGACATGACCTGATCCAACCTCGACGAACCGACGGGATCGTCCTCACCGGACGAGGTCTGTGGATGAAGCCGAAAATGTCTGCTGCGCCAACCAAGCGCGTCTCAAAGCAAGGCTCTCCACTGCCGATCCGACGAATGCTTGCAGCGGCGCCCCCGCGACCAGACTGCGAAGAGAAGCGTCACCCGGATGAGCGACACCGATCCCACAGAACCAAGGAAGACGAGCTTGACCCAAACGCCCAATTAGAGAAGCGGCCATTGCCCTCCACATGGTCATGCCGCGATGCAGCCCGTCAGACCGGTCATTGGGTGCGGAGCGCGGCATTTCCATCGTTGCAATGACAGCAGGTCGGCGGGACAAAGCTCCCGCAAACCGAGCGCCCTTGGAGACCGACGACCACCGAGAGGGTCGCGTGGGGCTGAAGAATTTTTCGCAACCGTGACGGGATTTCTGCCCAGCCACGCCGCTATTGTTGTGAGAAGAAGCCGCCAATATACTCACTGAAGGAGCGAAAAATGCCGAAACACCGAGGGTTGCGGCGTCTTGCTTTTGCAATTGTGGCGTTCCTGACAGCTGTAGGACTGGCGCCCGCCCAGAACACAGACACGACCGGGGGGCGCCCAAATGCGATCCTCGCCGCGATCGAAGGGCCGATCGGTCCAGCGACCGTGCGCCACGTTGAACGCGTAATCGGGCGAGCCGAGGCGCGACGATCTGAAGTGATCGTACTGCGGCTAAATACGCCCGGCGGGCTCGCCGACGCGATGCGCCAGATCATCTCGCACGTGGTCGCCTCGCGGGTGCCGGTAATCGGTTACGTTGCGCCGTCGGGCGCGCACGCCGCCAGTGCGGGAACCTACATCCTGTACGCCACTCATGTCGCGTCGATGGCTCCGGGCACCAATCTTGGCGCCGCCACGCCGATAGCAATTGGCGGCCTGCCGGAACGCTTTCCCGGTTTGGACGACAAGTCGACCGATGAGGGTTCAGAGGTGGACCGGGACCAAAGCTCCAACGGTGAGCCCGATGGGGGCAGTCTAGCGCCCGCCGACGCCATGGCGGCCAAAGCAACGAACGATGCCGTCGCCTTCATCCGCAGCCTCGCCGAAATGCACGGCCGGAATGCCGACTGGGCCGAACGCGCTGTGCGCGAGGCTGCGAGCCTGTCGGCGTCCGCCGCGCTGGAGATGAACGTCATCGATCTTGTGTCGAGGGACGTCGACGATCTCCTCGTTGCCGCCGACGGACGCCGGGTAACAGTCGGCGGCGTCGAGCGTGTCCTCGCGACGTCCGGGCTGGCCCTGGAAACCGTCGAGATGGACACGATAACCCGCATTCTCAGCGTGCTGTCGAATCCCAACGTCGCGTTGATCCTGATGATGGTGGGTATCTACGGACTCATCTTCGAGTTTTGGAATCCCGGTGCCCTGGTGCCCGGCGTGATCGGCGCGATCTGCCTGATGTTGGGGCTCTATGCATTGAACCAGCTGCCGCTGAACTACGCCGGATTGGCGCTCTTGGGCCTCGGTATCGCTTTCATGGTCGCCGAGGCGGTGACGCCGACCTTTGGAATACTTGGCTTAGGCGGACTTGTCTCCTTCGTGATCGGCGCGGCGATGCTCGTCGACACCGACGTGCCGGAGTATCAGCTCTCGTGGTGGCTGATCGGGGGCCTGGCCACCGTCAGTGGGGCGATCCTGATACTGCTGCTCGGCTTCACCTTCCGGGCCTACCGCCGGGCGCCGGTCACGAACTACCACCGAATGGCCGGCGCAGGCGCGCAGGTTCTCAAGTGGTCGGGGGGTGAAGGATTCGTCTGGGCGGAGGGCGAACGGTGGCGCGCCCGGGGTCCAGCCGACCTCGACCCGGGCCAAGCGGTGCGCGTGGAGAGTGTCGACGGGCTGACGCTGGTCGTCCAGCCGCTCGCCGGCCAAGATGCGCGGCATGGGTAATAGGAGGGTTCAATGGAAACGTCGATCTTCGTGTTCGACTGGATTGCACAGCTGCTGGTCGCGGCACTGGTCATCCTCATTCTCTACAATGCCATATACATCTTCCGCGAATACGAGCGCGGTGTGGTGTTCACGCTCGGACGGTTCACCCGCGTCTGCGGTCCCGGTTTCGTCATCTTGATCCCGCTTGTCCAACAGACGGTGCGCACCGATCTGCGCATGTTTGTCGAAGACGTTCCGAGCCAAGACGTGATTTCGCGGGACAACGTATCGGTCAAGGTCAACGCCGTGATTTACTTCCGCATCGTTGATCCGCAGCGCGCCATCATCAACGTCGCCGATTTCCGGGCCGCTGTCAGCCAGCTCGCACAGACGACCTTGCGCTCCGTGCTCGGCAAGCACGAGCTCGACGAAATGCTGGCCGAGCGCGACAAGCTCAACGTGGATATCCAGGAGATCCTTGATCGGCAGACCGATGCATGGGGCATCAAGGTTGCCAATGTCGAGATCAAGCATGTGGATATCGACGAAAGCATGGTTCGGGCCATCGCCAAACAGGCCGAGGCCGAACGTCTACGCCGCGCGCGAGTGATCAATGCCGAGGGCGAGCATCAGGCAGCGGCCAAGCTGGTCGAGGCAGGCGAAATGCTGGCTGCACAGCCCAACGCCATGCAGCTACGCTATTTCAATGCGCTCAGCGACATTGCCACGGATAAGACGTCCACTATCGTTTTCCCGCTGCCGATCGACGTGTTGCCCATGAAGAAACCGGAATCCCGCAAGGAACCAAAGCCAGAATAATCTTCGGGCCCGTCAACTTTGCAATACTTCAGCGGTGATCGGACAGAGCATTGGCGTTGATGTTGGAGTTATCTTCCACTGGTCAGCGCGTGCGCACCAGAAATAGATCCGCGCGACCCCGAGCCAATATCGACTCGAAGCGGCTCGCCGCTGCGCCCCCAAGAATGCAGATTTTCACCGCCTGGCGTCGGTCGAGGGCGGCGCAGATCCCCCGAGCTGCCGTTCGTAGGCGGAGCAACATCTTAGTAGGCGGAGCAACATACTTGCCGTCGTGGTCGTTGGCAGTGCGGGACATGGCCGGAATTTGAGGGTCGTTACCGGTACGATGCAAAGCGGCCGATCGTAAACGGTGCAGCACGAGGAGCCTTCGGAGAGTAGTGGTCCGGGGTCACTAGGCTCCCGCCGCTTCAATCAGGGCAGGCGCACCGGGAGCGGCCGCTCCCTTCAGATAGGACGCCAGGTGGGCGCTAAGTTCGCGCGCGTCATCCCCCGCGCCGTCGATCAGCGCGGACTTGCGGCGACGCAGGAACTGCTGGCCCATCAGGTAAAGCCCCGGCGCGTCGACCACTCCGCCGTCGTGACGCAACCGGCCCTTGGGATCGATCACGTCGAGCTTGAGCCAGGAGTAGTCGGGGCGGAACCCGGTGGCCCAGATCACCGACTTGATGCCTTCCCGCTCGAAATCCAGCAACAGCGGCGGATCGTCCCCGACCCGGGTCGATTCCGGGCGATGCGGCGGCGGCAGGTCGCCCAGGTCCTGGGACTCGGCCCATTCGTCGAGCTCGTTCAACAGCCGGTTGATCTTCAGGTCCGACAGCGCGCACATGTTGCGCAGCGATCCCGAGAACTGGCCCGTGGTCCCGGCGATGCCTGCCAGACGGCCGACGAAGCGCACGCCGATATCGCCGAGCGCGTTCAGGTCGAGCGTCATCCGCTGGTCGCTGCCGGTCAGCTGCAACGAGGGGTGGGTGCGGGCGCGCACCAGGTCCTCGACTTCGTCGTAGCGCTCGTCCATCACTCCGGCGCGGTCCATCCACCACTGCAGGTCGCGCCCGCGGTAGGTTCGAGGCGCGCGCACGTGCTCGCCCACCGCCATGGTGACCTGGCGCCCGGCCATCTGCAGTTCCCAGGCGATCTGGGTGCCGCTGGCCGATGCGCCGACCACCAGCACGCCACCCTCGTCGATCATCTCGGGCCGGCGGTAGTGCATCGACGGAACCGAGGCGACGCCCGCAGGCAGCGCCTCGGCCACCGGCGGCAGCCGAGGCAGGTTGCAGTGGCCGCTGGCGATAACCAGGGCGCGGCAGAGGAAATCACCCTTGCGGCTGCGGACGTGATAACGGCCGTCCTCGGCGCGGACGCAGCTGACTTCGGCGTCCACGATGACCGGGGCCGAGATCGCGCGCGCATAGTCCTCGATGAACGCGATCGTCTCGGGCATGGTGCGGAACCCGTCCGGATCGCTGCCGGTGTAGCCGTAGCCCGGCAGCCGGCTCTGCCAATTCGGCGTCAGGAGCCGGAGCGAGTCCCAGCGTTCCGTCTTCCATGAATTCGCCACCTCGCCGCGTTCCAGCACGACGTGGTCGATCCCGCGGTCGGCAAGGCACTTGCTCATCGCGAGGCCGGCGTGGCCGGCCCCGATGACAACTGTGTCGATCATGCGAACGGGTCCGCCCTCCTCTGGCGCCGGCTTCAGTTGACGCTAACCGTCACGTTCGTCGGGTTCGTCAGGATGTCGAACACCGCCGAGCGTTTCTGCGACTGTGCAACCAGCGCCTTGATGTCGTCGGCCGAGGCGTCGGCTTCGATGTCGTAATGCACCTTGATGCCGTTGTAGCCGTTGCGCACGTCGCTATCGATGCCGAGGATGCCGCGCACGTCCATGCCGCCCTCGATCGTAGCGGTGACCTTCCTGAGCTGGATGTCGCGGTGCTGCGCGATGGCCGCCACGCCCGCGGTCAGGCAGCTGCCCAGCGCCACCAGCACCAGTTCCGCCGGTGTGGCGCCCTTGTCCTCCGAGGCAAAGACCTCGGGGTGGTCGGCATCGAAGGTGAAGGTTGTTTTGTGCGATTGCTCCTCGCCCAGGCCGAAGAACCCCTTCACCTCCGTGCGGCTATGGGTGCCGTTCTTCCAGGTGCAGGTCGCCCGCCAATTGAAGATCGCGGCTTCGGGCGCGCTGGTCAGCGCCTCGCGCGCATCGAGCAGGGCCTGGGTGTTCACGCCATTATTGACGTCTGTCTGCTGCGTGGTGGTCATCTTCGTTCCTCCCGGATGACGCCGGCGATACCGGCAATGAAGAATGGATGCTCCCTCGTCCCTCGTGCCTTTCGATTGGCGGCGCCGTTGGCCGCCCTAGATGCCCAGATGCAGTTTCGGTTTCCAGAACGGCCGGAACAGTTCGATCTTCGGGCAGCGGTTCATCACCACCTTGAGCCCGGCGTCCTCAGCGATCCGCGCGGCCTCGGCGTTTCTGATGCCGAGCTGGCTCCAGAGCACCTTGGCGCCGATCTCGACCGCCTCGCGCGCGATCCCGGGCAACTCTTCGGACGGCCGGAACACCTGAACCATGTCGACCGGCCGGTCGATCTCTCGCAGCGAATGGTAGACCTTGATCCCCCGGATCTCGGTGATTTCAGGGCGCGGATTGACGGGAACCATGTCGTAGCCGATCTCGGAGAGAACGCGCAGAACGCCATAGCTGAACTTGGTCGGGTCCGGGCTGGCGCCGACCATCGCGATGGTCTTCACCGATTTCAGAATATTCTGAAGATAGGCTTCGGCGTAATCCGTATGGTGATTCAAGGCGCTCATCTCTCAGCCTTCCCGCGGCGTGGCGATGTCGGGTTTCAGCTCGTGCGGCTGAAGCGGATCGGCGAAGGGATTGCGGTAGAGCCGGTCGTGGCTTTCCACCCCGATCTCCAGCGTGCAGTCGGTCATCGGCCGGGCGACGCAGAGGATGACGTAGCCGAAGGCCAGTTGCCGGTTGTTCAGCGCGACCTGGCGGCGCTGGTCGACCTTTCCCTCGATCAGCTTGGCCGCACAGGAGATGCAGCCGCCGTACCGGCAGCCATAGGGCAGATCGACGCCCTGTTCGCGCAGGCTGTCCAGGAGCGGCCGGCGCGGATCGACGCGGTAGCTCGCGCCGCCGCGGTTGGCCAGCGTGATCGTCATCGGTGTCATAGCCAGATGTCCGAGGTGCAGTCGCCGCCGGGATAGCGGGTCTCGTGACAGCGCGAGGGACCGTTCGGCTCCTTGCCGAAATCCACGACGAAGTCCGGGTCGATCTCCATGCCGCCGGTCTCGGTGTCGCAATTGACCTTCAGCATGCAGCCGCCATTGGTGCGGATCTCGGGATAGAACTGGTTATCCCAGGTGGAGAAGATCGACGTGGTGACGTAGAGCCGCTTGCCGTCCAGCGAGAGCTGGATCATCTGCGGCCCGCCGGTGATCTTCAGCCCGTTGACCTCCGGGGCGCGGCCGAGCAGCCCGCCCATCCAGACCTGCCCGGTCAGCTTCGGTCGGTGCGGGTCGCTGATGTCGTATTGCCGGATATCGCCGTGCAGCCAGTTGCTGAAGTAGAGGAACCGGTCGTCCATGGAGATCAGGATCACCGACAGCACTCCGGGAACCGGAATCGGCCATTCGGGGTGCAGCTCGTTGGCGACGTCGATGATCTTTTCCCACTCCCACGCGCCGGCACCGTTCTTCCACCAGTGGATCACGTTCGCCGAGAGCGCCGCGCCGCAGAAACCGTGGGTCGAAGA
>JBFKAV010000076.1:0-16481 GCA_041621405.1 Paracoccaceae bacterium
GCGAAGGTCGGCGCGGCGATCGCCGAGCGGGCCAAGAAGGCCGGGGTCTCGGAGTGCTATTTCGACCGCGGCGGCTTCCTCTTTCATGGTGGGGTAAAGGCGCTCGCCGATGCCGCCCGCGAAGGCGGCCTGAAGTTCTAAGGAGACGATGATGGCAGAACGTAGTGAGCGCCGGGACCGTCGCGACAGCCGCGATGAGACCCCGGAATTCGCCGATCGTCTCGTGGCGATCAACCGCGTGTCGAAGACGGTGAAGGGCGGCAAGCGCTTCGGCTTCGCCGCGCTCGTGGTGGTCGGCGACCAGCGCGGCCGCGTCGGCTTCGGCAAGGGCAAGGCCAAGGAGGTGCCGGAGGCGATCCGCAAGGCGACCGAGCAGGCCAAGCGCTCGATGGTCCGGGTGCCGCTGCGGGAAG
The DNA here is from genome assembly GCA_041621405.1 of Paracoccaceae bacterium. GTDB lineage: Bacteria > Pseudomonadota > Alphaproteobacteria > Rhodobacterales > Rhodobacteraceae > JBFKAV01. The sequence goes on from JBFKAV010000076.1 coordinate 414, forward strand.
GCCGCACGCTGCACCACGACATCGAGGGCCGCCACGGCGCCGGCCGGGTGATCATGCGCACCTCGGTTCCGGGTACCGGAATCATCGCCGGTGGCCCGATGCGGGCGGTGTTCGAGATGCTGGGCCTGCAGGACGTGGTGGCGAAGTCGCTGGGTTCGCAGAACCCCTACAACATGATCCGCGCCACCATCGACGGCCTCAAGAAGCAGGCCAGCCCCCGCAACGTCGCGGCGCGCCGCGGCAAGAAGGTGGCCGACATCCTGCCCAAGCGGGACGAGGCACCCGCCGAAGCGGCGGAAGCGTAAGGAGCGAGGGACATGGCCAAGAAGACCATCGTGGTGAAGCAGATCGGCTCGCCGATCCGCCGCCCCGCCAGCCAGCGCGCCACGCTGGTGGGCCTGGGGCTGAACAAGATGCACCGCACCCGCGAGCTCGAAGACACGCCCGCGGTGCGCGGCATGGTGGCGAAGATCCCGCATCTCGTCGAGATCGTGGAAGAGAAGGGCTGAGCCCCTCTCGCCAACCTTGAAGCCAGGACCGACGCCCCGGGAGACCGGGGCGTTCGTCGTCTCGGCGGCCGCTTTCTTCCGCAGCGCCGCCGCCCGTGCTAGCATGGCCGCCAGGCACAGGGCGAAAACGACCGTGCCCCGCAAGAGACCGTGTCGAGGCAGTGAAACATTGAAGCGGGGGAGACATGTCTCACAAGTATGCCGGCGGCTGCGACCACATCCACACCCATGCGGACCGTGACCCGGTCGACAACCACGTCTGCCACTGCAACGTCTGCAAGTCCGTGACCGGCCAGCAGACCACGCACGTGGTGTTCTTCAAGCACGGCGATCTCGCGGTCGACCATCCGGAAAAGCTGAAGCGGCAGCCGTTCAACGCCCAGAACCCGGACGGCCCGCTCGAGCTCTGCACCTGCGCCGATTGCGGCGCTCCAATCATGCTCGACGACAAGCAGAAACGGATCCGCGTCGCGGTGCCGAACATCATGGGCTACGGCGCCGGGTTTCCCGAGGCGACCTACCACGCCTTCTACGACGACACGAAGGGCTACCCGAAGCCGAACGACGGCCGCCCGGTCTACGAGGGCTTCCGGCCGGATTTCGTCATGCCGAAGGGGGCGTGACCTCGGCCAAGCCCTCTCCAAGGCCTTTGCCCGCAATGCAAACCGACGCCCCGGGAGACCGGGGCGTTCTCTGCTGCCGCCGATTGTGAACCGACCCAGGGGCGGCTAGCGTCCGCGCAAGCAGCGCGACTTGCACGGCGAGGCCCCGGCGGCCGTTCGATTCCTCCACGCCGCCGCCGTGCTCGGGGCTTTCGTAATCGCCCTCACGCTCTGGGCCTGGGGCCAGCCGCCCGTCTGCACTACCGGCGAGGTCCGGCCCTGGATCGGCTCGATCTGGTCGAGCGAGAACTCCCAGCAGGTGGCCGATTGGTACACGCTCTCCCACGTCGTTCACGGAATGCTGGTCGCGCTCCTGGGACGGATCTTCGGCCGCTGGATCGGCTATCCCGTGCTGCTCTCCGTAGCGATCGGGACCGCCGTCGGCTGGGAGATCGACGAGCACACCGACTGGGTCCTCGAGCAGTTCCGCGCCACGACGATCTACCAGGGATACCACGGCGACAGCGTGCTCAACGCCGTCTGCGGTTACCTGTTCATGCTTGCAGGCTTCTTCCTCGCCAACGCGCGCAGGATGGCCTGGCTTCTCGCCCTGATCGCCGTCCTCGAGGTTGGCTCGGCCCTCACCGCCCGCGACAGCCTGACGCTGACGACGCTCCAGCTGGTCTATCCGAATCCGGCCATCGAAGCCTGGCAGCAGGAGATCAATCCCCGGACACAGTCGGGGCCACACGCAACCCCGCCGTAGCGGGGCAATAGCCGCTCTTGATCCGGGGCTCCTTCCCGTCTATACGCCCGCGATGGCCTCGAGAGGGCCCGAGTCACAAGCAAGAAATGCCGCGTTTGACCCATCCGTCGCTTGGGGGTCAATTCCGGCCAAGGAGAAGCGACATGAAACTCAACGACCTCCGCGACAACGAGGGCGCCACCAAGAAGCGCCTGCGCATCGGGCGTGGTGCCGGCTCCGGAAAGGGCAAGACCGGCGGGCGCGGCATCAAGGGCCAGAAGTCCCGCTCGGGCGTGGCGCTGAATGCCTACGAAGGCGGCCAGATGCCGCTCTACATGCGGCTGCCGAAGCGCGGCTTCAACAAGCCAAACCGCAAGCAGTTCGCGGTGGTGAACCTCGGTCTGATCCAGAAGTTCGTCGACGCCAAGAAGCTCGACGCCAAGAAGGAGATCACCGAGGACGTGCTGGTCGAGAGCGGGCTGGTGCGCCGCAAGCTCGACGGCATCCGGGTGCTCGCCAAGGGCGAGATCACCGCGAAGCTGAAGCTCGCCGTGACCGGCGCCTCGAAATCCGCCATCGCGGCGGTGGAGAAGGCCGGCGGCTCGCTCACGGTCACGTCCGCGCCAGCGGCTGAGCCGGCGGCCGAATAAGCGCTTGTGGGGGGCGCCTTCGCCCCTTACATCAAGCCAAGTTTCCGCGCCGCCGACCGGGAACGGTCCGGCGGCGCGCGCATGAAAGACAGGGCATCATGGCATCTGCTGCAGAACAGATGGCGGCGAACATGAGCTGGGCGGCCTTGGGAAAGGCCACCGAGCTCCGCCAGCGAATCCTCTTCACCCTCGGGCTCCTGATCGTCTACCGGCTCGGCACCTACATCCCGGTGCCGGGGATCGACGGCGCGGCGCTGCGGGAATTCGTCGACCAGGCTTCGGCCGGCCTCGGCGGCATCCTCAACATGTTCACCGGCGGCGCGATCGGCCGGATGGGCATCTTCGCGCTCGGCATCATGCCCTACATCTCGGCCTCGATCATCGTGCAGCTGATGGCCTCGATGGTGCCCCAGCTGCAGCAGCTGAAGAAGGAAGGCGAGCAGGGCCGCAAGAAGATCAACCAGTACACCCGCTACGGCACCGTGGCGCTGGCCACGATGCAGGCCTACGGCCTCGCGGCCTCGCTGCAGGTGGGCAATGTCGGCGGCCTGCCCCTGGTGCCGACACCGGGGCTGTTCTTCGTCGCATCCTGCGTCATCACGCTCGTAGGTGGCACCATGTTCCTGATGTGGCTCGGCGAGCAGATCACCGCCCGCGGCGTCGGCAACGGGATCTCGCTGATCATCTTCGTCGGCATCATCGCCGAGCTGCCGGCGGCACTGGCGCAGTTCTTCGCCTCGGGCCGCTCGGGCGCGATCTCGCCGCCGGTGATCGTGGGGGTGATCGTGCTGGTGGTGGTCACCATCGGCTTCGTGGTGTTCATGGAACGCGCGCTCAGGAAGATCCACATCCAGTACCCGCGCCGCCAGGTCGGGATGAAGATGTACGACGGCGGCTCCTCGCACCTGCCGATCAAGGTGAACCCGGCCGGCGTGATCCCGGCGATCTTCGCCTCCTCGCTGCTGCTCCTGCCGGTCACGATCTCCACCTTCTCGGGCCAGGACACCGGCCCGGTGATGTCGACGATCCTGGCCTACTTCGGCCCCGGACAGCCGCTCTACCTCCTGTTCTTCACGGCGATGATCGTGTTCTTCGCCTACTTCTACACCCAGAACGTCTCGTTCAAGACCGACGACGTGGCCGAGAACCTGAAGAACCAGGGCGGCTTCATCCCCGGAATTCGACCGGGCAAGAAGACCCAGGAGTACCTCGACTACGTGGTGGTCCGGGTGCTCGTCCTGGGCTCGGGCTACCTGGCGGCGGTGTGTCTTCTGCCCGAGATCCTGCGCTCGCAGCTCGCGGTGCCGTTCTACTTCGGCGGCACTTCGGTGCTGATCGTCGTCTCGGTGACGATGGACACGATCCAGCAGGTTCAGTCGCACCTGCTCGCGCACCAGTACGAGGGGCTGATCGAGCGCTCGCAGCTGCGCGGCAAGAAACGCCCGGCCACCCGCACCAAGGCGCCATCGCGGCGATGATCAACATCATCCTTCTCGGCCCGCCGGGGGCCGGAAAGGGCACGCAGGCGCGTCTGCTCACCGAGGCGCGCGGGCTGGTCCAGCTCTCCACCGGCGACATGCTGCGCGAGGCCCGCGCCTCGGGGACCGCCATGGGCAGGAAGGTCGCGGAGGTGATGGACCGCGGCGATCTGGTCACCGACGAGATCGTGATCGGCCTGATCGAGGAGAGGCTCGCCGGCGCCGAGGGCGCGGGCTTCATCTTCGACGGCTTCCCCCGCACGCTGGCGCAGGCCGACGCTCTGGGCGCGCTGCTCGACCGGCTCGGGCTGCGCCTCGATGCGGCCATCGAGATGCGGGTCGACGACGCCGCGCTGGTGGCCCGGATCTCGGGCCGCTTCACCTGCGGCAATTGCGGCGAGGTCTACCACGACGACACCAAGCCCACGGCCAAGCCCGGCATCTGCGACAAATGCGGCTCCACCGACCTCCGCCGCCGCGCCGACGACAACGCCGAGGCGCTGAAGCAGCGGCTGATGGAGTACTACAAGAAGACCTCGCCGCTGATTGGCTACTACTACGCAAAGGGCAAGCTCGCCGTGGTCGATGGCCTGGCCGAGATCGACAGCGTCGCCAAGGGCATTGCCGAGGTGCTTGACAAAGGCTGACCCCGGCCTTGACGCGCCGGTCAATTGCCCATAAGTCACGGCGTCTCGCAAGAGAATCATCTTGTTTTTCGGGTGCTCCCGCTCCGTCGAAACGCAAGAAATCCTAGCCGGCCCGGCGGCCTCCGCGCCTCCCGGGCCTCAGTTGTGAAAAAAGGTTCTGGCACTACGGAACCGCAACGAAAGGACCACGCGCCCCATGGCACGTATCGCTGGCGTCAACATTCCGACCGCGAAGCGCGTACCCGTCGCGCTGACCTACATCCACGGCATCGGCCCGTCCGCCGCCGGGAAGATCTGCGAGGCGGTGAAGATCGAGCCCTCGCGCCGGGTCAACGAGCTTTCCGACGCCGAGGTGTTGGCGATCCGCGAGCACATCGACGCCAACTACTCCGTCGAGGGCGACCTGCGCCGCGACACCCAGATGAACATCAAGCGGCTGATGGACCTCGGCTGCTACCGCGGCCTGCGCCATCGCCGCGGCCTCCCGGTGCGCGGCCAGCGCACCCACACCAACGCGCGGACGCGCAAAGGCCCGGCGAAGCCGATCGCCGGCAAGAAGAAGTAAGGGAGGGCAGAGAAATGGCACGCGAAAAAGTCCGCGCCAAGCGGAAGGAACGCAAGAACATCGCCACCGGCGTGGCGCACGTGAACTCGTCGTTCAACAACACCAAGATCCTGATCTCCGACGTGCAGGGCAACGCGATCTCGTGGTCGTCGGCCGGCACGATGGGCTTCAAGGGCAGCCGCAAGTCCACCCCATACGCCGCGCAGATGGCCGCCGAGGACGCGGCCCGCAAGGCGCAGGAGCACGGCGTGAAGACGCTCGAGGTGGAAGTGCAGGGGCCGGGCTCGGGCCGCGAATCGGCGCTTCGGGCGCTGGCCGCCGCGGGCCTACAGATCACCTCGATCCGCGACGTCACGCCGATCGCGCACAACGGCTGCCGGCCGCCCAAGCGCCGCCGGGTGTAATTCGGAATTCCGGCTCCGGGCCGCGCGCATCGCCGCGCGGCCCCAGCCTTCGTCATTTTGAACCTCGGGCGTCCGCCGCTTTGGACATGAGCAGCGGACAGGAATGGAGGCGACACCCATGATCCACAAGAACTGGGCCGAACTTATCAAGCCCGCGCAACTCGACATCCGCCCGGGCGCCGACCCGTCGCGGCAGGCGACCGTGGTTGCCGAGCCGCTGGAGCGCGGCTTCGGCCTGACGCTCGGCAACTCGCTGCGCCGGGTGCTGATGTCGTCGCTGCAGGGCGCGGCGATCACCTCGGTGCAGATCGACAACGTGCTGCACGAGTTCTCCTCGGTGCCGGGCGTCCGCGAGGACGTGACCGACGTCGTGCTGAACCTCAAGGGCGTCGCGATCCGGATGGACGTCGAGGGGCCAAAGCGGCTGTCGATCTCCGCCAAGGGCCCGGCGGTGGTGACCGCGGGCGACATCTCGACCAGCGCGGGCATCGAGATCCTGAACCGCGACCACGTGATCTGCCACCTCGACGAGGGCGCAGAGGTGTTCATGGAGCTCACGGTGAATGGCGGCAAGGGCTATGTCGCCGCCGACAAGAACCGCCCCGAGGACAGCCCGATCGGCCTCATCCCGGTCGACGCGATCTATTCGCCGGTCAAGAAGGTGAGCTACGAGGTCACGCCGACCCGCGAGGGCCAGGTGCTCGACTACGACAAGCTGACGATGAAGGTCGAGACCGACGGCTCGCTCTCGCCCGAGGACGCGGTCGCCTATGCCGCCCGGATCCTGCAGGACCAGCTGTCGATCTTCGTCACCTTCGAGGAGCCGGAGGCCGCCGGCAAGGCCGAGTCCGAGGAGGCGCTGGAGTTCAACCCGCTCCTGCTGAAGAAGGTCGACGAGCTCGAGCTCTCGGTGCGCTCGGCGAACTGCCTGAAGAACGACAACATCGTCTATATCGGCGACCTGATCCAGAAGACCGAGGCGGAGATGCTGCGCACCCCGAACTTCGGCAGGAAGTCGCTCAACGAGATCAAGGAAGTGCTCTCGGGCATGGGTCTGCACCTCGGCATGGACGTCGAGGACTGGCCGCCGGAGAACATCGAGGATCTGGCCAAGAAGTTCGAGGACCAGTTCTAGGGCGGCGGGACCGATCCCCGCCATCCGCCCCGGGCATCAACGCCCCAAGGAGAGCGGGCCTGAACGCAAGGCCCGCCGGACAAAGCAAAACGAAGGAGCAAAGACATGCGTCACGGAAGCGGCTACCGCCGCCTGAACCGAACCCACGAACACCGCAAGGCGATGTTCTCGAACCTCGCCGGCGCGCTGATCGAGCACGAGCAGATCAAGACCACGCTGCCGAAGGCCAAGGACCTGCGCCGGGTCGCCGAGAAGCTGATCACGCTGGCCAAGCGCGGCGACCTGCATGCCCGTCGCCTGGCCGCGTCGCAGCTCAAGCAGGATGCCCACGTCGGCAAGCTCTTCGAGGTGCTGGGGCCCCGCTACAAGGAGCGCCAGGGCGGCTACGTGCGGGTGCTGAGGGCCGGCTTCCGCTACGGCGACATGGCGCCGATGGCGATCGTCGAGCTGGTGGATCGCGACACCACCGCCAAGGGCGCCGCCGACCTTGCCCGCCTCGAGACCGAGGAAACGGCGGACGAGGCCTGAGGCCATACGCAGCAGGCCAGAAAGCGAAAGGCCCTGCCTTGCGGCGGGGCCCTTTACCTTGAAGAAGCGTCGGAGCGCCTAGCTTTTTCCCTGCGGACCGCTGTGGCGCGCGGTCTCCGCGAGCTTCTCGAGAATGGCTTCTTCGGTCTCAGCCGCGCTCGGCACCTCGGGATCCTCGAGGAGGCCGAGCAGCTCTTCGCGCGCCTCAACCGGCAGCGCCATGAGCTTCGACACGAGATCGGTATCGGTCACAACCATCACTATTAACCTCGCTCAGACATACACTTGACACGTCACAATTTACGGTTGACTGGTTAAAGCGCAACTTATCTAAAAAGACATGTCTCCGAACCCTGCCCTCGATCTCGAACTGGCAAAGCTGTCGGCGCTCGCGCCGGCAGGTTACTTCGTGGGCTTGCACATCCGGTTCACCTCTCCGATCTTGTCGTTCCAGACCTACGACCAGCGCTGGGTCGACCACTACACCGAAAACGGCTACGTGTTGCGCGATCCGATGACCGCGTGGGGGTTCAGCACGACTGGCTGGGTGCGGTGGAGCGATCCGGTGCTCATGGACCCGTTCGGCGTGTTCAGGGAGGCTGCCGAATACGGCCTCAAGCACGGCGTCACGGTGTCCTGCGGGCCGATCAAGTCTCGCACGATAGCGAGTTTCGCCCGCGCAGACAGGGAATTCACCGACTCCGAGATAGAGGCGATCGTCGCGGTCGTCCTCCATCTCCACGAGATCACCGAGCCCCCGCACGACCTTACCAAGGCCCAAGTCGAGGCCCTGAAATGTATTGCGGGGGGCGACCGGCACGCCGCGGCGGCCGCGAAGCTCGGAATCTCCGAAAGTGCGTTGAAAGCGCGCCTCACGGCGGCCCGGGAGCGACTGCTGGCCCGGACCACCGCCGAGGCGATCCAGCGCGCCAAGGATTACCGGCTGCTCTGACTCGGCCGTCCTCCGCAAGGTTCTTAGTTGACTGCCAACCCTGCAGGAGGAAGCCATGCAGACCACCACTCTTTCCTTCGAAAATATGCACAACCATGGCGAGCTTTTCGCGAATATGCTGCGCGCGCGACGTGAGCTCTTCATCGTTCAGAACAAATGGAACCTGCCCGAGGCGCTCGGCATGGAGTACGACCAGTACGACACGCCGGCGAGCCGCTGGGTCGTAGTGCACGACGACGTCGGCCGGGTGCTCGCCGGCAACCGCCTGACGCCGACCACGGCGAGGTGCGGCATCTACACCTACATGATTCGCGACGCCCAGCGCGGGCTTCTCGATACGATCCCGCCGAACCTGCTCTATGAGGAAGCGCCGATCTGCGACACCATCTGGGAAAGCTCCCGGCTGTTCGTGGCCCACGATGTCCCCGCCTCGATCCGCCGCCAGGTTCACGCCCAGCTGATCGCCGAGCTTGGCACCGCGGCGCGGAACCTCGGAGCGTCGCACTGCCTGACGCTTCTGAACGCGAACTGGCCGCGCTGGGCGAACCGCGTGGGCGTGAGCATGACTGCGATGGGTCCGGTGATGAACATCGACGGGATCGATAACCAGGTGGTATCGATGGACTTCACCTCGACGCTGCATTGAGCGGGCTGGCCATTGCCTTGCAGGGGCTGCGGGCGCATATCCGAAGGGCAGATCCCGGAGGTTATGATGCGCGCCGGTCTCTCCGCCCTGATCATGGTTGTCGCCCTCATGAGCCCCGGGCACGCGGAGACCCGCGTGCCCGCAGACCAGGCCGAGATCTCGCTGAGCTTCGCCCCCGTGGTGCGCCGCGCGGCGCCGGCCGTCGTCAACATATACGCCCGCCGTGTCGTCGCCGACCGGCTGAGCCCGTTTGCCGACGATCCGTTCTTCGGCCCGCTCTTCCGTGAATTCGGACCCGCCCAGCCGCGGCTGCAGAACTCGCTCGGCTCCGGCGTGATCCTCTCCGAGGACGGGCTCGTCGTCTCCAACTTTCATGTTGTCGGCGACGCCCGCGACATCCGCGTGGTGCTGAACGACCGCCGGGAATTCGAGGCCGACATCCTGATCTCCGACGAGGAGACCGACCTCGCCGTCCTGCGGCTGCGCGGTGCCGAGGAACTGCCCGCGCTCGAGCTCAGGGATTCCAACGAGCTCGAGGTGGGCGAGCTGGTGCTGGCCATCGGCAACCCCTTCGGCGTCGGCCAGACGGTGACCTCGGGGATCGTCTCCGGCCTCGCCCGCTCCGGCGCCGCCACCGGATCGGCGCGCGGCTATTTCATCCAGACCGACGCCGCCATCAACCCGGGCAACTCCGGCGGCGCGCTGGTCGACACCGCCGGCCGGCTCGTCGGCATCAACACCTCGATCCTGACCCGCTCGGGCGGCTCGAACGGCATCGGCTTCGCGATCCCCTCGAACCTGGTGACGCGGTTCCTCGCGCTCGCGGCCGAGGGCGCCACCAGCTTCGAGCGGCCCTGGGCCGGCCTCACCGGCCAGCCGGTCACCAGCGACATCGCCGAAAGCCTCGGGCTCGACCGGCCGGAGGGGTTTCTCGTCGCCGAGATCCATCCCGACAGCCCCTTCGCGGCGGCCGGGATCGAGGTGGGCGACGTGATCCTCGCGCTCGACGGCGTGCCGGTCAGCGCGCCGCAGGACCTGATCTACCACCTCTCGGTCGCCGGGCCGGGAAGTAGCGTTCGGGCCGAGTACCTGCGCGACGGCCGCCGCCGCGCGGTGGCAGTGCGATTGGATGCGCCGCCCGAGGTCAGCGAGAGCGCGCCGGTGATCGTGCCTCCGGGCCTGGCGCTTGGCGGCCTCGCGGTGGCCGATCTCACGCCGCGGCTCATGGTCGAGTTCGGTCTGCCCGCCGGCGCCGGGGGGGTAGTGGTGCTTGCCCCCGGCGCCCGCGGCGCCCGCGGCGGGCTGCGATCCGGGGACCTGATCCGCGGCATCAACGGCCGCGCGGTAGAAAGCGCCGCCGACGTGGCCGAGGCCGCCGCCGCGGGTGGGCGCAACTGGTACTTCGACGTGATCCGCCAGGGCAGGCGGGTGCGCCTCATATTCCGGCTTTGAGACCCACCGGCCGCGGCCGATTCTCCCGGGGCGTCAGCCCCGGATCGCGCCAGCCCCGCCCCCCGGGGCGGGCGCGATCCCCCGTTCATCGCCTGTCGGCCATTTTTGGAGCCATCTTCCGCTGGCCCGGCGAGCTGCCCCCGCATAGTCTTTCCCCATGGCCGACCTCTTCGACCTCGCCGACACCGCCCCGCCGCCCGGCGCCCCGCGCCCGCTGGCCGACCGGCTCCGGCCGAAGAAGCTCTCCGAGGTGATCGGCCAGGACAAGCTGCTCGGCCCCGAGGGGCCCCTGGGCACCATGCTCGCCTCGGGCGCGCTCTCCTCGATCATCCTCTGGGGCCCGCCCGGCGTCGGCAAGACCACCATCGCCCGGCTCCTCGCCGACGAGACCGACCTCGCCTTCGTCCAGATCAGCGCAATCTTCACCGGGGTGCCGGATCTCAGGAAGGTGTTCGAGGCCGCCAAGCTGCGGCGCCGCAACGGCAAGGGCACGCTGCTTTTCGTCGACGAGATCCACCGCTTCAACAAGGCCCAGCAGGACGGCTTCCTGCCGCACATGGAGGACGGCACGATCCTCCTCGTCGGCGCCACCACCGAGAACCCCTCGTTCGAGCTCAACGCCGCGCTCCTCTCCCGCGCCCAGGTGATGGTGCTCGACCGGCTCACGCTGGCGCATCTGGAGCTCCTCGCCCAGCGTGCCGAGCACGAGCTCGGGGCCAGGCTCACGCTCGACGCGGAGGCGCGCGAGCAGCTGCTCGAGATGGCCGACGGCGACGGCAGGGCGCTCTTGAACCTCGTCGAGCAGATCGCCGCCTGGAAGCTCGACAAGCCGATCGACGCGAAGGAACTCGGCCACCGGCTGATGAAGCGCGCCGCGCAGTACGACAAGTCGGGCGACGCGCATTACAACTTGATCTCGGCCCTGCACAAATCGGTGCGCGGCTCGGATCCCGACGCCTCGCTCTACTGGCTCGCCCGGATGCTCGAGGGCGGCGAGGACCCGCGCTACCTCGCCCGCCGGCTCACCCGGATGGCGGTGGAGGACATCGGGCTCGCCGACCCGCAGGCGGTGACGCTCTGCCTCGCGGCCTGGGAGACCTACGAGCGGCTCGGCTCGCCCGAGGGCGAGCTGGCGCTGGCCGAGGCGATCGCCTACCTGGCGCTGGCGCCGAAGTCGAACGCGGTCTACGCCGCCTGGGGTGCGGCGCGGGCCGAGGCGAAGCGCACTGGCTCCGAGCCGCCGCCGAAGCACATCCTGAACGCGCCGACCCGGCTCATGAAGGAGCAGGGCTACGGCAAGGGCTACGCCTACGACCACGACGCCGAGGACGGCTTCTCGGGCCAGAACTACTTCCCCGAGGGCATCAAGCGCCCGGTCTTCTACCAGCCCCCCGAGCGCGGCTTCGAGCGGGAACTGAGGAAGCGGGTGGAGTACTTCGCCAAGCTCCGGGCGAAGCGGCAGGGCGAGGGCTAAGGCGGGGGCACGACGTCCGGGCAGTCTGGTGAAGCGTGACGGCCGGGCCTCCGGGCCGCTTTCAGCCCGGACCGTGCCCGACCCGCCGCCCCCGCGGGCCGGTCGCGGTTCTCCGCAACGCACGGATCGCCTCGTACCTCCCGCTCGCCTTGACTTCCGCGCCCGGCCGCCCGAGAGAGGCGCCATGCTCGCCACCGTTGCCCAGGTCGCCCTCGGCGGCGCCATCGGCGCCAGCCTCCGGTATCTCACCGGGGTGGCGACGATCCGCGCCTTCGGGCCGGGCTTCCCCTGGGGCACCCTCGTCGTCAACGTCCTCGGCTCGATAGCGATGGGCGCGCTGGTCGTGATCCTGGCCCAGAAGAGCGGCACGAGATACGCCCCTTTCCTGATGACCGGCCTCCTTGGCGGCTACACCACCTTCTCGGCCTTCTCGCTCGACGTTCTCACCATCTACGAGCGTGGCCAGATCGGCCTCGCCGGCGCCTATGTTCTGGCCTCGGTCCTGCTGTCGCTTGCCGGTATCGTCGCCGGCCTGCACCTGGCGAGGCTCGCCTTCTGATGGGCGCGTTGAAGACCCTCACCGTCGCCGAGAGCGAGGGCGAGAGCCGGCTCGACCGCTGGCTGAAGCGTCGTTTCCCGCAGCTGACGCAAGGCATGGTCGAGAAGCTCTGCCGCACCGGCCAGGTCCGCATCGACGGCGCCCGGGCGAAGGCCGCGACCCGCGTCGCCCCGGGGATGGCGGTGCGGGTGCCGCCCCTCCCCGAGGCGGGAAAGCCAGCCGCGGCGAAACCGGCGCCGGCCGCGGCCGACGCGGAGATGATCCGCAGCGCCGTAATCTTCATGGACGACCACGTGATCGCGCTCAACAAGCCACCGGGTCTCCCCAGCCAGGGCGGCAGCGGGCTCGGCGCGCGGCACGTCGACGGCCTCGCCGAGGCGCTGAAGTTCGGCCTGCCCGACAAGCCCTCGCTGGTGCACCGGCTCGACAAGGACACCTCGGGCGTCCTGCTGCTGGCCCGCTCGACGAAGATCGCGCGCCGGCTGTCCGAGGCGTTCAGGGCCCGCGATACCCGCAAGATCTACTGGGCCGCGGTGGCCGGCGTGCCCTCCCCGCGGATGGGCACGATCCGCTTCGGCCTCGTCAAGGCGCCCGGCCACGGCCGCGGCGGCGAGGGCGAGAAGATGCTCTGCGTCCACCCCTCGAAGATCGACGAGACCGAGGGCGCCAAGCGCGCCACCACCGATTACGCGGTGCTGGAGGCGCTGGGCACCCGCGCCGCCTGGGTGGCGCTGGTGCCGATCACGGGGCGCACCCACCAGCTACGCGCCCACATGGCAGAGATCGGCCACCCGATCGTCGGCGACGGCAAGTACGGCGGCTCGGGGCAGGAGAACCTCGGCTCGGGCTGGGGCGCCCAGCTCGGCGGCGAGATCAGCCGCAAGCTGCATCTCCAAGCCCGCTCGATCGCCTTCGACCACCCGGTGACGGGCCGGCGGATCACCATCACCGCCGATCTGCCCGAGCACATGGCGCGGACCTGGAAGGCGCTCGACTGGCACCCGGCCGAGGTGCCGGCCGACCCCTTCGCGGAGGACGCATGAGCCATCCCCTCGTCGTCTTCGACGTCGACGGCACGCTGGTCGACAGCCAGGCCCACATCATGGCGGCGATGGAGGCCGCCTTCGCGGCCGTCGGCCGGCCCATGCCGCCTCGCGCGACCGCGCTCTCGGTCGTCGGCCTCTCGCTGCCGCTCGCGCTTCGCCGCCTGGTGCCCGGAGCCCGCGAGGCCGAAGCCGAGGCGATGGTCGCGGCCTACCGCGACGGCTTCCAGCGCCTGCGCCTCTCGGGCGGGACCGCCTCGCCGCTCTTTCCCGGCACCGGCGAGATGCTGGAGGCGCTCGCCGCTGCGCCCGGCACGCTCCTCGGGCTCGCGACCGGCAAGTCGCGCCGCGGCCTCGACCACCTGCTCGAGACCCACGGGCTCGCGCGCTTCTTCGTCACCACCCAGGTCGCCGATGACCACCCCTCGAAGCCGCATCCCTCGATGCTCCTCGCGGCGCTCAACGAGACCGGCGCCGAGGCCGGCGACGCGGTGATGGTGGGCGACACCGAATACGACATGGAGATGGGCCGCGCCGCGGGGTTCCGCACCGTGGCCGTGGCCTGGGGCTACCACGGCCGCGACCGGCTCGCAGGCGCCGACGTCCTGATCGAGGGCTGGGCCGAGCTTGCCCCGGCACTCGACGGCTTCAGACGGGCGGCATGACCGGCTGGGCGGCGAAACGGTTCTGGAAGGCGGCCTCAGCCGAAATGACTCCGGCGGGCTGGGAGGTGCGCCTCGACGGCCGCCCGGTCCGGACCCCGGCCAAGGCGCCCCTCACGCTGCCGACCGAGGCGCTCGCCCGCGCCCTGGCCGCCGAGTGGGAGGCCCAGGGGGAGGTGATCGACCCCACCGCGATGCCGCTCACCCGCGCCGCCAACGCCGCGATCGACAAGGTGGGCCCGCAGCGCGCCGACGTGGTGGCGATGCTCGCGGCCTATGGCGAGACCGACCTGCTATGCCACCGCGCCGAGGCGCCGGAAGAGCTGGTGCGCCGTCAGGCCGAGGCCTGGGATCCGCTGCTTTCCTGGGCGGCCGAAACGTTGGCGGCGCTGCTCAAGGTCACCCGTGGCGTGACCCCCGTGGCCCAGCCGCCCGAGAGCCTCGCCCGGCTCCGGGCCGAGGTGGACGCGCTCGACCCCTTCGCACTCACCGCCTTTTGCGACCTGGTGGCGATTTCGGGCTCGCTGGTCATCGGTCTCGCGGCGCTGAGGGGCGAGGCCCCGGCCGAGGCGCTGTGGCAGGCGAGCCGGATCGACGAGGACTGGCAGGCGGAGCTCTGGGGCCGCGACGAGGAGGGGGCCCGTGTGGCGACGCTGAAACGGCGCGACTTCCTGCGGGCGGTCACGTTGCTGGGGCTCTTGCGGTCCGCGACGTGACCCGAGGTCACCCCGTGCGGCGGTGCCCTGACCGCGGGAATCGCCCTCACAAATCGCCTCAAGGGCGCCTTGGAACCACACCAAAGCCTTGACGTATTCGGCCTCTATGTCCCAATGTCGGCGAGGCGGAGGGGACACCCGCTCTCACGATATCACCCGGTTTGAAGAAGCCGGCAAAAGCCCGCCGGGTAGGTGGGTGGAACAACAGCAAGAGGTAGAAATGAAGAATTCCGTATTCCTTGGCGCGCTGACCGTGGCCGCGCTCGCAGCGGGTGCTTCCGCCGCAGCGACGCTCGACGACGTGAAGGCCCGCGGCAAGCTGATCTGTGGCGTGAACACCGGCGTGACCGGCTTTGCCGCGCCCGACGCGAACGGCGTCTGGCAGGGCTTCGACGTCGCTGTCTGTCGCGCTGTCGCCGCCGCCGTTCTGGGCGACCCGATGGCGGTGGAGTTCGTGCCCACGACCGGCCAGACCCGGTTCACGGCGCTCGCCTCGGGCGAGGTCGACATGTTGTCGCGCAACACCACCTGGACCTTCTCGCGCGACACCGACCTCAAGTTCGATTTCGTCGGCGTCAACTACTACGACGGCCAGGGCTTCATCGTACCGAAGGCGCTCGGCGTCTCCTCGGCCAAGGATCTCGACGGTGCCACCGTCTGCATCCAGACCGGCACCACCACCGAGCTCAACCTCGCGGACTACTTCCGCATCAACAACATGAGCTACGAGCCGGTGCCGATCGAGACCAATGCCGAGGGCCAGCAGCAATACCTGGCCGGCGCCTGCGACACCTACACGACCGACGCGTCGGGCCTTGCCTCCACACGGGCGAGCTTCGAGAATCCGGGCGACCACATCATCCTGCCCGAGATCATCTCGAAGGAGCCGCTCGGACCGCTCGTGCGCCACGGCGACAACGAGTGGGGCGACATCGTGATGTGGACCCTGAACGCCCTCATCGCGGCAGAGGAGTATGGCGTCACCTCGGTCAACGTCGAGGAGCTGGCCTCGGCCCCTGGCGATAACCCCGAGATCAACCGCCTGCTCGGCACCGAGGGTGAACTCGGCGCGATGATCCGGCTCGACAACGACTGGGCCAAGCGCGCAATCGCGACAGTGGGCAACTACGGCGAGATCTTCGAGAAGAACATCGGAGAGACCACGCCGATCGGGCTGGCCCGCGGCCTCAACGCCCAGTGGAAGGACGGCGGCCTGCTCTACTCGCCGCCGTTCCGCTGAGATCGACCGAAAGCCTGGGGCGCGGCCAAGGCCGCGCCCCTCGCCGATGCGTGAAACCAGC
>JBFKAV010000077.1:0-16391 GCA_041621405.1 Paracoccaceae bacterium
ATCCGACTCGCCCGAAAGCGTGAACTCGATGTCGACGTCGTTCCAGAACTGGGTCGCCGACATCAGTGTGCCGGTAATGAACCGGTCACCGCCGACGATGCCCATCTCGGCCCAGCCGGAGATCGTAACCTCGGCCGAGGCGGCGCCAGCGAAGGCCACCAGGGCCGTCGTAGCGAAGAGTGCCTTTTTCATGTTTTCCCTCGTGTTTCGAAGATGCACCCGACCCAACCGGATCGGGCCAGGAATGATCGTTCTTTCCTCTCTCGCCCCCCGCAATGCAAGCCGAGTCGCCCGCGCGGCCGCAAAGCCACGACCCATGGTGCATGCGCGCAACACCCCGGGGCAGCGGGCAAACGGCTTGTCTCCCGAACGGTGCTCGGCTAGACAAGGCGCGGGGTCGGCAAAGCGGGGCCGCACAATGATTTCTTCGCGCGCGGCGCGCTTTATCCTTCTCGGTACGATGGTGCTGATGCTGACCGCCTGCGGGCGCTTTGGCGACAGCCTGCGCTTCGGCGGCAATCGCGAGGCGCAGACGCAGGGCGTCCCTCAGGGGCGGCGCAGCGAGCGGCTCCAGCGCTCGACGATCTGGGACCTGTTCGACAATAGCAACGACCCGAACACCACCGTCGAGGTCAACAAGTACATCTGGAACGCCTCCCTCGACGTCCTGAACTTCCTCCCGATTCAGTCGGTTGACCCCTTCACCGGCGTCATCGTCACCGGCTACGGCACGCCGCCCGGCGGCGGCCGCGCCTACCGCGCCACGATCTACGTGCAGGATCCCGCGCTCGACGCCCGCTCGCTGAAGGTGGCGCTCGAATCGCGTGGCGGCGGACCGGTCAACCCCGAGACGGTGCGCGCCGTGGAGGACGCGATCCTGACCCGCGCTCGCCAGCTCAGGATTGCCGATTCGCGGCTCTGAGGCCTAGGCGCCAGCCTCGGGCCAAATGAACCAGAGATAGGCGAGATAGCCGGCGAACAGCGCCGCGCCCTCGATTCTGTCGAGCCTGCGGCCGGTGTAGAGCATCCCAAGCAGCACCACGGCGACAGCCAGCATCACCAGGTTGTCGAAGGTGGCGATCTCGGCAGGCACCGTCGTGGGGGAAATCAGCGCCGTGACGCCGCCGATGCAGAGGACGTTGTAGATGTTCGAGCCGAGGATGCTGCCGACCGCGACGTCGGCTTGCCGCCGGACCGCCGCGAGCACCGTGGTGGCAAGCTCGGGCATCGACGTGCCCGCCGCCACGATCGTAAGGCCGATCACCGATTCGCTGATTCCAATCTGCCGCGCGAACTCGATCGACCCGCCGACGAAGAACCGCCCGCCGGCGACCAGCAGGATCAGGCCGCCCAGCGCGAGGCCCAGCGGCGCGAGCCATTGTGCCGCACCGCCAGGTGCTGCGGCCGCTTGCGGCCTGAGCTCCGGGTCGGCGCCGGCGAGCGCCTCGCCCTTCTCGAATGCTACGGTATGTCCGTCTGCCTGGCGCTCCTCGCGCGCGGCGTAGAAGAGATATGCGGCGAGCGTGGCGAGAAACAGCACGCCCGTCGGCCGGTCGAGCGACCAGAAGAAGCCGACCAGGGTCAGCGCCAGCGACGCGACGATGACGAGCGCCCCGTCGCGCCGGATCGCGCCCGGCGGGACCGCGAGTGGCGCGATCATCGCCGCGAGGCCGAGAATCACCAGCACGTTGATGATGTTGGAGCCCACGATGTTGCCGACCGCGATGCCCGGCGAGCCGGCGAGCGCGCCCTGCACCGAGGTCACGAGCTCGGGCGTCGAGGTGCCGAAGCCGACGATGGTGAGGCCGATCAGGAGCGGCGAGACGCCGGCGCGCTCGGCCAGTCGTACGGCGCCGCGGACCAGAAGCTCCGCTCCGACGATGATCGCGGCAAGGCCGCCGAGGATGGCAAGGGCGAGATCCATGGTCTCCGTCCGGGCTTGGGGCCACTCGCGCCGGCGCAGGGAGCGCGGCGGGCGCCCCGGCCGGACGCCCTCCCCATGCGCCGGCCGCACTTTAGCGGCCATTGCGTGTTGCTGTCCGACATCGCGGCAGGAGGCAGCCGCCAGAGGGG
Source organism: Paracoccaceae bacterium (assembly GCA_041621405.1). Taxonomy (GTDB): domain Bacteria; phylum Pseudomonadota; class Alphaproteobacteria; order Rhodobacterales; family Rhodobacteraceae; genus JBFKAV01. The sequence continues at coordinate 2,074 of JBFKAV010000077.1, forward strand.
CCCGGACGCCGCTGCAGGTGGGGCGCGGCCGTTGCCTTGTCAAGACCCGCCTTCCGCCCGGCTGGACCGCTGACGGCCAAGCGGGTATCAGGCCGGACAACGACACGACTTCACGTCAAGGAACGCGCATGTCCCGCCTCGACCCCGCTCAGATCGAATCGAAATGGCAGACGGCCTGGGACGAGGCTGGGGTCTTTCTCGCCAAGCACGATCCGGCGAAGCCCAAGTACTATGTGCTCGAGATGTTCCCCTACCCCTCGGGACGTATCCACATGGGCCACGTGCGCAACTACACGATGGGTGACGTGATCGCGCGCTACAAGCTGGCCCAGGGCTTCAGCGTCTTGCACCCGATGGGCTGGGACGCCTTCGGCATGCCCGCCGAGAACGCCGCGATGGAGCGTGGCGGGCACCCCAAGACCTGGACCTACGACAACATCGCGGACATGCGCGGCCAGATGAAGCCCCTCGGCCTCTCCATCGACTGGAGCCGCCAATTCGCCACCTGCGATCCGGAATACTACGGACAGCAGCAGGCCATGTTCCTGGATTTCATGGAAAAAGGCCTGGTCTATCGCAAGAGCGCGGTGGTGAACTGGGATCCCGTCGACATGACGGTTCTCGCCAACGAGCAGGTGATCGAGGGCCGCGGCTGGCGCTCGGGCGCGGAGGTCGAGCGGCGCGAACTGACGCAGTGGTTCTTCCGGATCAGCGATTTCTCCGAGGAACTGCTCGAGGCCATCGACGGGCTCGACAGCTGGCCCGAGAAGGTGAAGCTGATGCAGCGCAACTGGATCGGAAAATCGCGCGGCCTGCAGTTCGCCTTCTCCTTCGTCGAGGCGCCGGAAGGATTCGACCGGCTCGAGGTCTACACAACCCGCCCCGACACGCTTCTTGGCGCCAGCTTCGTCGCGGTCTCGGCCGACCACCCGCTGGCGAAATACCTCGAACGGCACGACCCGAAGATTGCCGAGTTCGTCGCCGAGTGCCGCAGGACCGGCACTTCGGAGGAAGCGCTGGAGACCGCCGAGAAGATCGGCTTCGACACCGGCCTCAAGGTCCGTCACCCGTTCGACAATGACTGGGAACTGCCGGTCTACATCGCCAACTTCATCCTGATGGACTACGGCACGGGTGCCATCTTCGGCTGCCCGGCGCACGACCAGCGCGACCTCGATTTCGCCCGCAAGTACAGGCTCGACGTGATCGACACCTTCGTCGCCGCCGAGGGCGGGACGCCGGTGGGCGACGTGGCTTTCGTGCCTCCGAAGACCGAAAGGGTGAAGTGGCTGAAGAACTTCGCCTGGGACGAGATGGCCACCGGAGAGGAGGCGATCTACGCCGCCATCGCCGATTGCGAATCGAAGGGCGTGGGCCACGGCGTCGTCAAGTACCGCCTGCGCGACTGGGGGCTTTCGCGCCAGCGCTACTGGGGCTGCCCGATACCGGTGGTGCATTGCGCCGACTGCGGCGTGGTGCCGGAAAAGCGCGAGAATCTGCCCGTGCTGCTCCCTGACGACGTCAGCTTCGACAAGCCCGGCAACCCGCTCGACCGCCACTCCACCTGGCGCGACGTGGCTTGCCCGAAATGTGGCGCGCCGGCGAAGCGCGAGACCGACACGATGGACACCTTCGTCGATTCGTCGTGGTACTTCGCCCGCTTCACCGCGCCGCACGCGGCCGCGCCGACCGACCCCGTTGAGGCCGAGTACTGGATGAACGTCGACCAGTATATCGGCGGCATCGAGCACGCGATCCTGCACCTGCTCTATTCGCGCTTTTTCGCGCGCGCGATGCACATCTGCGGCCACCTGCCGGCCAAGGCGAAGGAGCCCTTCGACGCGCTCTTCACGCAAGGCATGGTCACCCACGAGATCTACGTCACCCGCGACGAGCGCGACCGCCCTGTCTATCATCTCCCGGAAGACATCGTCTGGACGGAATCGGGCGCCACGCTGGGGCGGACGGGCGCGAGGGTCGAGGTGATACCCTCGGCCAAGATGTCGAAGTCGAAGAAGAACGTCATCGACCCGGAGAACATCATCCGCCAGTTCGGCGCCGACACCGCGCGCTGGTTCATCCTCTCCGACAGCCCGCCCGAACGCGACGTGGAATGGACCTCGGCCGGCGCCGAGGCGGCGTTCCGGCATCTCTCCCGCGTGCATCGCCTGGCCGCCGAGATCGCCGAGAGCACGGCCCCGGCCAGCGCCGAGGACCCCGAGCTCGCCCGCGCGATGCACAAAGCGATCCACGAGGTCACGATGGGAATCGAGACCTTCGGCTTCAACAAGGCGGTCGCCAAGCTCTACGAGTTCAGCAACACGCTGCAGCGTTCCGGTGCCGGCGCCCAGGCAAAGCGCGAAGCGGTGCGTGCGATGGCGCAGCTGATGTCGCCGATGGTGCCGCACCTGGCCGAGGAGGTCTGGGCGATGCTGGGCGGCGAGGGGCTGGTCACGGTGGCGCCCTGGCCCAAGGCCGATCCGGCGATGCTGGTCGAGGATACCGTGACCCTGCCGATCCAGGTCAACGGCAAGCGCCGCTCGGAGATCACCGTACCCAAGGACATGGCAACGGAAGAGGTTGAAAAGCTGGTGCTTGAGGACGAAGCTGTGGCGCGCGCGCTTGCCGGCGCGCCGCCGAAGAAGCTCATCGTGGTGCCGGGCCGGATCGTCAATGTCGTCATCTGACAGAAGGACAGCGCTGGCCCTCCTCGCGGCCCTGCCGCTCGCCGCTTGCGGCTTCGCGCCGGTCCACGGCCCCGGCGCAGGCGGGAGCGCACTCAGAGGCCGGATTCTGGCCGACGCGCCCGACACCCGCCTCGGCTACGCATTCGTCGCCCGCTTCGAGGACCGCCTCGGCCGCGCCGAGGCGCCGGCCTGGGCCTTGGGCTACACCATCGAGACCCGCGAGATCGCCGTCGGCGTCTCGGCCGACAACGTGACCACGCGCTACAACCTCACCGGTCGGCTCCTGTGGTCGATCCGACCCATGGCGAGCGGCGAGCCGGTTCTGAGCGGCGCGGAGGAGAGCTTCACCGCCTTCTCCTCCACTGGCACCTCGGTGGCCACGCTCTCCGCGCGCTCCGACGCCGAGGTACGGCTGATGACGATTCTCGCCGACCGGCTCGTCACCCGCCTCTACACCGAAATCGGGACGCTCGCGCCGTGAGGCTCTCCGGCCAGGCGGCCCAGCGCTACCTGGCGCGGCCCGAGCCCGAGCGGGCTGGTCTCCTGATCTGGGGCGCCGACCCGATGCGGGTGGCGCTCAAGCGGCAGGAGGCGGTTGCAGCGCTGATCGGGCCCGAGGGCGAGGCCGAGATGCGGCTCACCCGCATCGCCGGGCCCGATCTTCGCCGCGATTCGGCGCTTCTCTCAGACGCGACGCGCGCCCAGGGCTTCTTTCCCGGCCCGCGGGTGGCGCTGGTCGAGGAGGCGACCGACGGGCTGGCCCAGGTGATCGAGGCAGCGCTGGAGGATTGGCGCGAGGGCGACGCCGTCGTGGTGGTAACCGCCGGCCAACTCGCGGCGCGCTCGGCGCTGCGCAAGCTCTTCGAAGGCCACAAGAACGCCTACTCGGCCGCGTTCTACGACGATCCGCCCGGCCGCGAGGAGATCGAGGCGGAACTGAAACGCGCGGGGCTCGCCGAGGTTGGCCGCGAGGGCATGGCGGCGCTCACCGCGCTCGCCCGCGGGCTGGGGCCCGGCGACTTCCGCCAGACGGTCGAGAAGCTCGCCCTCTACAAGCTCTCCGATCCCGCGCCCGTGGGCGCCGAGGACGTCGCCGCCGTCGCCCCCGCCGCCACCGATGCCGAGGTCGACGACGTGCTCGACGCCGTGGCCGAGGCAGACACCGGCGCGCTCGGACCGCTTCTGCGCCGGATGGAGGCGCAGGGGGTGCAGCCGGTCAGCCTCTGCATCGGCGCCACCCGGCACTTCCGCCAACTCCACGCCGCCGCATCCGCTCCGGGAGGGCCGGCCGAGGGCGTAGCCACGCTACGCCCGCCGGTCTTCGGCCCGCGCCGAGACCGATTGGTGCGGCAGGCCCGGGCCTGGGGAATGCCCCGGCTCGAACAGGCGCTGGCGATCCTGATCGACACCGACCTCGCGCTTCGGTCGGCTGCCCGCGCGCCGGCGATGGCGGCGATGGAGCGCACGCTCATTCGCCTGTCGATGCTGGCGCCGAGATAGCCCCGCCCGGCCGATTCCCGCTCCGCCGTCCCGATCCCGGGCGGGGGGCCTTGCACCTCACGGCGCCGCGTGCTGTCCATGGCCCGGCGCACCAAGGGGTCGCCTTGCATGTACAAGGTCATCGGCAGTCTGAAGAGCCGCACCTTCCGGGTGCTCTGGATGCTGGAGGAACTGGGCCAGCCCTACGAGCACGTGCCCGCCCCGCCACGCTCCGAACATGTCGTGGCGGTAAACCCCGCGGGCAAGGTGCCGGTGCTGATCGACGATGGCGCACCGATCACCGATTCGACCGCGATTATCCAGTATCTCGCCGACAAGCACGGCGCGCTCACCCGCCCCGCCGGCAGCCTCGATCGGGCCCGCCAGGACAGCCTGACCCAGTTCCTGCTCGACGAGTTCGACGCCGCGCTCTGGATGGCGGCGCGACACAGCTTCATCCTGCCCGCCGAGCTCCGGCAGTCGGGAATCAAGGACAGCCTCAAGTGGGAGTTCCAGCGCAGCCAGAAGACGCTGGCGGACCGGATGGGCGAGGGGCCGTTCGTGATGGGTACGGCGATGACCGTGCCCGACATCATCCTCACCCATTGCGGCAACTGGGCCGAGACGGCGAAGTTCCCGATCACCGAACCGCGGCTTGCCGAATACCTCGCCGGGATGCGCCAGCGCCCCGCGTTCCGGCGGGTTGCGGCGATGTAGCCTCAGACCGCGTCGGCGAGCCCGCGCCCTTTCAGCAGCGCTTCGACCCCGGGCATCCGGCCGCGAAACTTCAGGTAAAGTGCGTCCGCCTCCTCCGAGCCGCCGGAAGAGAGGATGAACCGCTCGAGCCTTGCCGCGGTTTCCGCGTCGAACGGCCCGCCGGCCTCCTCGAAGGCTTCGAAGGCGTCGGCGTCCATCACCTCCGACCACATGTAGGAGTAGTACCCGGCCGAATAGCCGTCGCCCGAGAACACATGGGCGAAATGCGGCGTCGCGTGCCGCATCGGAATGGCAGGCGGCGCCCCCAGCGCGGCCAGCTCGGTTGCCTGCACCGCCATCGGGTCCTCCGGCGCCGCGCCCTCGTGGAAGGCGAGATCGACGAGCGCCGAGGCCACGTATTCCACGGTCGAATGGCCCTGGTCGGCGTTCTTTGCGGCGAGCATCCGCTCGAGCAGGTCCTTCGGCATCGCCGCGCCGGTCTCGACGTGGCGGGCGTGTTTCTCCAGCACCTCCGGCACTTCCAGCCAGTGCTCGAAAAGCTGGCTCGGCAGCTCCACGAAGTCGCGCGCGACGTTGGTGCCCGCGACGAAGCCGAAGCTCACGTCCGAGAGCATCTGGTGCAGCGCGTGGCCGAACTCGTGGAACAGGGTGCGCGCGTCGTCGTAGGACAGAAGCGCGGGCTCGCCCTTCGGCGGCTTGGCGAAGTTGCAGACGTTCACGACGATCGGCCGCTGCTCGCCGCCGAGCTTGCGCTGGCTGCGCATGGTCGAGCACCATGCGCCCGAGCGCTTTGAGCCGCGGGCGAAGTAGTCGCCGACGAAGACCGCCATGTGCCGGTCGCCGCGCGTGACTTCCCAGGCCCTTGCGTCGGGGTGGTAGAGCGGAACGTCGAGCGGCCGGAACTCCAGGCCGAAGAGTCGACCGGCGCAATCGAAGGCCGCCTCGATCATCGCCTCGAGCCTGAGGAAGGGCTTCACCTCGGTCTCGTCGATGTCGAACTCCGCCTTGCGGCGGCGCTCGGCGTAATAGCGCCAGTCCCAGGCCTCGAGATCGCCGTTGATCCCGTCCTCGCGCAGCATCGCGGTCAGTACAGCTGTATCGGCCTCGGCCCGCGCCTTCGCCGGCGCCCAGACCGACATCAAGAGCTCGCGCACCGCTTCCGGCGTCTTCGCCATCTCGGGCTCGAGCTTGTAGGCCGCGAACGACGGGTAGCCGAGCAACTTCGCCCGCTCCTCGCGCAGCTTCAGGATCTCCGCCGCGATCTCCCGGTTGTCGGTCTCGCCCCCGTTCGCCCCCCGCGCGACCCAGGCCCGGAACGCCGCCTCCCGGAGGTCGCGGCGGGGTGAGAACTGCAGGAACGGCACGATCAGCGAGCGCGCCAGCGTCAGAACGTGGCCTTCCCTCCCGCGCTCCTCGGCGGCGGCCCTGAACCCGGCCACCACGAAGCCCGGCAGCCCCTCGAGATCGGCCTCGTCAAGCGGCATCGCCCAGTCGCGCTCGTCGGCCAGCAGGTTCTGCGAGAACTTGGTGCCGAGAACCGCGAGACGCTCCTTCACCGCCTTCAGCCGGTCGGCCGCTGCGCCCTCGAGCTCCGCACCCGCGCGCACGAACATGCGCCGGTAAAGCTCCAGCACCCGCGCCTCCTCGGCCTCGAGTCCAAGCGCCTCGCGCCGTTCCCAGAGCTCGCGAATGCGGCCCCAGAGCGCCGCGTTCATCGTGATTTCCGAAGCGAAGGCCGCCATCCTTGGCGCCAGCTCGCGCTGGAGCGCTTCGCGCGCCGGGTTCGAATCCGCGCCCGCGAGGTTGTAGAACACGCCCGCCACCCGATCGAGCGTACGCTCCGCCAGTTCCATCGCCGCGATGGTGTTCGTGAACGTCGGCGCAGCTTCGTTCTCCGCGATCCGCGCGATCTCGGCCCGAGCCTCGGAGAGCGCCACCTCGAAAGCCGGGGCGAAATGGTCGTCGGAAATCGCTTCGAAGGGCGGCAGTTCGAAGGGCGTGTCCCAGTCGGCCAGCAGCGGGTTGGTCATGGCGCGGCTCCTTTGCCGCGCAAGCTAGAGCCGCGTCAGGGGTATTGCCAGCAGGTTCCGCGTCCGCTTGCGGCTCAGGCTCCCGCCATCCCGCGGAAGATGCCCTGGCAGACGATCATGATCACCAGGGCCAGGATCCAGTAGCCGGCGTTGACGTTGCGCGTGTACGCCGTCTGCTTGCCGAACATCCCGCCGGAATAGGCGAGCACCGTAAAGGCCAGCGTCGCCAGGATTACCGTGAAGAGCGCGCTGGACACCGCGGTCACACCCACGAACCAGCTCATAAGCAGGAGCCCGACGAAGTTCGTCACCATCGCGCCTACGGGCATCTCGGACGCCGCGCCCAGCTCCACTCCCAGCCCCTCGGCCCACTTCGTCCCGAAGACCTTGGGCGAATACCAGATCCAGCCCGCCACGAACGCCGCCACTGCGCCCACGATCACACCGAGCCAGCTTACGCCTTCGAACAGTTCAGACATCTCGCGACCCTCGCAATCGATGCTTGATGCCGATATTTAGCCATTTTGTTAATCTTCAAGCAAGCGCATTCGCGGACGGCTCTGCGCGCTGGAGATCTTGGGCAACTGAGGCCCCGGACCTGCCGCCGATCTGCATTATCCCCGGTGCGCCTCGTCCGGCGCAGCCTCGGGATCGGGCGCAAGGCGATCGCCTGTGATCCCCGCTCCTCTGGCTTCGCCCTGTCGAAATATCCCACGGGGAGCGCGAGGGGTGTGAAACCCCTCGCTTCCGCTTCTCACCGCCCGCGCGCCCGGAGCCGGACCTCGAGCCGCCGGATCAGGAGCGACAGGCTCACTGTCATGGTGAGGTAGAGCAGCGCCACCACATTGTAGGTCTCGAAATAGCGGAAGTTCCCGGCGGCGATCACCTTGCCGAGCTGGGTGATGTCGGTCACCCCGAGCACGCTCACCAGGCTCGAATCCTTCACCATCGCCACGAAATCGTTGCCCAAGGGCGGCAGGATCAGCCGGAACGCCTGCGGGAAGACGACGTGCCGGAATGTGCGCCAGCGCGACAGGCCCAGCGCCTGCGCCGCCTCGATCTGGCCACGGTCGACCGCCTGCAGCCCGGCCCGGAACACCTCGGCCAGAAAGGCCGAATAGGCGATCGTCAGCGCGATGATCGCCCGCCAGAGCAGGGAGAAGTCGCGCGACCGGACCGGCTCCGCACCGATCCAGCCGAGCGCCAGGTTGGCCGCCTCCACCGCCAGCGGCGCGAAGACGAAGGCGACGTAGAGCAGAAGCACGATGATCGGCACGCCCCGCACGACCTCGATGTAGAACCGTGCCGCCTGGCGCAGGACGATGTGCCGCGAGAGGCTCGCGAGCGCCAGCACGAGCCCGATCGCCGAGGCCAGCGCGAAGCCGGTCAGCGTGACGAAGACGGTGATCCGGATCCCGAGCGCCAGCTTGGCCAGGACCTCGGCATAGAGCGTATTGGCGAACACCTGCCAGAACAGGTAGGCCCCGAGTCCCGCGAGCAGGACCAGCCAGTAGGGGAAGTCGCTGTCGCGCGGCGCGGACGTCATCGGCGGGCGGCCCCGGCGCAGGCCGGGGCCGGCGAGGTCGCCCGGCGGCTCACTGGCCGAGCTTGTAGTCGAGGAACCATCGGGTGTTCAGCGCATCGAGCGTCCCGTCAGCGCGCATCGCCGCTATCGCCGCGTTGACCGGCGCCACGAGGTCCGAGCCCTTCGGGAAGATGAACCCGAAATCCTCGGTCCCGAGCGGGCTGCCGATGATCTTCAGCCCCCCGCCCGAGGCCTCGACATAGCCGTTCCCCGCCGTCCCGTCGGTCAGCACCAGATCGACGTCGCCCGCCTTCAAGGCCTCGACCCCGGCCCCGAAAGTCTCGAAGAGCTTGATCCGCGGGTTCGCCTCGTTGCCGTCGAGCACCTCGTAGACGCCGACGTAGAAGGGCGTCGTCCCCGGCTGGGCAGCCATCAGTAGCTCCTCGTCCGCGGCGAAGCCGGCGGCATCCGCGAACCGCTCCTCGTCGCCCCGAACCATCATCACCATCTCCGAGCGCATGTAGGGGTCGGAGAAATCGACCTGCTCCTTGCGGTCGTCGCGGATCGTGATGCCGGTCATGCCGAGGTCGTACTGCCCCTGGCTGACGGCAGCGATCATCGCGTCCCAGCTGATGTTTTCGTAGGTGACGGTTAGGTTCAGCCGCTTAGCAATCTCGGCCATGGCGTCGTATTCCCAGCCGACGGCGTTGCCCGCGGCATCGAGGAACTGCAGCGGCGGATAGGCATTCTCGGTCACCACGACGACCTCGCGCCCGCCGAGGTCGGGCAGGTCCTGGGCCGGGGCGAGCGTGGCCGAAAAGGTCAGCGCGGCGGCAAGCACGGAAACGAGTCGCATCGGATTTCTCCTGCTGGAAGGGTCGCTGCGAAGTATGCCGCGGCTCGCGCGGCTGGCAAGCCGTCAGCCGCCGCAAACCGGGCAGCCCGCCCGCCGCTTGAGCCCGATCGTCCGCGTCTCCCCGAAAAGCGCGTCGTAAATCAGCATCCGGCCGGCGAGCGGCTCGCCCGCGCCGACGATCCACTTCACCGCCTCGACCGCCAGCATGGACCCCACCACCCCCGGCAGCGGCCCCGCCACGCCGGCCTCGGCGCAGGTCGGCACCAGCCCGGGGGCCGGGTCCTCGGGGAAGACGCAGGCATAGCAGGGCCCGCCCGCGGCCGGATGGTAGAGGCTGATCTGCCCCTCCCACTGGGTGATCGCGGCCGAGAGCAGGGGCTTACCGAGTTTCACCGCCGCTGCGTTCGCCACCCGCCGGGTCGCCAGGCTGTCGGTGCCGTCGAGCACGAGGTCGTAGTCGGCGAAGAGCTCCTCGGCGATCGCCTCCGTCAGGCGGTGGTGATAGGGGCGCACCTCCACGAAGGGATTGAGCGCCTTCATCGCCGTCTCGGCCGAGAACACCTTCGGCATCCCGGTCCTGGCGTCGGCATGGACGATTTGCCGCTGCAGGTTGCTGACGTCGACCACGTCGTCGTCAATGACCCCGATCGTGCCGACCCCGGTTGAAGCGAGGTAGAGGAGCGCCGGCGAGCCGAGGCCGCCCGCGCCGATCACCAGCACGCGCGCCGCCTTCAGCCGCTTTTGCCCGGTGCCGCCGATCTCGCGCAACATGATGTGGCGCGCGTAGCGCTCGAGTTCGGCCTCGCCGAGACCCTCTGCCGGAGCTGCCGCCGGCATGGCCGGCCGCGCCCGCGCGCGAAGGGCGCCGAGCCCCCAGGCATAAAGCGCCCCGAGCCCCGCAGCGCCGCCGAGAATGAGCCAGAGCGCCGCCGAGCCCCCGGTCGCTGCGCGCAGCCCGTGTCCCTCGGGCAGCGCCACCTGCACCGCCAGGACCGCCACGTAGAGCAGCCCCAGCATCAGCCAGCGCGCCTGCCGCGGCAGCCCCAGCGCCGCCCCGAGCCCCCAGAGCGCCGCCATGAGCGCCAGGACCAGGATCATCCCTGCCCCGTCGAGCCGAACCCGCCCGCGCCGCGCCCGCTGCCGGAGAGCGTCGCCGCTGCCTCGAACTGCGCGCGAACGACCGGTGCGACCACCAGCTGCGCGATCCGCTCGCCATGGCGGATCGTGTAGGGCTCGGCCCCCAGGTTCACGACGATCACGCCGAGCGGCCCGCGATAATCGGCGTCGATCGTCCCCGGCGCATTCGCCAGCGTGATACCGTGCTTCAGCGCCAGCCCGGAGCGCGGCCGAACCTGGATCTCGAACCCGTCCGGAATCTCCACCCGCACTCCCGTCGGCACCAATCGCCGCTGCATGGGCGCGAGCGGCAATCCCGCCTCCCGGATCTCCTCAGGCAGGTTCGCCCGAACATCGGCCCCCGCAGCTCCCGCGGTTTCGTAGGAGGGCAGGCCCATCGCGCGGTCGGCTCCCGCCTCCCAGAGCACGCGCACCACGGGGCTCATGCCCTCTTCCCCGTTTTCCAAGTACCCCACGGGGAGCGCGTGGGGTGTGAAACCCCTCGCTCCCGCGCCGGGGGCGGGCACGCCGGCCTCACGAAAGCGCCTCCGCGATCCGCCGCGCCAGCCGCGCGGCGACCTCGTCCTTCGACATCCGGGGCCAGTCCTCGGTGCTCTCGCCGGTGATCAGCGTCACCGCGTTCTCGGCCCCGCCCATGATCCCGGTCGCCGGCGAGACGTCGTTCGCCACGATCCAGTCGCAGCCCTTCTTTTCCCGCTTCGCCGTGGCGTGGGCCACCACGTCGTCGGTTTCGGCGGCGAAGCCGACGACCAGGCCGGGCCGGCCGGCCTTCAGCGCCGCGACCGTGGCCAGGATGTCGGGGTTCTCGGCCAGCGCCAGCGCCGGAGGCGCTGCGCCCTTCGCCTTCTTGATCTTCGAGGTCGCCGCCGCCTCCATCCGCCAGTCGGCCACCGCCGCGGCGAAGACCGCGGCATCGGCCGGAAGCGCTGCCTGCACCGCCTCGAGCATCTCTTGCGCTGTCTCAACCTTCACCACGCCCACGCCGCCGGGCGGTGGCACCGCGGCCGGGCCTGTCACGAAGGTGACGCGCGCGCCAAGCGCGGCCAGCGCCCGCGCGATGGCCGTACCCTGCGCCCCCGAGGAGTGGTTGGCGATGTAGCGCACCGGGTCGATCGGCTCACGCGTGGGCCCGGAGGTCACCAGCACGTGCTTGCCCTTGAGCGGCCCCGACATCAGCGCAGCCTCCACTGCCGCGGCGATCTCCTCGGGCTCGGCCATGCGGCCCGGGCCGAACTCGCCACAAGCCATCTGCCCTTCGTTCGGGCCGACGGTGAGGATGCCGTCGGCCTGAAGCGTGGCGAGGTTGCGGCGAGTCGCTGCATGCTCCCACATCCGTACGTTCATCGCCGGGGCGATCAGCACCCGCTTGTCGGTCGCCATCAGGAGCGTCGAGGCCAAGTCGGAGGCCAGGCCCCCCGCCATCTTCGCCATCAGGTCGGCGGTGCAAGGGGCGACGACCACGAGATCGGCCGCGCGGCTAAGCTCGATATGCCCCATCTCCGCCTCGTCGGTCAGGTCGAACAGGTGGCGGTAGACCTTCTCCGTGGCGAGGGCCGCGGCCGAGAGGGGCGTCACGAACTCCTCCGACGCGCGGGTCAGCACCGGCGTCACCGAGGCCTCCCGGTCCCTGAGCCGCCGGATCAGCTCAAGCGCCTTGTAGGCCGCGATGCCGCCGCCGATGATGAGGAGAATGCGCTTGCCCGCCAGCATGGTGGCTCTCCGCCCGCTACGCCCTGCCGTTCTAGGCGGCGCCCCGCGCGATGACAACTCTCAGCGGAAGACGGCGCACGGATCCTCGCGCTCGGCCGGTTCCGTTACGAGCCATAGATCGAAAGGCGGCTCGCCGTCGCCTGGCGGCGTCTCGAACTGGCCGACCGACAGCACCGACAGCCCCGGCGCAGCGCGGGAGAGGTAGACCGCGAGACCCCAGTCCCTGCGCGCATGGCCGTTGCCGGTGATCACGGCGACCGGCCCGCCGGTCGCCTCCATAGCCTCGGCCACCGCCCGCGCCAGGCCGGCGTCACGCAGGCGTTGCGACGCGACCATGCCGGGCAGGAGCTCGGCCGGCAGCGCGTCGCAATGCGCCTCGGCCTGCTCGGCCTCGCGCGCGGCCTGCTCCTCAGCCGGCAGCGGTCGGTCAAGCCCGTAGCGCCCGGCCTCGGTGCCGAACACGGCAGCCGCGCCCGCGGAGGCCGCACGGCGCACCTCGGCCCTCGGGAATCCCGCGCCGAACACCCGCGCCGCGGGCGCGGAAGTGAAGACCGGGTGATACATGGCGAAGTCCGGCCAGCCGGACGCCTCCCAGCCGAGCGCTGCCGCGAGCGCGACGGCGTCGCCCCGGATCTCCGGAGTGACCCGCGCCGCCTGCTCCGGTGTCAGCATCTCGAAGACCAGGGCTGCGGGCCGCAGCGCCGCCACGGCGGCCGCCTGATTCGCGTGATGGAGCGGGTTGTCGTGGATCTCGCCCAGAATCACCACGTCGGCCGGGGGCAGAGCAGCCAGCTCCGCCGGCCCGATCTCGGCCGCACCCGCCGCAGCGGCGAACGCCGCCAGGGCCAGGCTGATTGACGCCTCGCGGATCACGCCAGGAAGTGGAGCACCTCGCGGCTCTCGGCCTCGAGGCTCTTGCGCATCTTCTTGAACGCCGCCGCCTCGAGCTGACGCACCCGCTCCTTCGAGAGCCCGAGCTCCTGGCCCAGGCTTTCCAGAGTCCTCGGCGCATCGCGAAGCTTGCGCTCGGTCACGATGAACCGCTCCCTCTCGGTCAATCCCTGAAGCGCCGCCACCAGCCACTCCCGAAGCTTCGCGTTGTCGCGCTCGTGTTCCACCGCCTCCGGGGCCTGCGCGCCCTCGTCCTCGATCGTGTCGATCCACTCGCGCCCCTCGTCCCCTGCCGATTGGGTGGCGTTCAGCGAAAAGTCCGAGCCCGATAGCCGGCCCTGCATTGTCTCGACGTCGGCGAGCGGCACACCGACCTCGGTGGCGATCCGCTGGCGCAGCTGGTGGGCGTCGAGCACCTGGCCGTTCCGGGCGGCCTCGCGCTCGACCCGCGCCTGCACCCGGCGCAGGTTGAAGAACAGGGATTTCTGACTCGAAGTCGAGCCGGTGCGCACCATCGACCAGTTGCGCATCACGTAGTCCTGAATTCCCGCCCTGATCCACCAGACAGCATAGGTCGAGAACCGCACGCCCCGGTCGGGGTCGAACTTGTCGGCGGCCTTCATCAGCCCCAGCCCGGCCTCCTGGATCAGGTCGTTCATCGGCGCGCCGTAGCGGCGAAACTTCGCCGCCATCGCGATCGCCAGCCGCATGTAGGCCGTGATCAGACGGTGCAGCGCCTGCTCGTCGCGGTGGTCGCGCCAGGCATAGGCGAGCGCGCGTTCGGTCTCCGCGTCGAGAAGCTCGGCCTGCATCGCGCGGCGCGGCAGGGAGCTTTCGGTAATTCCGTCGAGTGCCATCGCTTACCTCCCGGTCTTGCGGACGGCAGGCGGCGCGCTGCCGAACCTATGCCCATCTTACGCGCTGAACGCCCGTTCGGATCATACATGCGCGGGGATTGGCCGAACACCGTCAGTCGGCGACCTGGCGTGAGCGCCTCATCAAGCTTCGTTATGAGGGCCGTCACAAAACACCTCTTGGCCGGCGCAGCCGGCGCGCCTACCCTCGCCGCCCATGGGCTACGAGCTTGCGATCGGCGACCGCACCTATTCCTCCTGGTCGCTCCGGGGCTGGCTCCTTTTCGACGCCTTCGGCTTGCCGGTGCGCACCCATCTGGTCGAGTTCGCGGCGGCCGGGGTCGAGACGCAGCTCGCCGATTTCGCGCCCGCCCGCACCGTCCCCACGTTGCGCACGCCCGAGGGCGCCATCGTCTCGGACTCGCTCGCCAT
>JBFKAV010000078.1:0-16356 GCA_041621405.1 Paracoccaceae bacterium
AAAAGCGCCGCTCCGCCGCCATCGCAAGGGGCGTGGGCGTGATGACCCAGAACTTCGCCGTCTCGGCCGAGAACGCCATCGTCACCGACGCCGACGGCAACGAGCTCATCGACTTCGCCGCCGGCATCGCCGTGGTCAACACCGGCCACCGCCACCCGAAGGTGATGGAGGCGGTGAAGGCCCAGATCGACGCCTTCACCCATACCTGCCACCAGGTCGTGCCGTACGAGAACTACGTCCGCCTCGCCGAGCGGCTGAACGAGAAGGTGCCGGGCGACTTCGACAAGAAGACCGTCTTCGTCACCACCGGCGCCGAGGCGGTGGAGAACGCGGTCAAGATCGCCCGCGCCCATACCGGCCGCCCGGGCGTGATCGCCTTCGTCGGCGGCTTCCACGGCCGCACCTTCATGGGCATGAGCCTCACCGGCAAGGTCGCGCCCTACAAGAAGGGCTTCGGCGCCATGCTGCCCGACGTCTGGCACGCCCCCTTCCCCAACCCCCTGCACGGCATCACCACCGACGACGCCTTCGCCGCGCTCGACAAGCTCTTCAAGGCCGACCTCGAGCCCGAACGCGTCGCGGCCATCGTCTTCGAGCCGGTTCAGGGCGAGGGCGGCTTCTACCCCGCGCCCCGCGACTTCGTTCAGCGCCTGCGCAAGCTCTGCGACGAGCACGGCATCGTGCTCATCGCCGACGAGGTGCAGACCGGCTTCGCCCGCACCGGCACGCTTCTGGCGATGGAGGCCTACAGGGTCGCCGCCGACATCACCGCCATGGCCAAGGGCCTCGGCGGCGGCATCCCCATCGCCGCGGTCACCGGCAAGGCCGAGATCATGGACGCCCCCGCCCCCGGCGGCCTCGGCGGCACCTATGGCGGCAACCCCTTGGGGATCGCCGCCGGCAACGCGGTGCTCGACGTGATCGAGGAGGAGGACCTCTGCGCCCGCGCCACCAGCCTCGGCGCCCGCCTCAAGCAGCGCCTGGAAGGCATCCGCAATGAGATGCCCGAGATCGCCGAGATCCGCGGCCCCGGCTTCATGGTCGCGGTCGAGTTCATGGCGAAGGGCGCGCCCTCGCCCGACCTCGCGAACCGCGTCCGCACCGAGGCCCTGAAGCGCGGGCTTTTGCTCCTCACCTGCGGCGTCTACGGCAACGTGATCCGCTTCCTCGCCCCGATCACCATCCCCGAGGACACCTTCACCCGCGCGCTCGACATCCTCGAGGAGTCTATGCTGGCGGCGCGGAAGGGGTGAGGAACGCCCGCTTTGCGGCGCCGATCATGGGCGCGTGCGGTTATGGGAGCAACGTCAATATCTTCACGTCCTATTCCTGATCGCGCAACTCAATTCGATATTTTTCCAGGGGAAGATTTCGCTTCTTTGGAATCGCCATCACAATATCACCGTTTGGCTGCTCCTCGAGATGAATATGCCAATACATTTCCCTCTCATTCCTCGTTACATTTAGAAACTCAAGCTGAGGAACAAGCTCGCCAAGAGGAATAGCAAAAGCATCGTTTCGCCCCATACACCCCAAGACAAAATAGGAAACCTCGCCGTCTTCTAAGAATTTCTGCCAGCTTGGGTGAAATGCATACCAGTACCCAGGACCAGATTCGTATCTCTTTGAGATCGTGCAGGCAATACGCGCTGCCCGATCGGCGGTCCAGTACATTGCTCGTGTCCGCTTAAGAAGCGTGCCTCCCACCAAGCCAGACATCACCTCAATTATTGAAGATCTCTTGGCGTTCAGTAGCTCCTTATTGGTTACGTCGTAGCTTCGTTGCGCTTTCTCGGATATCGATCCGTCGTCTGGTGGCGCGTCGTCAATCTCTGCTTCGATATCCGAGGCTGCCGTGAATACAACGTCGACGAGCGCATCTACTCTCGTGTACTCCACCGGCACGAGGATGCTTCGGATCTTTCTGCCGGTTTCTTCCTCGTCAGAGTTTTCTTTAAGTATTAACATCTTAGTAAGCGCATCGGCACTGATGAGGCGAATATCCCACGCATGCCTCGAGCCCCTGACTTGAGCCTCAAGTTCCCCAGTATCTTCGCGCCCTACTACAATCAGGATTGACGAGTTCTCCGCGATCCTGCTTTCTCGCATCAGTTGATCGCGATAGCCCGCAATCGTATCCATTGACATACGGTATGCGTCCGTCGTCTTAACTTCCAGAATTAGGAAATTGCCCTCGGGTGCCTTCCATAGCCCATCATTTCCAACCTGGTTTCGACGGCCAGAATAGAGACCTTTGACAACCTCGAAATCCAATCTCCTTCCAAGCTCATTCACCAGGTCTTGCAGAACAAGTCCGCTCTTATCAAAACTCTCAGAGAGGCATTGCTCAACATATGTCTGCAGCTTCTCAGTCTCGATCTGAGACAGGAATTCCTGAAACTCGCTTGAACATTCGGAGCCATCTCGCAACTTCCCATCTCCGGCAAACGACACTACTTGCTGGACGGTAAATTGCCCTACAGTTTGTGGATCTGATTGCCAGAGCGATAAGAGCGGCATTTCCTTACCCCCACACCCCCTCAAACTCCCGCCATTCCCCCTTGGACATGCCGGAAGTCTCCTGCGTAACGGACTCACCCTTCAGCATACGCCTCACACAGTCAATCGCCTTTGAGGAGAGCGTCACCCCGCCCATCCGGTAGTCCTCGAAGGCGCTGTAGGCGATCGGCACCCAGTCCTTCACCACCTCGCATATCGTCTCGGCATAGACCCGGATCTCGTACTGCGCGTGCGCGTCGGCGCGGAGCCGCAGGAAGTGGAACAGGTTGTGCAGGTCGATCTTCCAGTACCACTGCGTGTAGACGTTCGCCGGCAGGTTCATCCGCGCCAGCTCCCGCGCCAGCCCGGCCTGGCCTTCCTGGCTGAGCATCTCCTCGTAATGGTCGTAGCACCGCGCGGCGTCGCCCTTCAGGATCTCCAGGACCCGCGCCGCCTCCTCGCCGGTCAAAAGCTCCCCCCGCCCCTGGTTGTTCACCGTCGACTGCGCCGCCAGCGCCTCCGGTGCGGGGATGTAGAACTCGCGGTCGAGGATCGAGTAGCGGGCCGAGTACTCGTTGACGTTCGCGGTGCGGTGGCGGATCCACTGGCGGGCGACGAAGACCGGCAGCTTCACGTGCAGCTTCACCTCGCACATCTCGAACGGCGTCGAGTGCCAGTGCCGCATCAGGTAGCGGATCAGCCCCTCGTCGTTCGACACGTGCTTGGTGCCGGCGCCGTAGGAAACCCGCGCCGCCTGGCAGATCGCCGCGTCGTCGCCCATGTAGTCGATGACCCGCACGAAGCCGTGGTCCAGCACCTCGTGGGCGCGGTAGAGATGCGCCTCCATGCCCTCCGAGACGGCCCTGAGCGTCGGGCGCGGGGTGGCGCGATGGGCCTCGATTTCGGCTTGCTGTTCGGCGGTCAGCGGCATGGGATGGTCCTCCGGGCGGGGCTGAGTCGGATTCCCACTATAGATGGTGGCAGGCACCCGGTGAACCGCTAGATGATGATGGGCTGGCGCAGCCCGCGCGCCGTGCTACGCTCTCGCCCGACAAGGGAGATGCCGATGAAAATCAAGTACCTGCACACCATGGTCCGGGTCCTGGACCTCGACAAGTCGATGGCCTTCTACAGGCTCCTCGGGCTCGAGGAGACGCGGCGCCACGAGAACGAGCAGGGCCGCTTCACGCTGGTCTTCATGGCGCCCCCCGGGCAGCCCGAATGCCCGGTCGAGCTGACCTGGAACTGGGACGGCGACGAGGGCCTGCCGTCCGACAGCCGGCATTTCGGCCACCTCGCCTACGAGGTCGAGAGCATCTACGAGGCCTGCGCCTACCTGCAGGCGAACGGCGTCACCATCAACCGGCCCCCGCGCGACGGCCGCATGGCCTTCGTGCGCTCGCCCGACAACGTCTCGGTCGAGCTGCTGCAGATGGGCAAGGCGCTCGAGCCCGCCGAGCCCTGGGCCTCGATGCCCAACACCGGGCATTGGTAAGGGCGGCGCTCCCCCTTCTGGCGCTCCTTGCGGGCGTGGGGCCGGCCGCGGCCTGCCGGCTCGCCCTGGCGCTCGGATTCGACGTCTCGAGCTCGGTCGACGAGGTGGACTACGCGATCCAGCGCGACGGAATCGTCGCGGCGCTTCGGGCGCCCGAGATCCGGCGGGCGTTCCTCGCCCCCGGCGAGCCGGTGGCGCTCGCCATCTTCGAATGGGGCGGGCGGCGGCGGCAGGCGCTGGTGGTCGACTGGCTCGTGGTCCGCGAGGCGGCCGACCTCGACCTCGTGGCCGAGACCCTGCGGCTCCGCGGCGATCTCCGGCCCTGGGAGCCCACCGCCATCGGCGCGGCGCTGACCTATGCCCGCGACCTCTTCGACGCCGCGCCCCCTTGCGCGGCGCGCACCCTCGACCTCTCCGGCGACGGCCGCAACAACGACTGGCTCGAGCCCGCCCGGGTCTACGCGCGCGAGGACTTCGGCGACATCCTGGTCAACGGTCTGGCCATCGGCGGCCACGAGGCCGACATCGCCGCCTACTACGCGCGCGAGGTGATCCGCGGCCCCGGCGCCTTCGTGGTCGCGGTACAAAGCCACGCCGACTTCCCGCCGGCGATCCGCCGCAAACTCGAGCGCGAGCTCTCGGGGCCGGTCTTCGGCGCCGCGCCAGCGCCCGCCGCCCGGGGCTGACGCAGATGCGGGGGCTCCTTCTCGCGCTCCTTCTCGCCGCACCGCCGGCCCTGGCCGATTGCCGCCAGGCGTTGGTGCTCGCGCTCGACGTCTCGGCCTCGGTCGATGCCCAGGAGTACCGGCTGCAGACCGGCGGCCTCGCCGCAGCGCTGCGCGACGTCGAGGTGCGCCAGGCCTTCCTCGCCCGGCCCGGCGCGCCGGTCTCGCTCGCCGTCTTCGAATGGTCGGGCGCCACCTACCAGCGCCTGGTGGTCGACTGGACCGAGGTTGCGGACCAATCCGTGCTCGACGCGGCCGCGGACGCGATCGAGCTGAACCCGGTGCCGCCGGTCCAGACCACCACCGGCATCGGCGCGGCGATGATCTTCGCCGGCGAGCTCTTCGCCCGCGGACCCACCTGCCCCGAGCGCACCCTCGACATCTCCGGCGATGGCCAGAACAACGACTGGCCGCGCCCGGAGGAGGCGCGGCTCGACGCGAGCCTCGGGGGGATCACGATCAACGGTCTGGTGATCGGCGCCGATTTCCCGATTGACCACGAGCTCAACCCCAACCGGATGGGGGCGCTCACCAACTACTATCGGAACCGCGTGATCAAGGGGTTCGGTGCCTTCGTCGAGACCGCCGACGATTTCGACGATTTTGGCGACGCGATCCGCCGCAAGCTGATCCGCGAGCTTTCGACGATGATGCTCGGCGCCGCCGAACTGCCCGTGGCGGAGGCCTATCCCTCGGCCGGGAACTGACCGCCGCCGGCGCCTGCCTCAGTAGATGTAACGGATCTGGTCCGCCCAGTAGCGCTCCACCAGCCGCAGCGCCGCGGTCGTGTCGTCAAGACGGTCGAACCCGATCACGCCACGGGCCTCGAGCCCGTCGGCGTGACGCTCGAACAGCGCGGCCATGGTGGCGCGCACGTTTCGACCCTTCTCGGTCAGCCGCACCCGGACCGAGCGGCGGTCGATCTCGCAGCGCTGGTGATGCATGTAGCCGAGCTCCACCAGCTTCTTCAGATTGTAGCTGACGTTAGAGCCCTGGTAGTAGCCGCGGGTCTTCAGCTCGCCCGCCGTCACCTCGTTGTCGCCGACGTTGAACAACAAAAGCGCCTGAACCGCGTTGATCTCGAGGATCCCCAGCCGCTCGAACTCGTCCTTGATAACGTCGAGCAGAAGCCGGTGCAGCCGTTCCACCAGCGACAACGCCTCGAGATAGCCCTTCAGATATCCCTGCCGCGCCGCCGACAGGACGGGTGCGTTCATGCTCATGCCGCTCTCCGCCGTTTTCCGATCCGTTGGAGCGAGTTAGCGGCGAATCCCCGAAGATTCCGTTAATGCGCGGCGGGTCCGGCGCTGGCGGAGCAGGCGGCGCCGATCTCGCCGATCAGCGCAGCGAAGCGGGCGGGCGCCGGCGCCGCGCCGGTCACCCACTGGTAGAGGTCGTGATCGTTTTCGGACAGCAGCGCGTCGTAGAGCGCAAGCGTGGCCTCGTCGAGGCCGCCGAGGCGGGATTCGGCGAAGCCGCCGAGGATCAGGTCCATTTCCTTGGTGCCCCGCCGCCAGGAGCGCATTCTGAGGCGCCTCAGCCGCGCCTCGGGCGCCTCGCTCACGCGGCCTCGCCGCGAGTCCAGCGCTTCAGCCGCTTCTCCATCAGGCCCATGCGCTCGGCCATCCGCCCGGTTTCGGCGCGCATCAGCCTAAGGTCGGTCAGAAGCGTGTCGAGGTCCTCGGGCACCGGCGCCACCTCCTCAGGCGCCGAGACGCCCTCGCCCTTGCCGTTCAGCAGCCACATCAGCGAGACGTTCAGCAGCCCCGCCAGAATCTGCAGCCGATTCGCCCGCGGCTCCAGGATGTCGTCCTCCCAGGCACGAATCGTCTTTTCCTTGACGCCGAGCTTGCGCGCCAACGTCTCCTGCGAAAGCCCTGCGGCCTCTCTCGCACCCGCGAGCCGGTCTCCGAAGGTGGCCTTCTCGTCGCTGAACCAGTCGCTCATCTGAGACCTCCTCGGTCACTTGATCGCTGTCAGGGCGCAACCTATGAGGAATGGTCCCGAAGTTCAAACCCAAGGTCCGACGGTATGCGGTTTCTTTCCGACACGCTCGCGCGGGTGAAGCCTTCGCCCACCATCTCGGTCACCAACAAGGCGCTGGAGATGAAGGCCGCCGGGCAGGACGTGATCGGCCTCAGCGCCGGCGAGCCCGACTTCGATACACCTGCGAACATCAAGGAGGCGGCGATCCGCGCGATCTCCGAGGGGCGCACCAAGTACACGGTGGTCGACGGCACGCCCGAGCTCAAGGCGGCGGTCTGCCGCAAGTTCGCCCGCGAGAACGGGCTCACCTACGGGACCGCACAGATCAGCGTCGGCACCGGCGGCAAGCAGGTGCTTTACAACGCCTTCATGGCGACGCTCAACCCCGGCGACGAGGTGATCGTGCCCGCCCCCTACTGGGTCAGCTACCCTGACATGGTTCTGCTCGCCGGCGGCACCCCCGTCACCGTGGTCGGCCCGATCGAGACCGGCTACAGGATCACGCCCGATCAGCTCGAGGCCGCGATCACGCCAAGGACCAAGTGGTTCCTCTTCAACTCGCCCTCGAACCCCACCGGGGCCGGCTACTCGCGGACCGAGCTCAAGGCGCTGACCGAGGTGCTGATGCGCCATCCCCAGGTCTGGGTGATGAGCGATGACATGTACGAGCACCTCGTGTTCGACGATTTCCGCTTCGTGACGCCTGCCGAGGTCGAGCCCGGCCTTCTCGGCCGCACGCTCACCGTGAACGGCGTCTCCAAGGCCTACGCGATGACCGGCTGGCGCATCGGCTATGCCGGCGGGCCGGTCGAACTGATCCGCGCCATGGCCAAGGTGCAGTCGCAGTCGACCTCCAACCCCTGCTCGATCAGCCAGTGCGCCGCCGTCGAGGCGCTCGACGGCCCGCAGGACTTCCTTGAGACGAACCGCGCGCTCTTCCAGCGCCGCCGCGACCTCGTGGTGGAGCTGCTGAACCAAGCCCCGGGGATCGAGTGCCCGACGCCCCAGGGCGCCTTCTACGTCTATCCCCGGGTCGCGGGCGCGATCGGCAGGACCTCGGCCGGCGGCCGCCCCATTGCCGACGACGAGGCCTTCGTGACCGCGCTTCTCGAGGAGACCGGGGTGGCCGTCGTCCACGGCGCGGCCTTCGGCCTTTCGCCGCATTTTCGCATCAGCTACGCTGCCGCCGACGAGGCGCTCCGAGAGGCGTGCACACGGATCATCCGGTTCTGCAAGGGGCTGACTTAGGCGAATGGACCGGATCACCGCGAATCTGCCGAGCCGCGATTTCGCCAGGACCGAGCGGTTCTACGCCGCCCTCGGCTTCGAGACCGAGTTCAAGGACGATGGCTGGATGATCCTGCGGCGCGCATCGCTCGAGCTCGAGTTCTTCCCGCACCCGGATTGCGACCCGCGATCGAGCTGGTTCAGCGCCTGCGTCCGGGTGGACGATGCCGACGCGCTCCACGAGGCGTGGCGCGGCGCAGGACTGCCGAGCGACCCGCGCGCGATCCCGCGGCTGACGGGCTTCGTCCGGCACCCGGGCGCGCCGCGGATGTTCGCGCTGGTCGACGAGGACGGCTCGCTCCTGCGCTGCATCGACAATCGGAACCTCGAGAAATGACCGAGCTGCCGGACTATTACTTCCGCGTCCGCGAGAACGGCGCCGCCGTGTTCCGGGTCGACACCGAAAGCCGCTCGCGGCGGCTCGAGCTCGAGCCGCTCGCCGTCGTCAACATCAAGAACGGCGACGTGAAGCCGCAGGGCGCGCGCGAGCTCTCCGAGGCCGACATGGCGGCGATCCGCGGCTGGATGGAGGAGCGCACCGAGCTTCTCGCCCGCCGCGACATCGACGACATCCTGCGGACCGTCGACCACCTCAACCTCACCGCGCAATGGGCGCAGTCGAAGGCGACGGAGGCCCAGCTCGACGAGGTCACCGACGCGCTGCTTCTGGCCATGCACGACCTGCGCACCGTGCTCTCTCGGAAGAAGGCCGAGCGGCTGACAAAGGGCGGCTAGGCGCGCGCCACCCCGCGCCAGAACCGCACGCTGAGCAGCCCGAAGGCGAGGACCAGGCCGATGACGAGGCCGGCCCAGATGCCGGGGCCGCCGAGCCCGGCCCAGAAGCCCAGGCCATAGCTGGTGGGAATGCCCACCGCCCAGTAGCTGATCGCGGCGAAGATCATCGGCACTCGTGCATCCTGCACGCCCCTGAGCAACCCCAAGGCCATAACCTGCCCGGCATCGGCCAGCTGGAACAGGGCCGCCACGGCCAGCAGGCTGGTGCCGATCGCAAGGATCGCCGGGCGCTCGGGTTCACTGGGGTCGAGGAAGAGGCCGATCAGCGGCTCCGGCACGGTGACGAACAGAAGCGCCGCGCAGACCGCAATCGCGAGCACGAGCCCGAGCCCGGTTCCGGCGACGAGCCGCAGCCCGGCCAGGTCGCCCATTCCATGGGCACGGCCGGCACGTACCGTGGCGGCGTTCGAGAGCCCCAGGGGGATCATGAAGATCGCCGAGACGATCTCGATCGCGATGCCGTGCGCGGCAAGCTCGCGGGTGCCGACCCAGCCCATCATCAGCGCTGTGGCCGAAAACAGCCCGGCCTCGGCCAGCGTGGTCAGCCCGATCGGCCAGCCGAGCCGGAACACGGCGACGAAGGCGCCCCAGTCAGGGCGCCAGAAGCGGACGAAGAGCGCGTGCCGGCGAAGCGCGGGCAAAAGCGCGGCGTAGAGCCCGACGAGCAGGATGGTGAAGACCTGGGTGACGAGCGTGGCGATGGCCGCGCCGCGGATGCCAAGCTCGGGCACGCCCCAGTTGCCGAAGATCAAGGCCCAGTTGAGCACGGCATTCAGCACCGCGCCGGCCACTGTCACCCAAAGCACGAACTGGGTCCGCTCGAGCGCGGCGAGGTAGCTCTTCAGCGCCATCACCGCCAGCGCCGGAAAGATGCCCCATCCGGCGATGCGCAAATAGCCTTGCGCGGCGGCCGCGAGGCCCGCGTCCTGGCCCAACGCCCTGAGAACGGGCGCCGCGAACCAGAACACCGGCATCGCCGCCGCGGCGAAGAGCAGCGACAGCCAAAGCCCCATCCGGGTGATGCGCCGCACCTCGGCATCCTCGCCATTCGCGTTGGCCGCCGCCGCCATCGGCATCACCGCCCAGGCAAAGCCCGAGCCCACGAGGAACAGCGTGAAGAATCCGGTGGCGCCCAGCACCACCGCGGCGAGCGCCTCGACCGAATACCAGCCGAGCATCACCGTGTCGGTGATGTGCATGGCGATCTGAGCGAGGTTGCTGCCGATGATCGGCAACCCGAGCACCAGGAGCGCCCGGCCCTCGCGGCTTACGGAGGAGAGATCGCGCATGGGCCCTGCCTCTACGCCTGGGCCCGGCCAGGGGCAATGCCCTCCCGGCGCCGCCGCCCTGGCGGCACGCCCCGCCCGGAAGCCGGAAGCGCTCCCGCCCGTCGTCGCCGATCGAAGGTCGGCTCCTCCCGTTGGGCCGGGCGCCGCCAGGCTCAGGCCCCGCGCGTCCGGGCAACGAAGTCGATCGGCGCCGCGCGACCGGCATGGCTGCTGCCCTCGGCAAGCTCGGCGGCGCAGTCACGCGAGGCCGACACCCACCAGCCAAGCGAACCTCTGCGTAGGACACCGGGCGTTTGGAGGGTTTCCGCAGCCGTTGACTCCTAGGTGCCGCAGCTGACCTGCCGCGGCGCGTAGCCGTACAGAAGCACCGGCCCGGCCGGAGAAACGGCACGCGTGATCCTGGCGAAGACGCCTGCCCGCACCGCCGGCGCCAGCAACTGCAGGACGATGGCGATCACCGCGTCCTATCGCGTCGCGCCCAAGTCCCAGTCGAGGAGATCGGCTTGCCCGAACGCCTCCGCGCTCAAGAATGCTTCACGTGCCGCGTGCCGGGGTGGAGCGAGGTTCCCAGGATGTGCTCGGCCTTGTGGATCACGTGGCTCGCCCGGCCGACGATCAGCGGATCGGGGGCGTGGGCGATCTTCGTGTCCTTCCCCGGGTAGTCGAGCGAATTCAGGAAGTGCAGCATGCAGTTTAGCCGCGCCCGCTTCTTGTCGTTCGACTTCACGATCGTCCAGGGCGCGTCGGCGGTGTCGGTGTAAAAGAACATCGCCTCCTTGGCCTCGGTGTAATCTTCCCACCTCTCCAAGGACGCTTTGTCGATCGGCGACAGTTTCCAACGCTTCAGGGGATCGTTCTCGCGGCTCTCGAAGCGGCGGCGCTGCTCCTCTTGGGTGACCGAGAACCAGTACTTGTAGAGCCGGATCCCCGAGCGCGCCAACATGCGCTCGAGCTCCGGGGTCTGGCGCATGAACTCGAGGTATTCGTTCGGCGTACAGAAGCCCATCACCCGCTCGACGCCAGCGCGGTTGTACCAGGAGCGGTCGTAGAACACCATTTCGCCCGCCGTCGGCAGGTGCTCGATGTAGCGCTGGAAGAACCACTGGCCCTTCTCCTGCTCCGACGGCTTGTTCAGCGCCACCACCCGGGCGAAGCGCGGGTTGAGATGCTCCATGAAGCGCTTGATCGTGCCGCCCTTGCCAGCAGCGTCGCGGCCCTCGTACAGGATCACGAACTTCTGCCCAGTCTCCTGCGCCCAGAGTTGCACCTTCAGAAGCTCGGCCTGGAGCCTGGCCTTCTGCGCTTCGTAGGACCTGCGCGGCACCCGGTCGACATAGGGGTATTCCCCGGTCTCGAAGGCATGGGCGATGGAATCGGGCGAGGCCTTGGGAAAGCGCGCCGGCACCGCGTTCGCCGCCGTGGCCCTGGTAAGCGCCCCGGCGCGAGGCTTCGCCTTGGCGGCCGAAGGCTTCGCCG
Source organism: Paracoccaceae bacterium (assembly GCA_041621405.1). Lineage (GTDB taxonomy): Bacteria > Pseudomonadota > Alphaproteobacteria > Rhodobacterales > Rhodobacteraceae > JBFKAV01. The sequence continues at coordinate 11,553 of JBFKAV010000078.1, forward strand.
CCTCCGTCCCCCCCTGCTTCGCGGCCTCCGCAGCCGCCTCCCCGGCGCCCTCGTGCATCGCGGTCTCGTCAAACCCCATCGTCACGTCTCCCCATTCCCGATCCGTGCCGCTTTATCCGATCTGCCGCATGGGCGCCTTGACCGGAGTCAAACCCAGCCGCGGCCGGCCTTTTCCCGACCTTTACCCTGCGCTAGCCTGCCACCTGCAGGTCACCGAGGGGGAGCGCAACATGGTGAAGATCTACGGCGTATACTTCAGCCGTGCGTCGCGCAACTACTGGCTCGCCCGCGAACTCGGGATCGAGGTCGAGGAGGTCCCGGTGATCCAGGCCTACCGTCTCCCCGACCCGGAGGCGAAGGACGCGCCGCTGAACACCCGCTCGCCCGAATACCTGAAGGTCACCCCCACCGGCGCGATCCCGGCGATGGACGACGACGGCTTCGTGCTGACGGAATCGCTCGCGATCAACCTCTACCTGGCCCGCAAGCACGGCGGCCCCCTCGCCCCGTGCGGGTCCAAGGAAGAGGCGCTGATGATGCAATGGGCGCTCTACGGCGCCACCGCGATCGAGCCGGCCGGGCGCGCCATCTTCGTGGTCCACGCCAATGGCCGCGCCGACGCCGCCGATGGCAAGGCCGAGATCGAGGTCGCGGCGGAGACCCTGCGCCGCCCGCTCAAGGTGCTCGAGGCGCATTTCCAGGTCGAGGGCTACCTCGTCGGCGGCCGCTTCACCGTCGCCGACCTCAACCTTGCCGAGATCCTGCGCTACGCCCAGGGGCATCCGCCGCTCATCGCCGAGTTCCCCGCCGTCGAGACCTGGCTCAAGTCCTGCCAGGCCCGCCCGGCCTTCCAGGCGATGTGGGCGAGGCGCAACGCCGAAACCGCCTGAGCCGGCCTCCGCCTAGTCCTCGGGAAGGCCGGCCATCCGCAGCCCGGCCTGGTAGGCGAGATCGAGTTCCACGATGGTCGGCGGCACGCTTTCGATGAGCTTCTTCATGGTCAAGCCGGGATAGGCCGCGAGGAGACGGTCGAGCGCCTCTGCCGCCGCCGCTTCGTTGCCTGCGCGGGCATGCATGCTGGCCAGGAGACGGTAGGCCCAGCTCACGCCCGGTGCGTTCACCAGCGTGTCCTCGAGTAGCGGGATTGCCAGGTCGAGCCGGTCGAGGCGCGACTGCGCCACCGCGGTGCCGATGTTGATGTTGAAGGTGAAGGGGTCGAGCGGCGAAAGCTGCCGCGCCCGCTCGAACTCGGCCAGCGCCGGCTCCGGCTTGCCGTCGTAGATCAGCGCCCAGCCGAGGCGCATGCGGCCCCAGGCGTTGTTCGGGTCGATCGCCAGGGCTCGGCGCGCAAAAGCCAGCGCCGGCGCGCGTTCGGGCAGCGCCATCGAATAGGCCGCGCTGATCGCGACCAGCGCTGGCGGGTCGTCGCCCACGAGCTCGGCCGCGCGGTTCGCGAGCGCGACGGCCGCCGCGCGGTCCTCGGCCGGACGCTCGGACCACATGTAGGACGGCTTCTGCACCAAGGCCCAGGCGAGGTAGGCCAGCGCCGGCACATAGTCGGGCGCGAGCGCGAGCGCCTCGCGCAAAAGCTCCACCGCCCGCGCATTGGCCTCGCCACGGTGCGCCCAGAAATGCGGCATCGCCCTGAGCACCAGGTCGTATTGCGGGCTCCGGGCGCGCGAGCCCTTGCCGCGTGCGCGTTCGATCTCGGCCGAGCGGAGCTTCACCGGAAGCTGGCCGGCCACCTGCATGGCGATCCGGTCCTGCAGGTCGAACAGATCGTCGATCCTCTCGTCGAACCGCGCCGACCAGACCGTGCGGCCCCCGGCGTCGGTCAGGTCGGCGCCGATCCGCACCCGCTCGCCGGCCCGGCGCACCGTGCCCTCGACCAGGTAATCGGCTCCGAGCCGGGCCGCAGCGACCGGGATTTCCGGGCTCTCGTCGCGCAGCGCAAAGGCCGACTGCCGCGCGATGACGTCGAAGCCCCCGACCCGGCTCAGCGCGCCGGTGATCTCGTCGACGATGCCGTCGGCCAGCATGTCGGAGGGGTCGGTGGCGGCGTAGGCGAAAGGCAGGACGGCGAGCGTCGGCACCGGTGCCGCCGGCCGCGCGGCCGCCGCGGGGGCGGCAGCCGATTCCGGGGCCACGAGATTGTCCCGTGCGACGGTAACCGCAAGGCGGAAGCCCCGCCGCGCCACCGTCTCGATCACCGCCTGGGCCTTGCCGGTGTCGCCAACCGCCCGCCGCGCGGCGCTGATGCGAACGCTGATCGTGGCGTCCGAGATGTTCAGCCCGCCCCAGACCCGCTCGATCAGCTCCTCGCGGGTGACGAGCGCCCCGTCCGCCTCGGCCAGCGCACGAAGGAGGTCGAAGACCTGCGGCTCGAGGTGCAGCGCCTCGCCGTCACGCTCGAACCGGTGCCGGTCGGGATCGAGAATGCAATTAGCGAATCGATAGGCCAAACGCCACTTTCCCTCGTGAAATCATAGCATAACCCCCAATCTGCCGGTTCAGCAGGAAAATGGAAGGGGAAGGGAAGGGTTTCTGAAGGCCGCCTTCAAGCGGCGGGGCGCGGGGTCGGGCAGACTTGGGAGCAGATCGGAACATCCCGAAGGAGAGCCCCGATGCACACCCTGGCCCACACCGCCCGCCACCAGACCCGCCGTCTCGCCCCGCTGGCCCGCCTGCTTTCCTGGCTCGTCGCCAGCGACGCCGCCTGGCGCAGCGCCCGGAAGCTCGCCGCGATGCCCGACGAGCGCCTCGCCGACATGGGGATCACGCGCGAGGAGGCCGACGCCGCCTTCCGGCGCCGCTTCGCCACCCGCGACGCGCCGCCCCGCTTCGGCGGGTGACATGCCTCCGGGCGGCGGCAGCCCATTGCCCCCGCCCCGCCGCTTTGCGACAATGCCGGCCAAGCAAGAGCAAAGCGAGCAGTCCCATGGCCGACGATCTCCTCGCGGGCGCCGCCGCCTACGATGCCCACTCCATCGAGGTGCTGGAGGGTCTCGAGCCCGTCCGCAAACGGCCCGGCATGTATATTGGCGGCACCGACGAGCGGGCGCTGCATCACCTCGTCGCCGAGATCCTCGACAACGCGATGGACGAGGCGGTCGCCGGCCACGCCAACCGCATCGAGGTCGAACTGCACGAGGACTTCGCCGTCACCGTCCGCGACAACGGCCGCGGCATCCCCGTCGACCCGCACCCGAAGTTCCCCAAGAAGTCGGCGCTCGAGGTCATCCTCTGCACGCTCCACGCCGGCGGCAAGTTCTCCGGCCAGGCCTATTCCACCTCCGGCGGCCTGCACGGCGTCGGCGCCTCGGTGGTGAACGCGCTCTCGGACTCCCTCGTCGTCGAGGTCGCCCGGGGCAAGGAGCTCTACGAGCAGCGCTTCTCCCGCGGCCTCCCCCTCGGCCCCGTCAGAAAGCTCGGCCCCACCCAGAACCGCCGCGGCACCACGGTCACCTTCCACGCCGACGAGGAGATCTTCGGCCACCACCGCTTCAAGCCCGCGCGCCTCTTCAGGATGGCGCGCTCCAAGGCCTACCTCTTCTCCGGCGTCGAGATCCGGTGGCGCTCGGCCATCGACGACGGCGAAACCCCCGCCGAGGCCAGCTTCCACTTCCCCGGCGGGCTTTCGGACTACCTCGCCGAGCAGATGAACGCCGCCACCACCTACGCCGACCGCCCCTTCGCCGGGAAGGTCAGCTTCCAGGAGAAGTTCGGCGAACCGGGCTTCGTCGAATGGGCGATCAACTGGACGCCGTCCAAGGACGGCTTCCTCCAGTCCTACTGCAACACCGTCCCCACGCCCGAGGGCGGCACCCACGAGGCAGGCTTCTGGGCCGCGATCCTCAAGGGCATCCGCGCCTATGGCGAGCTTGCCTCTAACCGCAAGGCCGCCCAGATCACCCGCGACGACCTCGCGGGCGGCGCCTGCGCGCTGGTCTCCTGCTTCATCCGCGACCCCGCCTTCGTCGGCCAGACAAAGGACCGGCTCTCCAGCGAATCCGCCGCCCGGATGACCGAGGGCGCGGTGCGCGACCACTTCGACACATGGCTCGGCTCTGACCCGAAATCCGCGGGCGCCATCCTCGACTTCGTGGTGCTCCGCGCCGAGGAGCGGCTGCGCCGCCGGGCCGAGAAGGAGACCGCCCGCAAGTCGGCCACCAAGAAGCTGCGCCTGCCTGGCAAGCTCGTCGACTGCTCGGCCCAGACCCGCGAGGGCACCGAGCTCTTCATCGTCGAGGGCGACTCGGCCGGCGGCTCCGCCAAGATGGCCCGCGACCGGAACACCCAGGCGCTCCTCCCCCTCCGCGGCAAGATCCTGAACGTCCTCGGCGCCGCCTCGGGCAAGCTCGGGGCGAACCAGGAGATCGCCGACCTCTGCCAGGCCCTCGGCGTCTCCATGGGCACGCGCTTCAACGTCGAGGACCTGCGCTACGAGAAGGTCATCATCATGACCGACGCCGACGTCGACGGGGCGCATATCGCCTCGCTCCTGATGACGTTCTTCTTCACCCAGATGCGGCCCCTGATCGACAAGGGCCACCTCTACCTCGCCTGCCCGCCGCTCTACCGGCTGACGCAAGGGGCTACCCGCGTCTACGTCGCCGACGACGCCGAGAAGGAGGCGCTTCTGGAGAAGGGCCTCGGCGGCAAAGGCAAGATCGACGTCCAGCGCTTCAAGGGCCTGGGCGAGATGGACGCGAAGGACCTCAAGGACACCACGATGAACCCCGCGACGCGGAAGCTGATCCGGGTGAGCATCCACGACGAGGTGCCGGGGGAGACGGGGGATCTG
>JBFKAV010000079.1:0-16190 GCA_041621405.1 Paracoccaceae bacterium
ACGGCTCCGCGCGCTCGACCCGAAGAGCTGATCCCTCTTCCTCTTGTCTGCTGATCCCTCTTCCTCTTGTCTCAAGTACCTTCGGGGGGTGCGGGGGGGCAGACGGCCCCCCGCTCGACGGCAGGACCTGGCGATGCGCTATGAGGAGGAGTGCAGGCTTCTGTTGCCAGGTGCCTGCGAACCCCGCCGGACAGCTGCTAGGCCGCCGGACTTAGTTTTCGGTTACCCGAACTGCTTACGCAGCCAGAGCCACCGGAGCATGGTTGTCGTTGGCAACTATGCATTGTGCACCGATAACGGTGGTAGCTCACCGAGCGAAAGCAATCCCCTTTACACGTTCGTCGATCCTGTTTCGGCCCCATGTTCCCCCAACGAGGGGTCTTGGTGGAGCCGCCGGGTACCGCCCCCGGGTCCGATCCGCTTATTACGGGCGCGTTTATCGCCATAGTCCCGGGCGAACCCGGAACTCGCCCAATGTAGGAGCCCCCGCGCCACTTCGCAAGCGGCGCGGGGGGCAGCACGGCGCTTCGAAGCTCGAGGCGCGCGCCGGCGCCGGAAGGCTCAGAACCCGGCCTTGATCTTCTCGAACTCCTCGAGCATCCGGTCGCGCAGGATGTTGTCCATCGGCACCTGGGCCAAGAGCGGCACCTCGACCGGCCCGAGCCCGACCGAGTTCACCAGCTCGGGGTCGATCGCGGCGACGGCCTCGGTGTTGGAATGGCCGTAGCCCCAGCTCTCGACGATGTAGTTCGCGCTCCGGGCGTCGAGCCAGGCGTTGATGAAGTCGTAGGCCTTGTCCTCGTTGCCGGGCCCGTCCTTGAGGTTGACATAGCCGCAGAACCAGGTCGAGGAGCCCTCGGCGGGCTCGCGCTCGAAGGCGATCGGATGGCCCTCGGCCTGCATCGTTGTCGGCGTCTCGTTCCAGGCCCAGGCGATCACCACCTCGCCGGTGGCCATCAGCTGGGCCAGCTCGGCGCCGTCGGCCCAGTAGGCGCGGACGTTCTCGTGCGCCTTGCGGAGCCATTCTCCTGCCGCCTGGAACTGCTCTTCGGTCACCGTGGTCCAGTCGGTGACGCCGGTGGCGAGGTAGGCGAGCGACCAGACGTCGTCGTTGTTGTCGGGAAGCGCGATGCGGCCGGCGTATTTCGGGTCGACGAAGACCTGCAGGCTCTGCACCTCTTCCTCGGCAACCTGCTCTGTGTTGTAGGCGATCGCGGTCGCACCCCATTCGGCGGGGATGTACCAGGTGCCCTGGTCATCCTCGAAGATCGAGGAGTTCAAGAAGGCGGGGTTGATCTTGTCGTAGTTCTCGATCCGGCTCGTGTCCCAGGGCTCGACCAGGTTGGCGTCGCGGAACTTCGACACCATCTGCGAGCAGGGATGCGAGACGTCGGCGCGGAAGCCCGACTGCAGCTTCTGGAAGGCGTCGTCGTCGTCGCCGTAAAACGCGAAGGTGGGATTGGTGCCGTGCTGCTCCACATAGGCCTGGAAGAAGCCCGGGTCCTCGTAGCCCGACCAGTCGAAGACGGTGAAGTCGGGGTCGGCGGCGGCCGCCGGCAGCGCGACGAGCGCCGCGGTGCCCGCCAGCAGTGATCTGAGATGCATGTTGATTTCCCTGTCGGTAGCTCTTCTGGAGTGGCTTGGTAAGAAAAAATCGTAGGCCCGCGAGCGGGGCTTCTCAAGAGATTCCCGCGCCAGAGAGGGGCGCGCGGCGGCCGCGCGCCCCAGGGTTGCATCAGTTGAGATCGGCCATGCGCTCGGCGTCGATCTTTTCCTGCGCCGCCGCCACGGCGGTCTCGAAGGCCGCGAGAATCTCCGGCCCCTTGGCGACGTTGGTCTTGAACCAGTCCATCACCGGCCCGACCGCCTGCTGGAAGGCGGCCTTCTCCTCGGGCGTCGGCACGTAGATGTCGCCGCCCGCGGCCACGAAGTCCTGGTAGGCCTCGATCGACTTGCGCTTCGGCGAGGCGAAGGTGGCCTGCTGCAGTTCGGCGAAGCCGTCGACCACGATGCGCTTCAGGTCGTCGGGCAGCGCCGTGAAGCGGTCGTTCGACATCCACCAGAAGGCGCCCATGTAGGAATGTCCGTCGAGCGTGATGTACTTCAGCCCGGCATCGGGGAACTTCATGTTCATGATGTCGGTGATGCCGTTCGCGGTGCCTTCCACGACGCCGGTCTGCAGCGAGGTGAAGAGCTCCGGCCACGGGATCGGCGTCGGCGCGGCGCCGAGCGTGGTTGCCAGCGTCTGCGGCAGGTCGGCCGGAACGGTGCGCATCTTCAGCCCGGCGAGGTCGGCCGGCGTCTGCACCCGGCGCTCGGTATTGGCGAAGTTGCGCCAGCCGCCGGTATTGCCGACGGTCATCAGGCGGATCTTGCCGTCGGAATCTGCCAGCGCCATGTCGCGCATCGTCCGCACGAAGTCCCCGGTCAGCACCTCCTCGGCCACCCGGTCGTCGCTCATCAGGTAGGGAAGGTCGAGCACCTGGATGTAGGGAAACAGGTTCGCCGCCCCGCCCGAGGTGGTGATGTAGATGTCGATCGATCCGTCGGCGACGCCGGCGAGGCATTCCTCGCCGGTGGCGCAGAGCTGGGTTCCGATGAAGAGCTCGACGCCGACGCGGCCGTTCGAGGCGTTCTCGACGTAGTTCTTGAACACGACGAGGCCGTCGTAGTCCTCGTCCTGGTCGTTGGAATTCGCGGTTGCCCGCAGGGTGATCTCCTGCGCTGCGGCCCATCCGGCGGAGCCGGCCACGAGGGCCGCTGCAAAGAGCGATTTCAGGGTTCCGTGGATCATGGTCTTTCCTCCCGTTCAGGTTTCCAGGGTCAGTTCACAAAGCCGAATAGGCGCGGAACCGTCAGGCACAGCGCCGGAAAATAGGTGATGAGGAAGATCACCGCGACATGGACGACGAGCATCGGCGCGATGCCGCGGACCACCTCCTCGACCTTCAGCCCGGAGACCGCCGCCGTGACGAAGAGTACCAGCCCCATCGGTGGCGTGGCGAGCCCCACGGTCAGGTTCACCGCCATGATGATGGCGAAGTGCACCGGGTCGACGCCGAGCTCGAGGAAGATCGGCCCCAGGATCGGCCCGAGGATGATGATCGCCGGGCCGGCGTCGAGAAACATGCCGACGATGAACAGGAGCACGTTGATCAGGAAAAGCAGAATCAGCGGGTTGTCCGACAGCGACAGGATGAACGCCGCGAGCATCTCGGGGGTGTGGGCGAGCGAGGCCACGGTCTTGAACGCCATCGCCGCGCCGACGAGAAGCAGCACCACGGCCGAGGTGATGCCGGAGCGGATCAGCACGTCGGGCAGATCGGAGAGCTTCAGCGAGCCCATCACGAAGAGCCCGATCAGGATCGCGTAGGCGACCGCGATGGCGGCGGCCTCGGTCGGGGTGAAGACGCCGCCGAGGATGCCGCCGAGGATGATCACCGGGGTCATCAGCGGAAAGAAGGCCTTGAGCGAGGCGCGGCCGCGCTCGCCCCAGCTGGCGCGGGCGCCGATCTGCGGCAGGTGCCAGTGGTCGGCGCGGAGCGCGATCATGACCATCAGCCCGACACCGACCAGAATGCCCGGCACGATGCCGGCGAGGAAGAGGGCGGCGACAGATTCGCCCATCACGTAGGCGTAGATGATCATGATCCCCGAGGGCGGGATGATCGGGCCGATCACCGAGGAGGCCGCGGTCACCGCGGCGGCGAAGCGGCGGGAGTAGCCCTGCTTCTCCATCGCCGGGATCAGCATCGAGCCGAGTGCCGAGACGTCGGCCACCGCCGAGCCCGAGAGCCCGGCGAAGAGCATCGAGGACATGACGTTCACATGCGCGAGCCCGCCCCTCAGGTGCCCCATCAGCGCCTGGCTGAATTCGACGAGCCTGAGCGTGATGCCGCCCCGGTTCATCAGCTCGCCCGCCAGCATGAAGAACGGGATCGCCATCAGCGGGAAGCTGTCCATGCCGTTGTAGACGTTGCGATAGAGAAGCACGATGTCGCGCTCCTGCCCGTTGAGCCAGAGCAGGATCCCGGGTGCGAAGACGAGGCCGAAGAAGACCGGAAAGCCCAGGAGCAGCAGGACCAGGAAGACCGGCAGGAACAGCGACAGCATCTATTCGGCCCCCGCGAGCGTGGCGTCCTGGGCGATGGCGGGGAGCTCGCCGTCGCGGCCGACGAGGCCGAGCACCGCGCGCAGGAGGAGCTCGACATTGACGAGCAAGAGGAGCGTCACGCCCACGTGGAACGAGGCCATCATCCAGCCCCTCGGCACCTTGGCCCATTCCAGGGGCATGAGGCCCGAGGGATACCAGAGCGAGGAGGTGGCGAAGCGGGCGCCGAGGCCGGAAAGCTCGGACAGCCCGATCCGGAAGGCCATCGCCAGCACCAGGAGCGAGAGCGCCAGCAGCAGGAGCTGGAGCGCGGCGGCCAGGGCGCGGGGCATGAGCAGCTGGATCATGTCGATCGCAACGAAGCCACCGCGGCGGAAGGCGGTCGGCGCCATCAGCCCGGTCATCCACAGCATCAGGAACCGCGCCGCCTCGTCGGGCCAGGCCAGCGCGTTGCCGATGACGTAGCGGTACCAGACCTGGGCCAGGATCGCGGCGACCATGAGGGCAAGGAGGAACGCGCCGAGCCAGCGGCCGAGCGCCAGGAGCGCGCCGTTCAGCTTGGCGAGACCTTTCGTGGCCCCGATCAGAGCGCCCATCGGCGTCTCCCTCCCTGTTGCGCCCTCTCCCGGGCGCGCGGCCGGTTCTACCGGTCGTCGCTCCAGTTGCTCCTCACTCGTTCTTGGCGAACGAGCCGTAGAAGCCTTGCGAGAAGACGAGCGGCGCGCCCTCGCGGAACGCCGCCTCCAGAATCTCGCCCAAGATGATCACGTGATCGCCCGCATCCTCGACCGCGAAGCGGCGGCAAGCGAAGCAGGCGAGGCAATTGCCGATCAGCGGCGCGCCGCCCGGCCCCTCGGTCACCTCGAGCCCGTCGAACTCGCGCCCGTGGCGGGTGAAATGCGCGGCGAGGTCGCGCTGGTCGGCGCCAAGGACGTGGATCGCGAAATGCTTCGCGTCGGCGAAGACCGGAAACCGCGAGGAGGCCTTGGCCGGCGACCAGAGCACCAGCGGCGGCTCGAGTGACACGCTGGCGAAGCTGTTGGCGGTGATCCCGACCGGCCCCTGCGGGCCCCGGGCGGTGACGACTGTTACGCCGGTGGCGAAATGGCCGAACGCATCGCGCAGGGCGCGAGCGGTGTCCGGGCCGGGGGTGAAAGGGTCCATCGCCTGGGGCCCCTCAAGGCTTCCATCCATCATGGAACCTCGCGGCCCAGCGCCGCCGTGTAAAGCTCGAACCATGTCTCGCGGTCGAGTTCCACCTTGGCGGCATCGGCCAGCCTGCGGATCCGGTCGAGGTTGTTGGTGCCCATCACCGGCAGGATCTTCGCCGGATGCGCCATGAGCCAGGCCACCGCGACGGCTGCGGCATCTACCCCCTGCGCCTTGCCGATCCGCTTGAGCGCGTCGCGCAAGGGCTTGGAGGAATGGGCGAAAAGCGCACCGCCGCCCAGCGGCGACCAGGCCATCGGTGAGAGGCCGCGCTCCTGCAGGAAGGCGACGTCGCCGTTGGTGAAGCCTTCGTGCACGATGAGGCTCAGCTCGAACTGGTTGGTGACGAGCTTGGACTTCATCGCCGATTGCAGGAGCCGCCAGTCCCAGGGCTTGAAGTTCGACACGCCGACCGCGCGCACCTTGCCCGATGCCACGGCGGCGTCGAGCGCCGCGCCGGTCTCGTCGGGGTCCATCAGCGGGTCGGGGCGGTGGATCAAGAGCAGGTCGATGCGCTCGATCCCCATCTTCTTCAGCGAGGCGTCGACCGAGGCCGCGATGTGCGCAGCGGTCGTGTCGTAGTGCTTCACCCGGCGCTTCGGGAACTTCTCCGACACCAGCATGATGTCGCATTTGGTGATGACCTCGATCTCGTTCCTGAGCCCTGGCGCCCGCTTCAGCGCCGCACCGAACAGGCTCTCGCTCTCGTAGTCGCCGTAGATGTCGGCCTCGTCGAAGGAGGTGATGCCCTGCTCGAGGCAGGCCTCGATCTTGGCCTGGACGTGGCGGGTCGAGGTGTCGGGGTCGTCGCCGAGCCGCCAGAGGCCATAGACGATGCGGCTGAGCTTCAGCCCCTTCTGCAGCTTGACGCGCTCCATCGACCCGGTCCTCACGCCCGGGTTCCCTGGCCGAGCGGCGTCTCCGGCACATCGGCGGGCACGCGGCCGTATTCCTGCGGCAGCGAGCAGGTCTTCAGGTGCGGCATCACCTTTTCGCCGAAGTGACGCGCCTCTTCGAGATGCGGATAACCGGAAAAGATGAAGGCGCGGATGCCCATCTTCCGGTAGGTCTCGATCTCGCTCATCACCTGATCGGTCGAGCCGACCAGTGCCGCGCCGCAGCCCGAGCGGGCGCGGCCGATGCCGGTCCAGAGATGGCGCTCGGCATAGCCGAACTTGTCGGCGAGCTCGCGCGCGCGGGCCTGGTGCGCCACCCCGAGCGAGCTCTGGTCGAGCGCGCGCTCGCGGATCAGCCGGCCGAATTCGTCGTCGAGCTTCGAGACCAGTTCCTCGGCGTATTCGCGGGCCTCGGCCTCGGTCTCGCGCACGATCATGTGGACGCGGAGCCCGTAGTCGAGCACCCGCCCGTGTCTCTCGGCCACCGCGTGGACGGCCTTCATCCGCTCGGCGATCTGCTCCTTGGGCTCGGGCCACATCAGGTAGACGTCGCAGGCCTCGCCGCAGAGCTCGAGCGCATCGGGCGAGTAGCCGCCGAAGTAGAGCAGCGGGCCGCCGTTCTGCTGGTAGGGCCGGGCCGGATCGGCCGTGACGCGGGCGAGGTCGTAGACCTCGCCGTGATGCTCGATCTCGTCCTGCGTCCAGGCCTGTCGCAGGATCTCGACCACCTCGCGCGAGCGCTGGTAGCGGAGGCGCGACGGGGCGCTCTCGCCGGGGAAGTCCGAGGAGATCACGTTGAGCGTCAGCCGCCCTTCCAGCATGTGGTCGAGCGTCGCCACCGTGCGGGCCAGCATGTAGGGATGCATCTCGCCGCAACGGATCGCGGCGAGGAAGTTGATGCGGGCCGTGATCGGCGCGCAGCCGGCGACGAACGAGAGCGTGTCCTGGCCGACCTGGTAGGATGAGGGGCAGAGGATGTTGCGAAAGCCCAGCTCCTCGGCGGTGGTGACGATCTTCGAGCAATGCGCCCAGGACGAGCGAAGATCGCCTTCGAGCACGCCGAGATGGCGGTAGTCGTCCGAACAGAGCGCGGCGAACCAGCTGACCTCGGAAGCGTCGAGGTCTTCCGACCTCACCGGGACCACGGTCATGATTCTCCTCCCCAGGCCGCGCGCTTTTTCCGCTTGCGTAGCATCCGCCTTGATGTAGAGCAATAGTGCATCAATTTTCTGCTCGGCTGAGAATGAACGCCCCGAACGCGCTGCCGCTCTACGTGCAAATCAGCGAGATGCTGATCCGCGAGATCATGGCCGGGCGGCTGATCGACGGCGAACGCCTTAGCCCCGAGCGCGAGATGGCGGCCGAGCTCGGGATCGCGGTCGGCACGCTGAGGAAGGCGCTGGCCGAGCTCGAGGCCAAGGGCCTTCTCGAGCGTGTGCAGGGCTCGGGCAACTACGTGCGGCACCGGCCCGAGGTGGCGAGCCTCTACTCGATGTTCCGCCTCGAGCTCCGCCAGGGCGGCGGCTTGCCGACGGCCGAGGTGCTGTCGCTCGCCCGCCTGGCCAAGCCCGAGGGCGCGCCCGGCTTCGGCCCGTCGGCCGAGGCGCACCGCATCCGGCGGCTCAGGCGGCTCTCGGGCCAGGCCGTGGCGGTCGAGGAAATCTGGCTCGACGGCACCCGCGCCCCGCGCATCGCCGCTGCGGATCTCTCGGATTCGCTCTACCACGTCTACCGCACCCGGCTCGGGTTCTGGATCACCCGCGCCGAGGACAGCGTCACCGTCGCGCCCGCCCCCGACTGGGCGCCGGCGGACTTCGCGCCGCGGCCCGGCGCGGTCTGCGGCTTCGTCGAGCGGCTGGCCTGGGCCCAGGACGGCGCCCCTTGCGAATTCTCGCGCACCTGGTTCGACCCCGATCGGGCGCGCTACGTGCAGCGGCTGAGGTAAGGAAACGAACGTGAAGACAATCCGTTACGGCGTGATCGGCTGCGACATGATGGGCCAGGAGCACCTGCGCAACATCGCGCTTCTGGAGGGCGCCGAGGTGGCTGCGATCTTCGAGCCCGATCCCGGCATGGCCTCACGCTCTGCCGAACTGGCGCCGGGGGCGCTGATCGCGGGCTCCCTGGCCGAGGTGCTCGGCGCCGGGATCGACTGCCTGCTCATCGCCTCGCCGAACCACCTCCATCTCGGCCAGCTCGAGGAGATCGCCGCGATCCGGCCGTTGCCGGTCCTGGTGGAAAAGCCGCTCTTCACCGACCCCGCCGAGGCCGTGCGCCTCGCCACCTTCGCTGCCGGCTATCCGGCGCCGGTCTGGGTTGCGATGGAATACCGCTACATGCCGCCCGTGGCGACGCTCCTGGCCGAGGCCGGGGCGGCGACCGGCGGCATCCACATGCTCACGATCCGCGAGCACCGGTTTCCGTTCCTGCACAAGGTCGGTGCCTGGAACCGGTTCAACCGGCTGACCGGCGGCACCTTCGTCGAGAAGTGCTGCCACTTCTTCGACCTGATGCGGCTGGCGCTGAACGCCGATCCGGTGCGGATCATGGCCTCGGGTGGCCAGGCGGTGAACCACCGCGACGAAACCTACGGCGGCCAGGCGCCCGACATCTGGGACCACGGCTACGTGATCGTCGAGTTCCAGGGTGGGGCGAAGGCAATGCTGGAGCTCTGCATGTTCGCCGAAGGCGCGCGCTTCCAGGAGGAAATCTCGGCCGTCGGACCGGCAGGCAAGATCGAGGCGCTGGTGCCGGGCCCGGGCCGGTTCTGGCCGGCCGACCTCGGGCCGTCGCCGGTGCCCCAGGTCATCGTCAGCCCGCGCGCGCCGAAGGGCCCCCGCAGGCTCGACGTGCCGGTCGAGCCTGCGCTCCTTGCCGCTGGCGACCACAACGGCTCGACCTTCTACCAACACCAGCGCTTCGCCGCCGTGGTGCGGGGCGAATCCGCACCCGAGGTCACGCTGGAGGACGGCTGGTGGGCGGTCGCGATGGGTCAGGCGGCGCAGCGCTCGGCGACCGAGGGCCGGGCGGTGGTCCTGGCCGAGGAAGGGCTGGCGCCGCCCCCGGCCGCGCGCCGCGCCTGATCCTTCCACGTTTGCGGGAAATACCCCCGCCGTGGGCCAACGAGCGCCGCGAGCCGGAGGCGAGGGCGCGAGAAAGGGACTTGCGGCCGAAGGCCGCGCCGCTGGATCAGCGCTCGGGCGGGATCAGTCCGAGGCCGCGCAGGTAGATGCCGATGCCGCTCTCCAGGAGGTCCTCTGGCGGGAACGGCGACTTGCGCCCCGGCGCGCCCCGCGCGAACAGCTCCACCACGCCGTGCGACAGCGCCCAGATGTGGGCCGAGAACATCGACGCCGGCGGCCGCCGGCCCGGCGGCAGGTGCTCGGACAGCGCCACCGCCGCCTTCTCCAGCACGCCCGAGGCACGGCGGGCGGCGCGGGCGAGGTCGGGATTGGCGTTGATCGAGACGCCGGACTCGAACATCGCCACGTAGTGGCCCGGGAACTTGCGGGCGAAGGCGAGGTAGGCCCGCCCGGTCGCCTCGAAGGCCGCCAGCGCCGAGGGCCGGCCGCCGGCATAGGCGTGCTCCATCAGGTCGGCGAAGATCTCGTAGCCCTGCCGCGCGATCTCGGCGATCAGGTCCTCGCGGCCGGCGAAATGGCGGTAGACTGCGGCCGGGGTGACGCCGGCCTCCTTCGCCGCCTCGCTCAGGGTGAAGCCCTGCGGCCCCTTCTCCTCGATCAGCTTCAGCGCCGCCTCGATCAGCGCGCGGCGCAGGTCGCCGTGATGATAGCCGCGCTTAGCCATCCGGGCGCCAGAGGTCCGGCCCGCCGGCGATCTCGGGGTCGATCTTGCCCACGGCCTTCTTGTCCTTCTTGGCGTAGTCGATCCGGTGCAGCACCGCCTGGATCGCCGCGAGCCGGGCCCGGCGCTTGTCGTCGGAGCGGATCACCGTCCAGGGCGCGAAAAGGGAATGGCCGAGCTGCAGCGTCTCGGCGATGGCGTGGGTGTATTCGTCCCACTTCTTCAGGCCCTCGACATCGACCCAGGAGATCTTCCACTGCTTCAGCGGATCGCGCTCGCGGGCCAGGAAACGGCGCAGCTGCTCGGGACGGCTCACGGTGAGCCAGATCTTCACCAGCATGATGCCTTCGTCGACGACCATCTTCTCGAACTCCGGAAGCTGGCGGAAGAAGCGCTGGCGCTGCTCGGGCGTGCAGAAGCCGAAGACGTGCTCGACGACGCCGCGGTTGTACCAGGAGCGGTCGAAGAGCACGATCTCGCCCTCCGCCGGGAGCCAGTCGACGTAGCGCTGGAAATACCACTGCCGCGCCTCGCGGTCCGAGGGCTTGGTCAGCGCCACCACCCTGGCGGCGCGCGGGTTGAGGTTCTCGCGGAAGCGCTTGATCGTGCCGCCCTTGCCCGAGGCGTCGCGGCCCTCGAACACGACCACCACGCGCTTTCCCGTTTCCCTCACGTCGGACTGCAGCTTCATCAGCTCGATTTGCAGCTTGTGCATCCGCTGCTCGTATTCCTTGCGCTTGAGCCGCTCGGTATAAGGGAAGGACTGCAGCAGGATGTCATGGTCGGCGCCGTCCCGGATGGCGTGCCGCACATGCTCGGGGGCCTCCTCCTCGAAATACTTGCTGATCGCGCCGTCGAAGGGCAGGTCCATAGAGCTCTCCCGCTAAGCTTCGAGCCAGTATGGCGAAAGCCGGTCTCAGCGCAATCCGGCGCGGAGCGCGGCGCGGTCGATGGCGGCGATCGTCGCCGCGGGATCCGCGTGGTGCGGCATGTGACCGACGCCGTCAAGCACCGTGAGGCGCGCCCCGGGCACCTGCTGCGCCAGCCGCCGCGAGTGGATCTCGAGCCCGACCGTCGTGTCGGCCGAGCCGTGCACGATCTCGACCGGAATGCCGAGCGAGGTGTAGCGCGGCGCCATCCGGATCAGATGTGGCTTGAGGGTGTTGACCTGCCGGGCGCTGGCCCTGAGCGCCTCGGGCCGAAGGCTGAGCCCGACGTCGATGTGCTCGATATAGCCCTGCGGCACGGGGTCCGGAGCGAAGATCTCCGCGACGGTCTCCCGCACCTGCCGCGGCCCCGCGAAGGCCGAGACCAGCGGCACCACCGTCGCCCCGCCGAGCCAGGAGGAGGCGACACGGTACCAGGGGTCGAGTTCGCCCTCCCAGGGCTCGACGGCGCCGGCGAGCGAGACCACGGCCGCGACGCGGCCGGGACGCTCGAGCGCCCAGGCCATCGCCACCGCGCCGCCATAGCTGTGCCCGACGATCACCGCGCGACGGACCCCCAGTTGCGCCGCCGCCGCGTCGAGCAGCGCCGCCTGTTGCCCTGGGCTAGCCGCCTCCGGCAGCGCATCGCTGTGGCCGTGCCCCGGCCGGTCGAAGGCGATGACCCGGTAGCGCCGGGCCAGGCGCGGCGCGAGATCGAAAGTGAAGTCGCGCAGGTTGCCGGAGGCGCCGTGGATCAGGATCACAGCGGGCCCCTCGCCCTCGACAACAGCGTGGATGCGGGTGCCATTCACCTCGAGGATCTCGCCCTTGGGCGGATTCCGGGCTTCGGTGTGGGCCATGCGCGTTGGTTCCGGAGCGAGCGACGCGGCACAGCCGATGAGCACGGCCGCAATGGCCGCGAAGCTAGCTCTGAGTACCGATGGCCGCGATTTCATAGGGCGTCGACTGGTAAATCTCGTTGATCCAGTTGCCATATAGGAGGTGCGCGTGGCTTCTCCAGCGGTTTTGCGGCGTCAGCGTCGGATCGTCGCCCGGGTAGTAGTTCTTGGGCACGTTGATCGGCGTGCCGTTCGCCACGTCGCGGTCGTACTCCTCCTTCAGCGTGCCGCTGTCGTACTCGAAGTGATTGAAGATGTAGAGCGCCCGGTGGCAGGGATCCTCGATCAGGCAGGGCCCGACTTCCTCCGAGCCCAGCAGTGACGACAGCGCCGGGATCGCGTCCACCTCGCCCTGCCGCACCTCGGTCCAGCGGCTGACCGGGATCACGCAATCGTCGGAGAAGCCGCGCAGGTAGGGCGAGGCAGGGGCCATGTTCTGGTGCCGGAAGCAGCCGAACGCCTTGTGCGGCAGCATGTGTTTGGCGAGCCCGTGGAAGTGGTAGGCCATCGCCATGCCGCCCCAGCAGACGCCGAAGGTGGAATGCACGCTGGTCTGGGTCCAGTCCATCACCTCGCGGAGCTCGTCCCAGTAGGTGACCTCCTCGAAAGGCAGGTGCTCGATCGGCGCGCCGGTGATGATCAGCCCGTCGAACTTCTCGCCCTTCACCGCCTGGAACGGGCGGTAGAACGCCTCCATGTGCTCGGCCGCGGTGTTCTTGGTCTCGTGCTCGCTCATCCGGATCAGCTGGAAGTCGATCTGCAGCGGCGTCGCGCCGATCAGGCGGGCGAACTGGGTCTCGGTCTGGATCTTCTTCGGCATCAGGTTCAAGAGCCCGATCCGCAGGGGCCGGATGTCCTGATGCTCCGCGCGGCTCTCCGACATCACCATCACACCCTCGTGCGAAAGCACGTCAAAGGCGGGGAGATTCTCGGGCAGCGTTATCGGCATGGTTGTGGAGGTTGTGGCTGGGATGTGCTACTTAGATTTGAATTGAAGCGGTAACAAGCCGGGGCAAGAATTTCGTTCCTTTCCAGGTGGGTTGCCGGGAGGAATTGTAATGAGATCGGTATTGTTCGGGGCCTGCCTTCTTCTTGCGGCCTGCAACACCGCGCGTGTCGCCCCGGAAATGAGGACCTTCGCCGCCGCCGTCGGCGAGACCGAGAAGGCGGTCGCGCCGATCCTGAATCCGGCGCTCGAGGGCGAAGCGGAGCGGGCGCTGACCGTGGCCGCGGAGCGCGGCGACATCTGGCTCCTGTCGGACACCTGCCGCGACATGATCCGCGCGCGCCCCGGCGCGCTCGCCGAGACCTGCGCCATCGAGAAGCTCCAGACCGACGGCTCTCCCCGCCCGGTGGGCGCGGCCACGGCCGCGGCGCGCAAGATGGGCGTCCTGACCGACTACGTGGCCGCGCTGACGCTGCTCTCGGAGGCCGGCACGGAAGCCGAGGTGACGGCGAGCTACGCGGCCGCGCTGAAGGGCCTGGGGAACCTGGCGAAGGTGGGGGAAAGCAAGGGCCTGAGCGAGTTCGTGGCCGGGCTTCGGGAGGAGCAGGGGCGCACCGATGCCGTGGCCAGCTTCGCGATCCAGACGCTGCGCTACAACAGGATGCGCCGTGTGGTGCCCCGCGCCGACCCGGACGTGCAGCAGGTCGTCCGCGATATCCAGCTCGAGCTTTTCGAGCTCAGGGCCGATCCCGAATACCACCGACTTGCCGACGCGCTGATTGCGGCAGAGGACAACGCGCTCCTCGCCGATCCTGAGGGCTCCGCGGCGGACTACCGCGCCGCACTGGTGCAGCTGGAGGCGGCGCACGGGGCCTTCTTCGCCCACTACGACCGCTCGATCTACGTGCGTGTCGGCCGGATCGCCATGGCCCATGGCGCGCTGGCCCGTGCGCTGAGAGGCACCGGCTCGACGGAGGAGGTTGTCGCCTATCTCGAGGCCCTGCGGGAGCTTGCAGACCAGTTGGAGGAGTGACTGATGCCAACGCCCTCAGTAACCGCCACCGCCCACATCCAGCAGCTCTTCAACCGTGTCAACGATCTGCTGCGGCTGAATACGCAAGGCATTCGTGACGAGGCGAACGCCGCCGCAAACAGCCAGGGTGCGGCGCGGCAAGCGCATCTGGCCAGGCTGCGGCAGCTTCGTCAGGCGCGGCGCGAGATACTCGCCCAGCACGACAAGGTGTTCGAGCTTGAGATCGCCTACGAGGCATCGAACCGCGAGCCCAGCGACGCCGAGGCGCGGCTTGTCGCGGGAACCCGTGATGCGAACGCACTGGTGCGTTCGATCCAGAACGCTGCCGACCTTCTCAACAAGGTCGCCGATTTCGCCAATCTTCTCGCGCGGCTGGTCGCGGTCTTCACCTGACCGCGTCTATGGCTCTGCCGATGAGCTCTATGAAGTCCTCGGCCGTGGCCACCTCCGCGACGTCTTCGGCCGCGACCTTCACGCCCCAGTGCTCGGCCATCGCCGCGTAACGCGGCTGGCGGTGCGCGAGCGCCCTCGCATAGGCCCAGCGGACGAAGGCGTCGGGGTCGACCTCGTCCTCGGAGAGCCGGTTCGCGGCGAGATACTCCGCCCAGGCGTCGCGCAGGAAATCCGGCTGGTAGTACATCGGCTTCGGCGCTTTGTCGAAGCGGCGGACGAGTTCTGCGGTGTGGGTGTCCGTGCCCGCGATCCAGACAAGGAGCAGATGCTCGGCTAGCACCGAAAGCACCGGGTCGGCGGGATCCTCGGGCTCGACCACCTCGCAGATCGAGCCGCTCGAGTCGCAGACGAAGCTGGGGTAGCCGTAGATCTCCGCAGCCCGGGTGATGAACCGCTGGGTGTCGAGCATCGCTGCGATCTCGGCCTCGCGGTGCTGCTCCTGCCGCTTCGTGTATTCCGCGAAGGGCAGGCCGTGCAGGGCCGGGTTGCCGGGCTTGCCGAGATAGGTGGAAAGGGGCGCGAGGTTGTTGAAGGTGATGTTCGAGGCGATGAAGACCGAGTCGGTCATCAGAAGTTCGCGCAGGAGCGACACCTTCATCGCCTCGCGCTTGAAGTTGTCGGCGATGTGCTCACCCATGTAGCGGGTGCCGATGCGGTAGTCTACCGAGTAGTGGAACCAGCCGCCGGCGTCGCGCAGGAGGTTCGAGACATGGGTCTTGCCGAGGCCCGACATGCCGAACAGCAGCACCCGCCTCTCGCGGGCCTCGCGCCACTCCTGCGGGGTCTCATAGATCATCGCTCGGGATCCTCTTCGGAGCATTGGCTTAGCGGATGCCGGTAGGCTCTGAAAGAGGCGAAGGGCCAATTTGCACCGTCAGGAAGGAGCTGCCTGGCCGACCGGAACGCGTTTCCCAATCCGCGGTCGGCCGTCTACGCTTGCCATCCAATTCACGGAAGGGACTTGCCATGACGGAAGCGTCCAAACACGACGCCTGGAGTGCGGGTGAGGCTTATCACAACTACATGGGGCGCTGGAGCTGGCCGGTCGCACGGGAGTTCCTGCGCTGGATCGGGGCGCCTGAACGGGCCGATTGGCTCGATGTCGGCTGCGGCAGCGGTGCTCTGACTGCTGCGATCCTCGCGGACTGTGGGCCGCGGTCGGTGGTCGGCATTGATCCCTCCGAGGGGTTTGTCGCCTATGCGGCGGCGCAGACAAAGGACGCACGGGCGCGCTTCCAGCGGGGCGACGCGATGGCGCTGCCCTTCGAGGACGCATCCTTCGACGTTGCGGCGTCGGGGCTGGTGCTGAACTTCGTGCCGGATCCGGCAAAGGGCCTTTCTGAAATGGCGCGCGTGGTCCGGCCGGGGGGCTTGGTGGCATTCTACGTCTGGGATTATCCGGGCGGCGGCATGGGGTTCATCGATGCGTTCTGGAGGGCGGCGGCGCGGGTCGATCCGAACTCTGCCGACCTGAACGAAAGCAAGCGCTTTCCCGACTTCACCCGCGACGGCGTGGCCGCGCTCTGTGCCAAGGCATGGCTCGGAGGCGCCGAGGTGACGGCGATCGAGACCATCACCCGGTTCGACGATTTCGAGGCGTTCTGGCGGCCGTTCACACTCGGCGCCGGGCCGGCGCCGGGCTATGCAAAGAGCTTGTCGGAGGATCGACGGGCTGCGCTCAAGGCCGAGCTGGCCCGGGCGCTCGGCTCCGATGGGCCCGTCAGCCTGCCGGCGCGGGCCTGGGCCGCCCGGGTGGACAGGGCCTGAAGCGTCCGGACGACGCGGCGATCGCTGAGCGGCGAGCGGGCTGCTCGATCAGAGCCCGAGCTTCTTCTGAACCAGCGCGTTCACCGCCGCCGGGTTGGCCTTGCCGCCGGTGGCCTTCATCACCTGGCCGACGAACCAGCCGGAGA
>JBFKAV010000080.1:0-16133 GCA_041621405.1 Paracoccaceae bacterium
GAGCCCGGCGAGCGCGCCGGTGAGCCGCGCGATCTCCTCGCGCTTGGCCTCGAAGGCGAGCCGGACCGTCTCTTCGCGGATCGCCGCCCGGCGCAACCCGTCGCGGAGCGCCGTCAGCCCCTCCTCGTAGGCCTTCACCGTCTGGGTCAGCGCCGCCACCTGGTCGCGCGCGCCCTTTGCCTCCTGGAGCGCCACGGCGGCCTGCGCCAGCGCCTGCGCCGCCCGGCGGGCGATCAGCACCGTCTCGGTGTCCTGGGCCTTGGCCGGCAGGGCGAGGAGGAGCGCGAGGGTCAGGGCGCGGAAAGTCATCGGCGGATCAGGCTCCTGCCCGTCATCTCGGGCGGCGGCGCCAGACCCATGAGCTCGAGCAGCGTCGGCGCGAGATCGGCGAGGCGCCCCTTCTCGAGCTTCGCTCCCTCCGGCCCACCAACCAGGATCACCGGAACCGGGTTCGTGGTGTGGGCGGTGTGTGGTCCGCCGGTCTCGGGGTCGACCATCATCTCGCAGTTGCCGTGGTCGGCGGTGACGATCATCGCGCCGCCGGCCTTCTCGAGCGCCGCGAGCGCCCGGCCGAGGCCGGCGTCCACCGCCTCGCAGGCGGCGATCGCGGCGGGCAGGCTGCCGGTATGGCCGACCATGTCGGGGTTGGCGTAGTTGACCACGATGAGATCGTAGCCCTTCTCGATCGCCTCGACGAACTTCTCCGTTACCTCCGGCGCCGACATCTCCGGCTGGAGGTCGTAGGTGGCGACCTTGGGCGAGGGCGGCATGAACCGGTCCTCGCCCGCCTCGGGCGGCTCCTTGCCGCCGTTGAGGAAGAAGGTGACGTGCGGGTACTTCTCGGTCTCGGCCAGGCGGAACTGCGTCAGCCCGTGGCCCGCAACCCAGGCGCCCAGCGTGTTGACGACCTCGCGCTTGGGAAAGGCGGCGGTCATGAATTCGTTGTGCTTCACGGAATAGTCGGCCATCCCGAGCATCGCCGCCCATTCCGGGCGGGGACCGGTCTCGAAGGCGTCGAACCCCGGCGCGCCGAGGGCGCTCAGGATCTCGCGCACCCGGTCGGCGCGGAAGTTGAGGCAGAAGACGCCGTCGCCGTCCTTCGCTCCGTCATAGCCCTTGACCACACTCGGCTCGATGAACTCGTCGGTCTCGCCGCGCTCGTAGGCCGCCTCGACCGCCGCCACCCCGGTTGCGGCCGCATGGCCTTCGGCCTTCACGATTGCGCCGTAGGCGCGCGCCACCCTCTCCCACCGGTTGTCGCGGTCCATCGCGTAGTAGCGCCCGGTGACCGTGGCGACCTGGGCGCCGTCGGGCAGGCCGTCCTCGAGCTCGGCGAGGTAGCCCGCACCCGATTTCGGCGGCACGTCGCGGCCGTCGGTGAAGGCATGGATGGCGACCGGCACCCCGGCCCCGGCGACGAGCCTCGCCGCGGCGAGGATGTGGGTGAGCTGGCCGTGGACCCCGCCCTGCGAGCAGAGGCCCAGCAGGTGCGCGGTGCCGCCCGAGGCCTTCATATTGTCGATGAAGCCGAGGATGGAGGGGTTCTCGAAGAAGCTGCCATCCTCGATGGCAAGGTCAATCTGGCCGAGATCCATCGCCACCACCCGGCCGGCGCCGATGTTGGTGTGGCCGACCTCGGAATTGCCCATCTGTCCCTTCGGCAGCCCGACGTCGGGCCCGTGCGTGGTAAGCGTCGCGTTGGGGCAGATCGCCATGATCCGGTCGAAGTTCGGGGTGCGGGCCAGGTGCGGCGCATTGTCCTCCGTCCGCGGCGACAGGCCCCAGCCGTCGAGAATGCAGAGTACGACGGGTTTCGGTGCGGTCATGGCCGGGCCTCTCAGGGTTCAGCGGCCTTCTAGCCCAGCTTCCCGGCCGAGGAAACCTGTGCCGGCGCGGGGCGGCCCAAGCCCTTGTCCCAGGGCTGACGCGAGGCTTCGAAGACCGGTCGGGGCTCGGGCAGGATCGACGGATCGTCGAGCGATCCGGCATAGACGAAGACCAGCTCCGGTGCCCGCGAGGTCGCCTTGGTGAGCGGCGCGCCGCACTCCGCGCAGAAGCCGAACTCGAGGTCGCTGCCCGACACCGCCTTGCGGCGGTGGATCTTTAGCGTGCCGGTCACGCTGAGATCGGACTGCGCTACCGCCATCTGCGGCGCGTGGCCGCCGCCCGAGACGTGCTGACAGTCGCGGCAGTAGCAGGTGATCGCGAAGCGCGGTGCGCCGGCGATCCGGTAGCGCGTCGCGCCGCAGAGGCAGCCGCCCTCGTGCATGTTCCCTCCACTTCCCTTGCCGCAATGGCCGGTCAGGCCCGGTGATAGGGCGCACCGGCCAGGATCGACGCGGCGCGGTAGATCTGTTCGGCGAGCATGACACGGGCGAGGAGATGCGGCCAGACCATCGGCCCGAGGCTGAGGACGAGGTCGGCGCGGTCGCGCAAGTCGGGCGCGAGCCCATCGGCGCCGCCGATCACGAAGGCCAGGTCGCCGCGGCCGGCGTCGCGGAGCCCGGCCAGGACGGCGGCGAATTCGGGCGAGGAGAGTAGCTTGCCGCGCTCGTCCAGCGCGATCACGGCTGCGGCTTCGGGGATGGCGCGGGCGAGAAGCTCGGCTTCGGCGGAGGGGCCGCCGCCCTTGCGGTCCTCGACCTCGTGCTCGGCGACAGGCCCGAGACCGAGGCCGCGGCCGGTGCGCACAAGGCGCGAAACGTAGTCGTCGACGAGATCGCGCTCGGGCCCCGCCCGGAGGCGGCCCACCGCGCAGAGATGCAGCCGCATCAGGTCTTGGCCGCGCGGGCTCCCGCCTCTGCTGGGGGCATCCACATCTTCTCGAGCTGGTAGAACTCGCGCACCTCGGGGCGGAAGACGTGGACGATCACGTCGCCCGCGTCGATCAGCACCCAGTCTCCGGTATCCTTGCCTTCCACCCGGCAGGGCGTCGCGACGTCGTGCTTCAGCCGCTCCACGAGCTTTTCGGAGATTGCCGCCACCTGCCGCGACGAGCGGCCCGAGCAGATCACCATGAAATCGGCGATCGAGGACTTGCCGCGCAAGTCGATCGACACGATTTCCTCCGCTTTGTCGTCTTCGAGGGAAGCAAGAACCCGTTCGAGGAGCCTATCGCTCGGAACGTCTTGGGGCGGCGCGGTCTTCGGCCTGCCCGATGCGGCGCCACTACCCGCCGCGGTCGCGGACTGTGTCAGGACATCGTCCTCCTTCATGGCGCGCCGATCTCGCCCCGGCGCCGGGCCTGTCCGTAACGTAGCATCGGCGGGAGCCTATCTCAATGGAGCGTGGGGGAAATTCGCCGTGAGCCGGGCGGTTGGCGGCGCCGAGCCACCTTGCCGGAGGCGAGGCGGCGAGAGGAAGGTCTTGCGGCCGCAAGGCCGCGCCGATGGATCGCCCGCCTCGGTCGCCTGCGTGGTCGCCCGTCAATCCGCCGTCGTGGTCGCCAGCTTCGAGCCCTCGAGGACCTTCACCTCGCGCTGCGGGAACGGGATCGAGACGCCGTTTTCC
Source organism: Paracoccaceae bacterium (assembly GCA_041621405.1). Lineage (GTDB taxonomy): Bacteria > Pseudomonadota > Alphaproteobacteria > Rhodobacterales > Rhodobacteraceae > JBFKAV01. The sequence continues at coordinate 3,511 of JBFKAV010000080.1, forward strand.
CTGAACGCGTCCCAGAGCGCCAGGAACACCGCGCCGCGCACGTTGGTCAGCCCCTCGACCGGGTCCTTGATCCAGAACCTGAGGATGTAGTCGACCGACGAGTCGCCGAAGCCGACGATGTGGCAGACCGGCGCGCGGAAGGTCAGCACCCGGTTGACCGACTTGGCCGCCTCGACGGCAATCTTGCGCACCAGGTGCGGGTCGTCGCCGTAGGAGGTGCCGAAGAAGATGTCGAGCCGGACGAACTCGTTGGAATGCGACCAGTTCACCACCTGGCTGGTGATCAGGTCCTCGTTCGGGATCAGGAACTCCTTGCCGTCGCGAGTGACGACCGAGACGTAGCGGGCGCCGAGCGACTCGATCCAGCCGAAGGTCTCGCCGAGCGAGATCACGTCGCCCGGCTTGATCGACTTGTCGAGCAGGATGATCACCCCCGAGACGAGGTTCGAGACCACCTTCTGCAGGCCGAAGCCGAGGCCGAGGCCGATCGCGCCCGAAAGCACGGCGAGGCCGGTGAGGTCGAAGCCCACCGCCTTGAGCCCGATGAAGAAGGCCGAGCCGTAGAGCACGATCTGCAAGAGCTTGACCGCGAGCACCCGCATCGAGGGCGAGATGTCCTCGTTGTCGCGGATCCGCCCCGAGGCGGTCTGCGAGATCGTGCGCGCGCCGGTGAACAGGAGCGCGGTGACGACCAGCGCCTTCAGGATCGCGAGCGCGGTGAGCCGGAACTCGCCGAACTCGATGGCCAGGCTGTCGAGAAAGGCCGAGGTCGCCTCGACGAGGCCGAGGAAGTAGACCGTGACGTAGATCCAGAGGCCCCAGGTGACGATCCGGCGAAGCGTCTTGTTCTTCACCAGCCGCGCGGCGAGGCTGACCAGCAGCATGGCGGTGGCGATGGTGGCGATCAGCGCCAGGATGAAGCTGCGCGAGGGAAACGTCGTGTAGGCCCGCATCAGCCCGGTGGCGGCCCACATCAGCACCACGAAGTAGATCAGCCGCTGGCGGCGGTGCAGGATCAAGAGCGTGCGGAGCTGCCATTTCGGCCGTCCCACGAGGCCGCGCATCCAGCGGTCGAGGCGCGGGCTGAGCCAGGCCCGCAGCAGCCAGGCCAGGGCGACGGTGGTGACGATGATGGCGTATTGCCAGAGCCGCGATGGCAGGAGCAGGTTGCCGAACGACGCTTCCACCGCGCCGTAGAGCTCGGCGATGCGCTGCGAGAGGTCGGCGAATTCGGTCTCCATCGGGCTCCCTTCCAACCGTCAGCTTAGGCCGCACCCGTCGGCGCCGGCAACGGCGAGCGTGCCCGGGCCGAAAGCGTCCGCCCGAGCGATGCCGGACCGCCACGGCTCCGGGCGGGATGCCGCGCCCGCAAAGCGGGGCGGGTTACTTCGACTTCGGCTTCGTCGTGGCGGTGGTTGCCGCCGTCGGCGCTGCCTTCTTGCCGGCGGGCGCCTCAGAGGTGCTGCCCTTGCTCGCGGGTTTCTTGGCCATGGGTCTTCCCTCCTTGCATCGGCCGGCGCCGGTCTTACGCCGGATTGCGCGGCGGTGAATCGGATTTCAGCACCTGGCCGCGCGGCCCCGCCCCTTGCGGCGCGGGGGGCGAGGTTGTATCTCGCGCACGGTGACACGGGTCTTCGACATATCCGACCGGACCCGCCTGCCCTGGCGGTTCGTCGGCGCAACGAAATCGGCGCTCGCGCGGCCCTGACGCACCGCCCGCGCCCGCCCGATTTCCCCTACGACGACCCTCCGGGAAAGGACCCCGAGATGACCGGCAAGACGCTCTACGACAAGATCTGGGATGCCCACGTCGCCCACGAGGCAGAGGACGGCACCTGCCTGCTCTACATCGACCGCCACCTGGTGCACGAGGTGACCAGCCCGCAGGCCTTCGAGGGCCTGCGCCTGGCCGGCCGCAAGGTGCGGTGCCCGGAGAAGACCATCGCCGTCCCCGACCACAACGTGCCCACCACCTGGGACCGCGAGAAGGGCATCGAGAACGAGGAAAGCCGGATCCAGGTCGAGGAGCTCGACCGCAACGCCAAGGATTTCGGGATCAACTACTACCCGGTCTCCGACATCCGCCAGGGCATCGTCCACATCATCGGCCCCGAGCAGGGCTGGACGCTGCCCGGCATGACCATCGTCTGCGGCGACAGCCATACCGCCACCCACGGCGCCTTCGGCGCGCTGGCGCACGGCATCGGCACCTCGGAGGTCGAGCACGTGCTGGCCACCCAGACGCTGATCCAGCGCAAGGGCAAGAACATGAAGGTCGAGATCACCGGCAAGCTCCGCCCCGGCGTCACCGCCAAGGACGTCACGCTCTCGGTGATCGGCGCCACCGGCACTGCCGGCGGCACCGGCTACGTGATCGAATATTGCGGCGAGGTGATCCGGGACCTGTCGATGGAAGGCCGGATGACGGTCTGCAACATGGCGATCGAGGGCGGTGCCCGGGCCGGACTGATCGCGCCCGACGAGAAGACGTTCGAATACGTCCTGGGCCGCCCGCACGCGCCGAAGGGTGCCCAGTGGGAGGCCGCGCTCGCCTGGTGGAAGACGCTGAAGTCGGACGACGACGCGCGGTGGGACAAGGTGGTGACGCTGAGGGCCGAGGACATCGCGCCCGTCGTCACCTGGGGCACCAGCCCCGAGGACGTGCTGCCGATCACCGGCGCCGTGCCCGACCCGGCCAGCTTCAAGGGTGGCAAGGTCGAGGCGGCGAAGCGGTCGCTCGAATACATGGGCCTCGAGCCGGGCACGCCGCTCAGCCAGATCAAGGTCGACGCAGTCTTCATCGGCTCCTGCACCAACGGCCGGATCGAGGACCTGCGGGCCGCGGCTGCGATTGTGAAGGGCAAGAAGCTCGCCCCCGGCGTGCGTGGCATGGTGGTGCCGGGCTCGGGCCTCGTCAGGCTCCAGGCCGAGGAGGAGGGGCTGGCCGACATCTTCAAGGACGCGGGTTTCGAGTGGCGCCTCGCGGGCTGCTCGATGTGCCTCGGCATGAACCCCGACCAGCTCGCCCCCGGCGAGCGCTGCGCTGCCACCTCGAACCGCAACTTCGAGGGCCGCATGGGCCGCGGCGGCCGCACCCACCTGATGAGCCCCGTCATGGCCGCGGCGGCCGGGGTGGCCGGTCACCTGACCGACGTGCGCGAGATGATGTGAGCAGCTTTCCCCGCGCCGGCCCGGTCGGCGCGGGCGCCAGGCGCGCCCGGCTCAGAACACCCGGTCGAGATAGCCGGAATGGACCCAGCCCTTGAGCCCCAGGGGCACGTCCTGCGCCCCGGCAGGCACTTTCTTCACCGTCACGTAGGCCCAGACCCCCGACATCCGCTCGATCGCGACGCGGGTGTCGTTCGGCAGCGAGCCCGGCGGGTCGATGCGGTCGGCGTCGATGCTGGGGCCGCCGCGGATGTTGAGCCGCGTGGCGTTGACCGCATAGAGCACTTGCGGTTCGTCCGGCTCCTGCCCCTCGCCAAGGAGATCGACGAAGCTCTGCTGCGGGAAGGCCGGGCCGGGGTCGGTCTTCCAGCCGCGGGTATCGATCTCCTCGTGCGTGACGATGGCCTTGATTGCGTATTTCCGGATCAGCGCCAGCACGATCTCGCGCCCGGTTGCGAGCTGCCTTTCGGAAAACAGCGGCCAGCCATAGATTTGCGAGCCCACGCGCGGATGCGGCGCCTCGGTGAACCCGCCGCGCGAGTTCAACTGATCGGCGGTCTTCACCACGCCGTTGTCGTCGACCCAGCGGTTTCCGCCGAGCGGCTTCATCCAGCCCGGGTTGGCAAACTCGAGGCCGATCGCGTGGGAGTTGAGGTCTCTGAGCGTGCCGTATTTCGACGGCCCGGCATGGTGCGCGCGGCGGTTGAAGGGCGCGATCTGCCAGGCCGTGCCATCGTGGTCGATCACCACATGCGCGCTGGTGATCCGGTTCGAGGTGCCGCCGGCCGCGCCAAGCAGCCAGTCGCGCGAGCCCTTGCCACTCCAGCCGGTGGTGTAATGGGTCACGATGACGGTCGGAGCGATGGTGCCGCTCAGGTTGCTCGACTGCTTGAACCAGATGTCCTCGATCCTGTGGTTCTTAACGTCCATGGTGACCTCCCGAAATTCTCTTTGTCTGCAATTGCGTGTGCGCCAAGTCTGCGCCCCGGCGCGAGTCGAGTCAAAGGCGGCTCACCCCATGGTGGTGGCAGCCCGCCACGCGCAGCACGAGTCGCTAGACTTGCGCCGCAGTGGCAGATGCCGCCTCCGCGGCGAGCCTGCGGCGGATCAGCCAGCCCAGCGGAACCAGCGCCAGGCACCAGAGGCCGAGCACCAGCCCTTGTTCGGGAAAGCTCACGCCGAGGTCGATGGCGAGCCCGGTGAGGCCCGGCCCGATGGCCGTCGCCACCACCATGATCGCGACCGTGAGCGCGCGCACCGAACCGAGGTGCCGGGTGCCGTAGACATGGGGCAGGAAGGCGCCCCAGAAGGCGTTCTGCATGCCCTGCGTCAGTCCGAGGATGGCGAGGGCCAGGATCCAGCCCCAGACCGGGCCCACGGCGCCGAGAAGCAGCACCGAGAGCCCCATCGGGATCAGGAGCGGCGGCAGCAGGCGGTCGGGGCCGAAGCGGTCGGCCGCCCAGCCGGCGCCGAGCGCCGCCGCCACGGTGACCAGGGCATAGGCGGGATAGGCCGGGGCCATGTCGACGAGGCTCCAGCCCTTCACCTCGGCGGTGTGGACCTGATGGAAGAAGATCACCGTGCCGATGAAGCCCGGGGTGAGCAAGAATGGCAGGAGCGCCGGAAAGAGCCAGTGCCGCAGCACCTCGGCCCGGAGCCAGTGCCGCCCGCCGATCCCCGCGCTGCCCTGGCCCAGGGCGCGGCCCGCCGGCTCGCGGTCTTGTGCCAGGAGCAGCATCAGGAGCGGCGCGACAACGAGCACGATCAGCGCGGCAACCACCCCCCAGCCGCCGCGCCATCCGAGCCAGCCGATGACAAGCACGGTGGGCAGCGGCAGGAGCGCCTCACCCGCCGAATAGCCGAGCCCGGTGATCGCGACCGCCCGCCCCCTCGTGGCGACGAACCAGCGGCCCATCGCAGTGACCGCGATGTGGCTGAACATCCCCTGGCCGCAGAAGCGAAGCAGGAACACCGCGATGCCGAGCTGCCAGACCGCCTGCCCGAACGCCATCGCCGCCGCCGCGACGGCGAAGACGAGCGCGGTGAGTGGCGCCAGCCGCGACAGGCGCATCGTGTCGGCGAGCGACCCGCGGGCCAGCAGGAGAGCCGCCGAGGACAGCGTGGCCAGGGTGTAGAGCGCGCCCCACTCGCCGTCGCTGAGCCCGTAGTCGGCGCGGATCTCGCCGGCGAAGAGCGAGATGAAGAAAGTCTGCCCGAAGGACGACGCGAAGGTGAGCAGGAGGCCCGTCAGCAGCCAGCGGCGGTTCTCGAGGAGGAAGCGGACCATGCCCCGCCTGTATCTCCCGGCGGGGGCAGAGGAAAGGGGCGGTTCAGAGCAGCGTGCGCTCCACCACCCACCAGCCGCCCACTGCGGCGATCGCGAGCGAGGCAGGGGCGGCGATGGCCGGCTGGTACCAGTGCTTCGCGCGGAACCAGAGGCCGACCGCGAGGAAGGCCGCCGCGATCACCGCGAGCTGGCCGAGCTCGACGCCGATGTTGAAGGCGACGAGGCCGAGGATCAGCTGCGCAGGCTCGAGCCCGATGTCGCCCAGGACCGAGGCGAAGCCGAGGCCGTGCAGGAGCCCGAATCCGAAAACGATGGCCACCCGGGTGGGGCCGATCCGGCGCTCGCCCTGGTGGAAGACATTCTCGACCGCGACATAGACGATGGACGCGGCGATCAACGGCTCGACGACCTCGGATGGCACGCTGACGATGTCGAGTGTGGCCAGCGCCAGCGTCGCGGTATGGGCGAGCGTGAAGGAGGTGACCTGCCACAGGAGCGGCCGGAGCCGGGCGGCGTAGAAGAAGAGGCCGAGGACGAAGAGGATGTGGTCGAGGCCGAGCGGCACGATGTGCTCGAAGCCCAGCACCAGGTAGCGGCCGAAGGCGGTGAGCGGGTCCTCCACGGCGGCGCCGAGCCGCGGCATCGGATCGGAGAGCGCGCCGTCGGTGAGGTAGACGGCGTAGGTCGCCCCCTCACCCTCCTGGCGCACGACGAGCGGCCCAAGCCGCGCCGCCCAGCCCGCACGCACGTCGCTGTCGTCGGGTGGCAGCGCGGCGGAGAGCACCAGCACCGAGTCGCGCGGCAGCGCCACGTCGCCGACCTCCGGGATCTCCACCGCCTCGATTTCGGCGGACACGGGCGTTTCGCCCGCGATCAGGACGAAATTCGGCGCGAGCCCGGGCCAGGCCTCCCGAAGCGCCCTCTCCACCTCGGCCGGCGGTGCGGCGCGGAGCGCGTCGTGCTCGGCGGCGAGCGGCGAATCGCCCGTGTCGGAAAGCCCGGCGAGATCCATCCCCACGATCAGCGGCTCCAGCGCGAGGCGAAGCCGCATCTCCACCCTGTCCGGCGATACCGCCACGTCCGCCACGGCAGGGCGCACCTCGTGCGCTGTCGCCGCAGCGGCGAGCCAGCTTGACAGGAGCGCGCCGAGCACCACCCTCAGAAGCCTATCCACGGAGGACCGTCCCATGCTCCGAACCCTTCTCTCCATCGTCGTTCTCTCCGTTTTAGGGCTCTCGGGCGCGAAGGCCCACGAATTCTGGATCGAGCCACAGGCCCACCAGGTCGCCCCGGGCGATCCGATCGTCGCCCGGCTGAGGAACGGCGAGAAGTTCAACGGCGTGGCGCTGGCCTACCTGCCGGCGGGATACCTGCGCTTCGAGCTGGTCGAGGGCGCCGCCGCGCGGCCGGTGGAGGCGCGGCTCGGCGACGAGCCGGCGCTGAATATGGCCGCCGGTGCCGAGGGCCTCGTCGTCGTCGCACTCGAGACCACCGACTCGATCCTCACCTACGACGATCCCGAGCGCTTCCGCGCCTTCGTCGCGCACAAGGACCTCGCCGGCGCGCTCGAGGCCCATGCCCGGCGTGGCCTGCCCGAGGCTGGCTTCTCCGAGCGGTACTCGCGCCACGTCAAGGCGCTGATCGCCGTGGGTGCGGGCGAGGGCGCGGACCGGGCGCTCGGGCTCCGCACCGAGATCGTCGCTGAGGCCAATCCCTACACCGACGATCTCTCCGCTGGCCTGCCGCTCCGCGTGCTCCTCGACGATGCCCCGCGTGCCGGGGCGCAGCTCGAGCTCTTCGCCCGCGGCCCTGAGGGCGAGGTGACAATCACGCTGCACCGCACCGACGCCGAAGGCCGAGTGACGGTACCGGTTCTGCCGGGCCACGTGTATTTCGCCGATGCCGTTGTCCTGCTCGACACCGGCAACGATCGCCCGGAGGCGGGACCGGTCTGGCAGAGCCTCTGGGCCGGCCTCAGCTTCGCGGTTCCGGCCCGATGACGGAGGGCGCGCGCCTTGATATGCCGCCCCAGGCGGGCTAGGAGCGGCGCCGATGCCGCAAGCCGATGGCGAGACCGAGTCGACCGCAGGCGGCTCCTGACGAAGATCGCGCGCATCCGGCGGGGCTCCCCGGGATGCGACAGCCAATGTGAGCCCCGGAGTGACGCATGATCCGCCGATTTGGCCCAGAGACCGCGCTTCTGCTGATCGACGTTCAGAAAGGGGTCAACGTCCTCGAGCACTGGGGCGGTCCCACCGGGCGCCGCAACAATCCCGACGCCGAGGCGCACATGGCGCGGCTTCTCGCGGCCTGGCGCGACAGAGGGCTGCCGGTGATCTACACCCGGCACGATTCGCGCGAGGCGGCCTCGCCACTGAAGCTCTCGCTGCCCACGGGCGCGATGATCGAGGGCTTCGAGCCTCGGGACGGCGAGATCGTGATCGAGAAGGACGTGAATTCCGCCTTCATCGGCACCGATCTCGAGCTCAGGCTGCGCGAGCGCGGCTGCCACCGGCTGGTCGTCGCCGGGTTCTTCACCAACTTCTGTGTCGAAACCAGCGTGCGCATGGCCGGCAATCTCGGTTATGATACCTATCTCGCGCATCAGGGCTGTGCGACCTGCAACCGGATCGGGCGCGACGGCACCGACCACGACCCCGAACTGGTGCACGACCTGGCCATCGCCTCGATGCACGGCGAATTCTGCACGGCGCTCGACACCGACACCCTCGTCGGCCTGACCGGGCGCGACGCACCTGACCTGGAGCGGGTGCAGGGGAACGAATGAGCGGGCCCCGCCCGAGGGCGCAAGATTGCAATGGCCGTTCGGCCGGGAGAGAGGACCGATGGAGAAGTTCACCAAGCTCACGGGGATCGCGGCGCCGATGCCGCTCGTGAACATCGACACCGACATGATCATCCCCAAGCAGTTCCTGAAGACGATCAAGCGCACCGGGCTCGGCAAGAACCTGTTCGACGAGATGCGCTACGACCAGCAGGGCAACGAGATCGCCGGTTTCGTGCTGAACCAGCCGGCCTACCGAAACGCCGAGATCCTGGTCGCCGGCGACAATTTCGGCTGCGGCTCGAGCCGCGAGCACGCGCCCTGGGCGCTGCTCGATTTCGGCATCCGCTGCGTGATCTCCACAAGCTTCGCCGACATCTTCTACAACAACTGCTTCAAGAACGGGATCCTGCCGGTGGTGCTGCCGGAGGACGCAGTGGCGGTGCTGATGGACGACGCCCGCAAAGGCGCGAACGCGCGGATCACGGTCGACCTCGAGGCGCAGACCGTGACTTCATCGGACGGCCGCGAGTTCCGCTTCGAGCTTGACCAATTCAAGAAGCACTGCCTGCTGAACGGGCTTGACGATATCGGCCTCACGCTGGCCAAGGAATCGGCCATCGAATCGTTCGAAACGAAGGCGCGCGCCGATCGGCCTTGGGCCTGACGACGCGAAGTCAACAAGATGTAGAGGGGGGCTCAAGGCCTGCCACAATTCCGCCTGAGGATTGATGTATTGCCGCACCAGTTTCTCCGCGAAATAGACAGTTTGTTAACGTTTACCGGAGCTTATAGTTGCTGTTAATACTCCAATGGAGCGATAGTTCGACGACGCTGCGGAATCCCGCCGCGAGTCGCGGGTCGCGGTAGAGGCGGAGCACCGACGTGCCGACCAAAAGGGAGTACCACGGATCCGCACACCCGTTCCGGGAGATCGTCGCATGCTGACCCGGATCACCACCTCCGCTGTGCGGGGTCTGCTGGTCGCCCTCCTCATTGCCATGCCCTCGCTGCTTCTGCCCGGCACCAGCAGCGACACCGCCGAGATCGTGACCCTGGTAGCGATCTTCGCGGCCGTGCTCACCACCATCGAGTACGCCTCGAGCTATCCCAGCATCCTCGAGTTCCGCGATGCGCCGCCGTTCAACCGTATCCGCTACCTCTCGCTATTCCTGTCGATCGTGATGATCGCAGTGCTTTGCCGTGCCGAGGTCTATCCCAACGCATTCTCCACCTTCGTCCACGCGGTGGGCGGGCTGATCGGCCAGGTCATCGACTTCCCGTTGAGCCCGGTCCGGCTGATGGTGACCTTCCTCGGCGAAAGCGCGAGCCCGGCCGAGATTGAGCTGATCCGCAGCGCGGCGGGGTTGAGCTACTTCATCTCGCTAATGTCGTTGCTGATCTTCCTGATCATCCTGCGCTTCGCCGGCTGGCCGAGCGGGATCAAGGGCTTCAACGTCTGGGTGAACCTTCCGACCTTCGATCCGACAGCCGGCGCAGACGTCGTGGACCGGTTGCGCCGCGACGCCTGGGTCAACGTCGGCTTCGGCTTCATGTTGCCGTTCCTGGTGCCGGTGGCGGCCAAGGCGGGCGTCGCGTTGTTCGAGCCGGTGCAGTTCAGCTCGAACCACATGCTGATCTGGACGATGGCGGCCTGGGCGTTCCTGCCGGCGAGCCTGTTCATGCGCGGCATCGCCATGGCGCGGGTCGCCGACATGATCGCCGAGCGGCGCCGCCGCGGCCGGCAGGCCAACGCCGTACTGGTGACGGCCTGATCCTCAGGGCGGCTCTTCTCCTGTTCCTTCTCGCCGCCGCGGCCCCGGCCGAGACGCTGCGGGTCGCTACGTGGAACGTCGATCTCGAGCGTCGGGGCCCGGGTCTCCTGCTGGCCGACATCGAGGGCGGAGACGATGCGCAGGTGGCTGCGGTGGCGGCCGTGATCGCCGAGGTTGCGCCCGACATCCTGCTCCTCACCTCGATCGACTACGACGCGGAGCTCGCTGCCCTGGACGCGCTGGCGGCCCGGGTCGCGGCGGCGGGGTTGGCCTATCCGAACCGTTTCGCGCTTCGCCCTAACACCGGCCGGGCGAGCGGGCTCGACCTCGACGGCGACGGAAGGCTCGGGGGTCCGGGCGACGCGCAGGGCTACGGACGCTTCGCCGGGCAGGGCGGCATGGCGCTGCTCTCGCGCCTTCCGGTCGCGGACGACGCGGCGCGCGACTTCTCCGCCTTCCTGTGGCGCGACCTGCCCGGCGCGATGCTGCCCGAGGCCGGGGGCCGGCCGTTCCCCTCCGAGGCGGCGCTGGCGGTGCAGCGGCTCTCCACCACGGGCCACTGGGCGGTTCCCGTCGCGCTGCCCGGAGGCCGGCGCCTCACGCTTCTCGCCTGGTACGCCACGCCGCCGGTGTTCGACGGTCCTGAGGACCGCAACGGTCGCCGCAACCATGACGAGACGGCGTTCTGGGCGGCGCTGATCGACGGCCGCATCCCCGGCGAGGCGCCGCCCGAGCCGCCCTTCGTGGTCCTCGGCGACGCCAATCTCGACCCCCTCGACGGCGACGGGCGCGGCGTGGCGATGCGCGCGCTCCTGTCCCATCCGGCGCTGCAGGACCCGGCCCCGTCGAGCGCCGGCGCCGCGGCGGCGGCGCTGGCCCAGGGCGGGCCGAACGCGGGCCAGTCAGGGCCGCCGGCGCTCGATACCGCCGACTGGCCAGAGGATCGCGGCGGGCCGGGGAATCTGCGGGTCGACTACGTGCTGCCCTCGGCCGGGCTTGCGGTGACCGGCGCAGGTGTGTTCTGGCCCGAAGAGGCCGCTCCGATGGCCGAAGTCGCGGCAGCGGCCTCGCGCCACCGGCTGGTCTGGGTCGACATCGTGCTGCCCTGAGGGGCGTATGCTACAACGCCGCAGAAGGCTTGCGTTTGCGTCAGCTCGGCGCAGAAAAGCGTTTCGCTTCAAGAATATGACGTGGCGTAGCACCGTGCCATGCCACATCTGAAGCACGCCACCCCGCGCGCCCGCCCCTTGCGGCGGCGCCCGGGCCGGAGGAAGCTCCGCGCCATGGAATGGCGCGACGAGGGGGCGCTTCTGAGCGTCCGGCAGCACGGCGAGACCGCGGCGATCATCGAGGTCTTCACCGCCCGGCACGGGCGGCACCTCGGCGTGGTCCGCGGCGGGGTCAGCCGGAAGATCGCGCCGATCCTGCAGCCCGGCGCCCAGCTCGACGTGACCTGGCGGGCGCGGCTCGACGAGCATATCGGCGCCTTCACGGTCGAGCCGATCCGTTCGCGCACCGCCCAGGCGATGGCCGATCGCCGCGCGCTCGCCGCGCTTGGCGCCGTCACCGCGCTCCTTGCCTTCGCGCTGCCCGAGCGCGAGCCGCATCCCCGGCTCTACGCGCGCACCGTCGCGCTTCTGGACGCGATCGGCGTGGTGCCGGGGTGGGAGGCCGACTATCTGCGCTGGGAGCTCGCGCTCCTGGAGGAGCTCGGCTTCGGTCTCGACCTCGCCCGCTGCGCCGCCACGGGCGCCACCGAGGACCTGGCCTACGTCTCGCCGAAATCGGGCGCCGCGGTGAGCCGGAAAGGGGCCGGCGATTGGGCCGACCGGCTGCTGCCGCTTCCGCCCGTGCTGCGCGGCGGGCCGGAGACGCATCCGGGAGAGGTGGCCGAAGGGCTCAGGACCACCGGGCACTTCCTCGAGAATTGGCTCGCCCCGGCGCTGGGCGACAAGCCGGTGCCGGCGGCGCGCGACCGCTTCGCCGCGCTGCTGGCGCGGACGGGCTAGCCCGGGGCAGCGGCAGCGGCCGGGGCGGCCGCAGGCCGCCTCGGGAAAGTGCGACGCCGCCCCGCCCCGTTTCCTTGCCACCCAGGCGGAAAAGCGACGCCTTCGCGTCGGTTCCGACGGAGACCCAATGGCCGGGCGTGAGGCAAGGCTCCAGGATAGGGCAAGAAATCGATGTTCAATCGCCGCACGCCGCTCTTTCTCAAGCACCCGCCGGTTCCGGGCGTGCGCGGCTTTGCCGTGCTCGCCGGGCTCGAAGCCGGGGTCCGGGGCATGCTGATCGCAACGATGCCGCTCGTGGTCTACCAGGCGCTCGGCGACGCGGCGGTGGTCTCCGAGCTCTACTTCTTCGTCGGTGTCGTCTCGATGATCACTGGGCTGATGGTGCCCTGGCTGACCCGCTTCGTGCCGCGGCGCTGGATGTACACGCTCGGCGTCTGCCTCTACCTCGTCGGCACCGTCCTGGCCGTGGCCGGCGGTCCGGTGCTGACCTCGCTCGCGCTTCTGGCGAACGCGCTTGCCACCGCCGCGGTCTTCGTCTGCTTCAACGCCTACGTGCTCGACTACGTGGCCCGCGCCGAGCTTGGCCGCAGCCAGTCGAC
>JBFKAV010000081.1:0-15973 GCA_041621405.1 Paracoccaceae bacterium
CTTCACCGCCTTGGCGGCCTCGGACGAGCGCTGGATCGTCACCGCCTGGGCGAGCTGGGTCTCCCAGAGCGGGACGGTGTTGACAAGTGTCGAGTTGATCTTGGTGACGAGCGACTTGTCGTTTTCCTGCACCAGCCGGATTGAGGGCAGGGACTGCATCGTCACCTGCCTGGTCAGCTTCAGGTCGTGCACCCGACGCTCAAGGTCGTCGCGCGCGGCGCGCATGTCGCGCAGTTCCTGCGCCTTGATTACCTGCTCGTTCTGCGCCGCCGCCTCGACCTCCTTCTCCTTGGCCGGGATCGTCTTGGCGTCGAGCTCCTTCACCAGTTCCTCGCCGGCGGCGATGTAGAGCGCCAGCTCGTCGTAGAAGTCGAGCGTCTTCTCGTAGAGGATGTCGAGCGACTTGATGTCCTTCAGGAGCTTGTGCTCGTGGGTCAGAAGGTCGCCGGTCACCTTGTCGATCTGGTCCTGCACCTTCTCGAACCTGGCGAGGAAGTTGGCGAACGGGGCGGCACGACCGAGGAGCCGCTCCCACCAGCTCGCCTGGCGGCGCACGTCGAGCTCGGAAATCGAGAAGCCGCGGATCGTGCTGACGATCTCCTTCAGGCTGTCGCCGGCGGGCCCCACGTCCTTGTTGCGCACGTCGGCCAGCATCGCCTGACTGATCTGCTGCAGGTCGGCCTGCGCGGTCGAGCCGAACGACACGATCGAGCCGGTGTTGGTAATGTCGATCTCCTTCATCCGGCGGCGGATCTCCTCGGCCACCGGGGCTGGCGCGGCCGCGAGCGGCACCACCTCCTCGGCGGGCTTCGGCTCCGGCAGGATCACCGCGGTCACCTTCTCAACCTCGGCGAGTTCCCTCTGGGCCTCGCTCTGAACAGTATCGGTCATGGTCGCTCCTTCACTCTTCGGGGCGGATGCCCTCTCGCTGCAGTCTCTCGCGCAGCACTTCAATTTCGATGTCGAGCGCGCTGCGGTCGTCCTCCAGCAGCGTGCGGGTGCGGGCGGCGAAATTCGCCTCCAGGTCGTCGAGCAGCGCCTCGTAGTCGGCCCGCGCCTTTGGGTCGCGGCTCCGCGCCCAGATGTCGGCGAATTGCGCCGTCGCGTCCTTCGCGCCGAGGAGATAGACGCCCAGGTAGCGGCGGGCGGCCACCAGATCGCGCGGGTCGTTCTCGACCGTGCGGAACATCTCCCGCGCCGTGGCCTGGAAACGCTCTACGCGTGCTTCGAGATTGCGGTCTCCGGCGCGAAGGATCGCGTCCTTCATCGCCGCGAGATGGCCCTCGGCCTCATCCACTGCGCGGGCGACACGGTTTGACTGGTGCTGGTCGATCCCCTCCATGCCCTTGCTCCGCATCGGGTCTGGGCCGAAGGCGAAGAGGTGCAGGACGAACCCGAGCCCGGCGAAGATCACCGGATTGAGGAGCCCGCCCTCGGGGGCGAGTCCGCCGAGGAAGAGCCCGGCGCCGGTCAGGACCGAGCCGAATATCTTGCGCGGGATCGCCGGGCGATGGGCGATGGTCCGCGCCTCGTAGACCTCCTGGGCACGGAGGCCCTCGCGGGTCAGCCAGGCGGCGAGGATCAGCGTGGCGAAGGCGGCAAGGTCGAGCGCGAGGCCCGTGGGCTCTTGTCGAAATGCGGTCAGCACGAACAGGAACGGCGCGAAGAAAAGCGCATTGACCCGACCCCCGGCCCTGGTTCGGCGTTTGCCCTCGAAGGCACCCTGCCGCCCGGGATCGGGGCCCGCGCCGGGGCTGTACCGGCCGCCATAGCGCTGGGCCATCAGGCGCCTCCCGTCCCGGCGACGTAGAGGATCAGAAAGATGAGCAGAAAGAAGGCCATCTTCTGCAGGCCGGTTTCGGACATCGCGCGCCCCCTTGCGCCGCTTCACAACCTCGCACCTGCGGATCGATATAGACGAAGGGGCGGTGGGGTGCCAGCGTCGAGACCCGGCTTCCCTCGGGTCAGCCGCCCTTCGCCGGCGGCGTCATCCCTTTCGGCCCGGCCCCTTTGGCTTCGGCGCTCCGCGCTTTGGTCCTCCGGCCGAGCCGCTCCCCCTGGGGCCGCCCTTCGGACCGCCCGGCTTCGGCCCGCCGCCACGGCGCGGCGTCGGCGGCGCCGCAGCCTTGTCGGACCGGCCGCGCCCGCGGCCGGCCGGGGCGGCAGCCTTGAACGTGCGGCCCATGCCCCGAGGTGGTTTCGCCGTCCGCTCGGCGCCATCGCCCGCAGGCTCTTCTGCAGCATCATCGCGCTTCGGCCTCCGCGGCCCGCGTGGCGGCGCTGTCCTTCCCGCCTGGGTGTGCCGGGATGGCGGCGTGGCAGCACGCGGTCCCTTGCCGCCGGGCCTTGCACCCGGGCCTTCGGTCTGCTCGACGGCGGGAAGGCCAAGCTGGTCGCGCAGCATCTTGCGCCGCACCTCCTCGACTTGCCCGGGCTTCAGCTCGCCCAGCCGGAACGGCCCGTAGCTGATCCGGATCAGCCGGTTCACGGTCAGCCCCACCGCCTCCATCGCCCGGCGCACCTCGCGGTTCTTGCCCTCGCGCAGTCCGACGGTCAGCCAGGCATTCGCCCCTTGCTGGCGGTCAAGACTTACCTCCATCGGCTGGAAGCGCTCGCCGTCCACGGTAATGCCCTGCCGCAACGGCTCCAGCGCCGCCTCGCTCGGCACGCCATGCACCCGCACCCGGTATTTCCTGAGCCAGCCGGTCGAGGGCAGCTCGAGCCGGCGCTTCAGCTCGCCATCGTTGGTCAGAAGCAGAAGACCCTCGGAACTGAGGTCGAGCCGGCCCACCGAGACCACGCGGCTCATCTCGGCCGGCAGCGCGCCAAAGACCGTCGGGCGACCCTTCTCGTCCTTCTCGGTGGTCACCAGGCCCTGGGGCTTGTGGAAGAGCCAGAGCCGCGAGGGCTCGGCCTCCGGCAATGGCTGGCCGTCCACCGTGATCGCGTCGCGCGGGGTCACGTTCAGCGCCGGGCTCTCGATCACCCGGCCGTTCACCGTCACCCGGCCTTCTGCGATCATCGCCTCGGCGGCCCGCCGCGAGGCGACGCCGCGCCGCGCCAGCACCTTGGCGATGCGCTCGCCGCCGGCCGCTCCGCCGCCCGCCGCACCGCGCCCGCCTTGTCCGCCGGTATTGCTGTCCGATTTGCCCATGGCTTCCTCTACCCCGCCGCCCGGCGGGGCGAAAGCGGCTTGTGGCACACGCCGGAGCGCGGCAGGAAGGGCGCATGAGCCGGTTTGTCAGCCACATGGAGGTCGCCCTCGCCGAAGCCCGCGCCGCCGCGGAACGCGGCGAGGTGCCCGTGGGGGCCGTGATCGTCTCGCCCGAGGGTCGGGTCGTGGCCCACGCCGGCAACCGCACCCGCGAGCTTGCCGACCCCACCGCCCATGCGGAGATCCTCGCGCTCCGCGCCGCCTGCGCCGCGGCGGGCTCCGAGCGGCTGCAGGACCACGACCTCTATGTCACGCTCGAGCCCTGCCCGATGTGCGCATCCGCCATTTCCCAGGCCCGCATCGCCCGGCTCTACTACGGCGCGGCCGACCCGAAGTCGGGCGGCGTGGCGCACGGCCCCCGCGTGTTCGACCACCCGCAGACGCACCACGTGCCGGAAATCTACGACGGCATTGGCGCCGAGGAGGCAGGGCGCCTTCTCAGGGCTTTCTTCGCCGAGCGGCGCCCGAACGGGATGTGACCTGATGGGCACAGCTCCGGCCCGGGTCCTCCCGCCGGGCGAAGGATCGTTTCGGCGTTGCCGAGAATCGGTGTATGCCGCGCCCCGTCCCACCCCGAACAGAAGGAGGCGTGCGATGTTTGAAACTGCGTATCTCTCGCTTCCCCTCCGCGGGATGTCGGCGACGGCCGGGGATCGATCGATCTGGATCCTTCGCGCCTGACGCTGGAATTCCCGGCGCGCGCCGCCGGACCCTGATCCCAAACCACTGACGCAATCCGGGCCGATCCGTCGCCGTCAAGGCTGCCGTTCTGCCCTTCAATCTCACCCCTGGAATGGGGCCGGCTTGCCGTCGAAGGCGGCCGGTCATGTGACGAAGATGAATGCTTTGCCATTGAGAGACAACTTCCCCCTGGTCGAGACGGTCGAGCGGCTGATCGAACGCCACGGCCCACAGAGGATGCTGCTCGCCGTCCTGCGCCAGATCCTCCGCCGCCGGGACAGGCGGCCGCAGCGGCTGCGCGGACTGATGAGCGACCATATCCGGCGCGACCTCGGGCTGCCGCCGCTGGAAATCTACCACCGCCGGTACTGGGACATCCTGTGACGTCCGAAAAGGGCGGCGGAAGCGGCTCAGACGGTGATCGGGACAAGCACCTCTGGCTCGATCACCGTCACGCCGGGCAGCCCCTCCTTCAGCCGCGCCGCCGATTGCTCGAGAAGCGGGAAGGTGCGGTAGTGGCAGGGGATCACCGTCTTGAAGTCGAAGAAGGTCTTCGCCGCGTAGGCGGCGCGCGCCATGTCCATGGTGAAATGCCCGCCGGCGCAGAGGATGCCGATGTCCGGGTTGTGCAGGTCGTTCATCACCTTCATGTCGGCCATGACATCGGTGTCGCCGGAGACGTAGATCACGTGGCCCTCGCCCGCGATCATGAAGCCCGCCTCGGAGCCGGCATAGACCGGCCGTCCGTCGCCGGCGATCGACGAGGAATGCACCGCATGCACCATCGTCACCGCCACCTTGCCCAGCGTCACCGTGCCGCCCTTGTTGAAGCCAACGGTGGACACCCCCTCGGTCGTCTCCCAGTGGCTCATTAGGTCGTAAATACCGGCGATCGGGATCTTCCTTTCCTTGGCGATGGCCAACACGTCGGAGGAATGGTCGCCGTGGCCATGCGTGAGCAGGATGTAGCCCGCGCCCTCGGTCGCCTCGTCGTGGCGGGCCTCGGGAAACATCGGGTTGCCGGTCAGCCAGGGATCGACGAGAAGGATTTCGCCGGCGATCTCGATGCGGAAGCCGGAATGGCCGAGCCAGGTGATCTTCATGCGCACCTCCCTATCTGCTTGGGGGCAAGTGTAACCAGGAAACGGAGGCTGTCACCATGGACTGGACCCGCGTCATCGACGGCTATTGCGAACGCACCGACGCCTCCTACTGGAGCGAGCCGGTCAACGCGCTGACCAACGCGGCCTTCCTGATCGCGGCCTTCGTCATGTGGCGCCGCGTCCGCGGGCAGGAGCTGCCGCTCGCCGTCACGCTTTGCCTGATCCTCGCGGCGATCGGGGTCGGCTCCTACCTCTTCCACACCCATGCCACGGTCTGGGCATCCACCGCCGACACCACGCCGATCGGCCTCTTCATCCTCGTCTACCTCTTCGCCGCCAACCAGCATTTCTGGCGCCTGCCGCTCTGGGCGGCGCTCCTCGGAACCATGGCCTTCATCCCTTACGCGGCGCTGCTGACACCCGTCTTCGCGGCGCTCCCCTTCTTCAGGATCTCCGCCTTCTACTGGCCGGTGCCGCTCCTCATTGCCGCCACCGCCTTCGCGCTTCGCAACCGGTCGCCCGCCACCTCGCGCGGCCTCGGCTTCGGCGCGGGGCTCCTCACGGTCACGCTCTGCTTCCGCTCGCTCGACCTGCTGGTCTGCGCCATTCTGCCCTTCGGCACGCATTTCCTCTGGCATATCCTCAATGCGGCGATGCTCGGCTGGATGATCGAAGTCTACCGCAGGCACATGCTTGCGGAGCGGAAGGCGGGGCGGTAAACGCGGCTCCGTTCCCGCCAAGGAGGGGCCATGTCCATCGACATCGACACCGCGCGCCGCGTGGCCAAGCTCGCCCGCATCACCGTGGCCGAGGAAGACCTGCCCGGTCTCGCCCGCGAGCTCTCGGGCATCCTGGCCTTCATGGAACAGCTCAACGAGGTGAACGTCGAGGACGTGGAGCCGATGGTCTCGGTTACGCCGATGCGGCTCAAGCGCCGGCAGGACGGGGTCACCGACGGCGGCTATCCCGGGAAAATCCTGTCGAACGCGCCCGACGCCCGCGAGGGCTTCTTCGCCGTGCCGAAGGTGGTGGAATGAGCCTCAACGAGCTGACCATCGCCGAAGCCCGCGACGGGCTTAGGAAGGGCGAGTTCTCGGCCGCCGACCTGACCATGGCCTGCCTCTCGGCGATGGATGCCGGCCAGCCGCTCAACGCCTTCGTCCACCCCACCCCCGAGATCGCCATGGAGCGGGCCCGCGCTGCCGACCAACGGCTCAAGGCCGGCGACGCACCGGCTATGTGCGGCGTGCCGGTCGGGATCAAGGACCTGTTCTGCACGCGCGGCGTTGCCAGCCAGGCCGGCTCGGGGATCCTCGAGGGCTTCCGTCCGGACTATGAGTCGACCGTCACCCAAAGGCTCTGGGAGGCCGGCGCGGTGCTGCTGGGCAAGCTCAACATGGACGAGTTCGCCATGGGGAGCTCGAACGAGACCTCGGTCTACGGGCCGGTGGTCAACCCCTGGAAGGTCGACGACCGCAAGCTCACGCCCGGCGGCTCTTCGGGCGGCTCGGCCGCCGCAGTCGCCGCCGATCTCTGCCTCGCCGCCACCGGCACCGATACCGGCGGCTCGATCCGCCAGCCGGCGGCCTTCACCGGCATCGTCGGGCTGAAGCCGACCTACGGCCGGGTCAGCCGCTGGGGCATCGTCGCCTTCGCCTCCTCGCTCGACCAGGCTGGGCCGATGACCAAGACCGTCCGCGATGCCGCGATCATGCTCCAGGCGATGGCCGGCGAGGACCCGAAGGATTCGACCTCGGCCGAGATCCCGGTGCCCGATTTCGAGGCCGCCCTTTCTGGCGACATCCGCGGCAAGACCATCGGTATTCCGCGCGAATACCGCATGGAGGGGATGCCCAGGGAGATCGAGACGCTCTGGCACGATGGCGCCGAGATGCTGAAGGCCGCCGGCGCGCGGATCGTCGACATCACGCTGCCGCACACCAATTACGCGTTGCCGGCTTACTACGTGATCGCGCCGGCCGAGGCGTCGTCGAACCTCGCCCGCTACGATGGAGTCCGCTACGGACACCGCGCCAGGCTCGCCCAGGGCGACGGCATAACCGAGATGTACGAGAGGACCCGCGCCGAAGGTTTCGGCGCTGAGGTCAAGCGGCGGGTGATGATCGGCACTTACGTGCTCTCGGCGGGCTTCTACGACGCCTACTACAACCGCGCCCGCAAGGTCCGCGCGCTGATCAAGCGCGACTTCGACGAGGCGTTCGGTCAGGGCGTCGACGCGATCCTCACGCCGGCCACGCCCTCGGCGGCCTTCGGGCTGGGCGAGATGGCCGACGCCGACCCGGTGCAGATGTATCTCAACGACGTCTTCACGGTCACGGTGAACCTTGCCGGCCTGCCGGGGGTCTCGGTCCCGGCCGGCCTCGACGCCAAAGGGCTGCCTCTCGGTCTCCAGCTCATCGGCAAGCCCTGGGAGGAGGCCGAGCTGCTCAATCTGGCGCACCGGCTGGAATCCGATGCGGGCTTCGTTTCCAAGCCCGCGAAATGGTGGTAAGGTCGCACAAAACCAAAACGAGCAGGACCATCGACATGCGCAATCTCCTTCCGGTGCTTTCCGTGCTGGCTCTTTCCGCCTGCGAGCCTCCCTCGATGGAGGCGCAGAGCGGCGTCGGTTTCCAGGACTACACGCTCTATCAGCAGCAGCAGGCCTACCGCGCCCGCTTCGAGGCCCAGCAGCGCCAGGCCGCCGAAGAGGAACGCCGCCGTGCCGCCGAGGCCGCGGCAGCGGCTGCCGCGCCGCCGCCGCCCTCTCCGGCCCCCGCCACCGCCCTTGCCGCCGCCCCGGTCCCGGCCCCGACACCGGCGCCGGCGAGCGAAGGTGCCACCATTGCCGCCGACACCCTGGCCGCTCTCGGCACGCCTGCGGCCGGCGGCTCCGAGCCGCTCTCGGCGCTGGCGCCCGCGCCGGCCCCGGCCCCGGCCCCGGCGCCCGCCGCCACCGGGATTGACTACGGCACCAATGTCGCGGCCTTCGCGCTCGCCACCTCGCACCCGGTGGGCCAGCAGATGTATCGCCGCTCGAATCCGTTCCGGCAGTCGGCCTTTGATCGCGCCTGCGCCCGCTACCCCTCGGATTCGATGGCCCAGGAGGCCTTCCTGGAAGCCGGCGGACCCGAGCGCGACCGTCTGAACCTCGACCCCGACGGTGACGGCTATGCCTGCCGCTGGGACCCGGCACCGTTCCGGCTCGCCCGCCAGGGAGGGTAAGGCTGGAGGGGTGAGGATCCTCGCCCATCCCTCGCCCAACTTCGGCGACAGGCGCGGCGGCGCCCATCCCTCCCTCGTCGTCCTGCACTACACTGCTATGCCAACGCCCGAAGCGGCGCTCGACCGGCTCGCGGCGCCCGAGTACGAGGTCTCGGCCCACTATCTCGTCGCCGAGGACGGGCGGGTCTTTCGGCTCGTCGACGAGGCCCACCGCGCCTGGCATGCCGGCAAGGCCGCGTGGGGCGTCACGACCGACGTCAACTCCGCTTCGATAGGGATCGAGCTCGCCAATCCCGGCGATGCGCCCTTTGCCGCCGCGCTGATGGCATCGCTCGAGGAACTGCTCGCCGACATCCTCGCCCGCCACCGGATCCCGCCCGAGCGGGTGATCGCCCATTCCGACTGCGCCCCGGGCCGTAAATGCGACCCGGGCGTCCGCTTCGATTGGCATCGGCTGGCCCGTTCAGGGCTCTCGGTGTGGCCAGAGGCGGCGGAGCGATCAACCGCGGCGAAATCGGCCTTCCTCGCCGACCTCCGCGGCTTCGGCTACACCGCGGAAGCCGCGCCCGCGGCGCTCCTTGCCGCGTTCCGGCTGCGTTTCCGCCCCGGCGCCGAGGGGCCGCTTTCGTCGGCCGATGCCGGCCTCGCCGCCGATCTCGCCCGACGCTATCCCGTTGACCGCAAATGCGCGCCTGCCTAAGTAGATGGGGCGCGGATGGCTGGATGGCCGCCTTCGCAGATCGCGCAGCGATCGGCGAGGGAGGAAAGTCCGGACTCCATGAGGCGACGGTGCCGGGTAACGCCCGGCCGGGGAAACCCGAGGGAAAGCGCCACAGAGATCAGACCGCCTCCGCCTCCGGGCGGGGGTAAGGGTGAAACGGTGGGGTAAGAGCCCACCGCGGCCCCGGCAACGGGGACGGCACGGCAAGCCCCACCGGGAGCAATGCCAAATAGGGGCCTCGCGCGGGTCACGTCCCTTCGGGGATACGGGCGCGCAGGGCGGCTTCGGCCCGAGAGGCCCGGGTTGGCAGCTTGAGCCCCGAGGCGACTCGGGGCCGAGAGGAATGGTCATCCAGCGGCGGCGACGCCGCGGACAGAATCCGGCTTATAGGCCGTCCGCGCACCTTTCTGCAGCCGGTACGCATCGCGGATCATGTCGGCGAGCGCCAAGAGCGGCGCGGTCCGGTCGGCGGTGCGGACGTAGAGATTGATCTTCATCCGCGGCAACTCGGGCAGCGAACCGCCATGCTCGATCGGCGCCATGTAGGGCGGGAAGGCACCTTCGAGCGAGGCGTGGATGCCGAGGTCTGCGCTCACGATCGCCTCGATCGCCCGGGGCTGCATCGTCGCGGCCGCCATCTCCCAGTCGATCCCCGCCGCATCGAGCGCGGCCGTGATCCGTGGGCGGAAGATGCAGGCCTCCTCGAAGGCCAGCCTGAGCGGCCGGCTGCGCCAGCTCTGGCTCTCCGGCGCGCCCACCCAGGTCAGCCGCGGCCGCGCGAGCGTCTCGCCGCCTGAGTCGACCTCCTCCTCGGTGGTCAGGATCATGTCGGTCTCACCGCGCGCAAACTCGGCCTTCAACTCCATCGTGAAGCACGAGACCAGCCGCACCCGCATCCGCGGGAACCCCGCCGCGAATCGCCGCAGGACGCCCGGGATGTGCGGGTAGACTAGGTCGTGCGGCACTCCCAGCACGATTTCGCCCTCGTGGGTGGCGCAGGTGAGCCGGGTCCAGACCTCGTCGTTGAGCGCCAGCATCCGGCGGGCGAAGCCCAGCAGCTGTTCGCCCGCCGCGGTGAGCGCGACGCCCCGGCCGGTGCGGTCTAGCAGGTCGAGCCCGAGCGCCTCCTCGAGCCGCTTCACCTGCATCGAGACGGCCGACTGGGTGAGGTTCAGAAAACCCGCCGCGCGGGTGACCCCGCCGGCGTCGGCGACCGCGACGAAGGAGCGGAGGGCGGTGAGATCGAGGTTCCGGGCCATATCACGATCCTTGATGGGTTTGTCCAAAATGTTTCGTTTTACAAATGAACCACAAATCGGCAGATACATCAAGCATTCCGATTGAAGCAGTATCAACCATCACGAATCAAGAAGGATGAACGACATGCAGATCGCCGAGACCCGCACCCTGTCCGCCGCCCGGGCCCATCGACCCTCCGGGCTCCTCGCCTGGTTCCGGCTCGCGTTCGCCGCCCGTCGCCAGCGCCACGACCTCGCCAGGCTTCCTCCCGAAGTCCTGCGCGACATCGGGATCACCGCCGAAGAGGCGCGGCGCGAAGCCACAAGGCCTGTCTGGGACGTGCCGTCGCACTGGCTGCGCTGAGTGGGGAAGCCCTGCGCGAATGCCGACAGATTGGCCGATAAATCCCTTGAAATGAGCCCCCCGGCCCCCGATATTGCCTTCTGAAGCCGCCCCGGTGTCCCCGGGGCGGCCAAAAGCATCAGTTCGGAGGCATCAATGGCAGACTTTCAGGCGATCCGCACCGGCGCGGCAGGCGTCCGCACCGCGCAGATCGACGCGGGCCTTCGCGCCCACATGAACAAGGTCTACGGCACGATGTCGGTGGGGTTGTTCCTCACCGCGCTGGTTGCCTGGGCGGTCGGCTCCTCGGCCGAGCTCTTGTCGATCTTCCGCGATCCGATGACGTTGAGGCCCAACATCCTCGGCTGGATCGTGATGTTCGCGCCGCTGATCATGGTCTTCGCCTTCGGCGCGCTGATCCCGCGGCTCTCGGCAGCCGGCGCGCAGCTTTTCTTCTACGCCTTCTCGGCGGTGATGGGGCTCTCGATCAGCTGGATCTTCGCCGCCTTCACGGGCATCTCCATCGCCCAGACCTTCCTGGTCACCGCGATCGCCTTCGCCGGGCTTTCGCTCTGGGGCTACACCACGAAGAGGGACATTTCTGGCTGGGGCGCGTTCCTGATCATGGGCGTGATCGGGCTGATTGTGGCGATGATCGTCAACATCTTCCTGCAGTCGGCCGCGATCCACTTCGCTGTGTCGGCGATCGGTGTGCTGATCTTCGCCGGCCTCACTGCCTATGACACCCAGAAGATCAAGACCGACTATCTCCAGCACGCTCACGCGATGGACGAGGAATGGCTGGGCAAGGCCGCCATCATGGGCGCGCTGAGCCTCTACCTCGACTTCATCAACATGTTCATGTTCCTGCTGCAGTTCCTCGGCAACCGCGAGTAACGGCAGCCGGCACCGCGACACCGAGAGGGCCGTCCAAATGGGCGGCCCTCTTTCTGTTGCTCAGGACCCGGCAGAGCCGTAGCATTATTTGCGAAGCGGCGTCGTTCGCGCCGGCGAGGGGTTTGGCAGGATGTCTGGCTCCCCCCGGGGGGGGACGGCACCACAGCGCGGCTGGCGCTCTCTCTCTCTCTCTCTCTCTCTCTCGCCGCATCTCTCAGTCTCGTCGCCCTGTTCGCCGCGGCCCAGGTCGCGTGGGGAACATTGGCGATCTGGCGCGGCTACGATCCGCGCGGCCTTTCGCCCGGCGCCTTCGTCGAGATGCACAAAGGCGCTGTCGCCGGGCTCAACGTTCTTTTTCCTCTCCTAGGCCTGGCCGCCATCATCTGCACGCCGGGCCTCGCCTTCCTGCACCGCCGCGACCGGCACGCGGCTGCACCCTTCGTTGTCGCGGCGCTTCTGTTCATCACCGCTGGGCTCATCACCCGGCCCGGCAACCAGCCGATCAATGCCATCGTGGTCAGCTGGACTGATGCAGCCCCGCCCGATGGCTAGGAGACTCTGCGCGACCGCTGGTGGTCCTGGGACGTCGTGCGGACTCCGGCCGCCAACGCGGGCCTTCTCGTCCTGATCTGGGCCGTGCTCGGCGCGGGACGAGCACGGGACTTCGGGTCGCGGCTCAGAGCAGCCGCTCCATCTGCACTGCCTGGAAGGTGATTGCGACGTCGAGCCCGATCTCGATCTCGCCCAGAACGGCAAACCCCAGCGCGCGATAGAACGGCACTGCGGTACGGGTCGCCAGGCACTCGATTCGTCCGATCCCGGCGCGTCTGGTCTCGCCGAGAATGGTTTCGAGGATCCGCCGCCCGATTCCGAGCCGGGTGTAGCGCGGGTCGACCGCAACGTGCCGCACCTCGGCCACCCGCACCCGACGGCTCCTCAGGCTCCAGCCGCCGGCGCCGACGATGCCCGTCGCCGGCGCCTCGGCCACGTAGTAGCGGCCGGAGGCGACCAGGCCCGGCTTGGCGCGGGCCAGGAGCGGCACCGCGGTGACCATCACCGAGGGCGGGTAGTCGGATTTCAGCAGTTTCGGGTAGCTCCGCGCCAGAAGCACGTCGACGCCCGCGAGGTCGCGGAGCGAGGCGGTACGCAGGGTAAGCGCGGGCGCGTCCATGGCAGCCAAGGATAGCGCCCCGCGCCGCGCCGGAAAAGAAAAAGGCCGCGCCCGGGAGGCACGGCCCGCGAACGCGCGGCGGCACGGGTTACTTAATCTTGCCTTCCTTGTACTCCACGTGCTTGCGCGCCACGGGGTCGTACTTCTTCACGGTGAACTTTTCGGTCATCGTGCGGGCGTTCTTCTTGGTCACGTAGAAGTGGCCGGTGCCCGCCGTCGAGTTCAGCCGGATCTTGATCGTCGTCGGCTTCGCCATGGGATATGTCTCCGAACCGGGGCGGCGGGGCCGCCCGTGAAATCCTGAAGCCCGCCTTTTACTCGTGGCCGCGGCCGAGTCAACCGTTCCCCGTTCGCAGGGCCTGCCTCAGATCGTCACCACCACCTTGCCGGTCGCCTTGCGCTCGCGAAGAAGCGCCAGCCCTTCGCCGGCGCGATCCAGCGGCAGCACGTGGCTCACATGCGGTCGGAGCCGGCCTTCGGCGTGCCAGCCGAAGAGCGTGGTGAGACTGCCGCGCACAACCTCAGGGCGAAATGACAAATAGCCGCCCCAGTAGAGCCCCATCACGGTGAGGTTCTTTACCAGAAGGTGGTTGGCCTTGATCTGAGGCGCCTCGCCCGAGGCGAATCCGATGGTCAGGATCCGCGCCTCGGGGCGGGCGGCACGGAGCGCCGCCTCGAACTGCGCGCCGCCGACCGGGTCGTAGACCACGTCGGCGCCGCCCAGGGCCTTGAGCTCGGCGCGCAGGTCCGTGCTCTCGCTGTCGATCAGGTGGTCGGCCCCGGCTGCCTTTGCTACTGCAAGCCGCTCGGCCCCGCGCGCC
This sequence comes from Paracoccaceae bacterium, assembly GCA_041621405.1. Lineage (GTDB taxonomy): Bacteria > Pseudomonadota > Alphaproteobacteria > Rhodobacterales > Rhodobacteraceae > JBFKAV01. Next base: position 13,415 of record JBFKAV010000081.1, read on the forward strand.
ACCGCGATCACCCGCGCGCCGATCAGCTTGCCGATCTCCACCGCGGTAAGCCCGACGCCTCCGGCCGCGCCGAGGACGACGAGCGTCTCGCCCGGCGCCAGCCGCGCCCGGTGCGCCAGCGCTACGTGACTGGTCCCGTAGGCCACCTGAAAACCGGCCGCATCGGCAAAAGCCATGCCTTTCGGCAGGGTTACGGCGCGCTCTGCAGGGAAACAACCAGTTTCCGCCAAACCACCGGAACCTGCGAAAAGGACAACTTGTGCGCCCGGGCGAAGACCCTCGACGCCGGCGCCGGTTTCGAGCACTTCGCCGGCCACTTCCATGCCGAGGATCACCGGCGGCTCGGGGCGTTCCTGGTATTTGCCCTCGGCCATCAGGAGATCGGCAAAGTTGAGCCCACAGGCCTTGATTGCAAGGGAGATCTCGCCCTCGCCCGGAGCGCGCGACGGCATCTCCAGCAGCCGAGGCTCGGCACCGTATTCCTCGATTCCGAATGCGCGCATCGATTGATTCCCACCCCATTTCCGCACCGCGGCGAAGCTAGCGCAGCCACATGCCGCGCCACAACCGCGCCATGATCGTCCGGTCAGACAGCCCTCATACAAGTTCCTCGCCATTTGCTTTTTCGCGTGAAACGTGTATGAAAATCTGCATAAGGGCGCACGCCGGAGGAGCGGCCGCAATCGGCCACGCTTCAAGTCACCATCCCCCTGGTTCAGGTGGTGTGAGCCTTGTACGAGTCCAGGAGAAAAAAGAAATGCCGCATCCCGTTGACGTTCACGTAGGCAAGAGGGTCCGCCATCGCCGATGGCTGACGGGGATGACCCAACAGCAACTCGCCGAAGCCGTGGGCATCAAGTTCCAGCAGATTCAGAAATACGAGACCGGGATGAACCGCGTCAGCGCGTCCCGGCTTTGGGACATCGCCCATTCCCTCGGTGTGCCCGTGAGCTACTTCTTCGAAGGGCTCGAGAACACCGGAAAGGTCGATCCCGGGCTGCCGGGTGACCTCCTCGCCGACAAGGAGGCGCTCGAGCTCGTTCGTTCCTACTACGCGATTCCCGAACAGCAGCGCCGCCGGCTCTTCGACCTCGCGCGGGTCTTGAGCGACGCCGCCTGAAAGCGCTAAGCGGGCGGCGCGGGCGCTTTGGCCTGCGCCGGCCCTGCGGAGCGCGCGATGACCGATCTCAGTGAAACCGAACGCCGCGAGCTTCTCGACGTCGCCAAGGAGCTTGCCGGCGTGGCCCGTGCTGCCACGCTCGCCCATTTCCGTGCCGGCGGGCTTGCCACTGAAAGCAAGGAAGCGGGCAGCTTCGATCCGGTCACCGCGGCCGACCGCGCTGCCGAGGCGGCGATGCGCGAGATCCTCGCCCGCCGGCGGCCGCAGGACGCGATCCTCGGCGAGGAATTCGGCAAGGCCGAGGGCACGAGCGGCCTAACCTGGGTGCTCGACCCAATCGACGGCACCCGCGGCTTCATCTCCGGCACGCCGACCTGGGGGGTGCTGATCGGGCTGCGCTCGGCGCAAGGCGCGCTTCTCGGGCTGATCGACCAGCCGTACATCGGCGAACGGTTCCTTGGCGGCCTCGGCCAGGCCCGGCTCGAGGGTCCGCAGGGAACCCTCCCGCTCGCCGCCCGCGCCGCCCGGCCCCTGTCGGAGGCGATTCTCTTCACGACCTTTCCCGAGGTCGGCAGCGAAGCCGAGGGCCGCGCCTTCCACCGCCTCGCGGCCCGCGCCAAGCTCACCCGCTACGGCATGGACTGCTACGCCTACGCGCTGATCGCGGCAGGGCAGATCGACCTCGTGGTCGAAGCCGGGCTTCAGGCCTACGACATCGTTGCGCCGACCGCGGTGATCGAGGCGGCGGGCGGCATCGTCACCGACTGGAAGGGAGCCCCGGCGCTCGACGGCGGCAGGGTGCTCGCCGCCGCCAACGCGGCGGTGCACGCGGCGGCGCTCGAGATCCTCGCCGGGGTGGAGGATTGACGGGCGGGCGTACCCGCTTCAGGAAGGCAGCGATGCTGACGGTCTGGGGCCGGAGAACCTCGTCGAACGTGCAGGCGCTGATGTGGTGCATCGGCGAGCTCGGCCTGCGTTGCACCAGGCACGACGTCGGCCACCGCTACGGCGGCACCGACACCGAGGCGTTCTTCCGCCTCAACCCGAACCGAACCGTGCCGGTCCTGCAGGACGGCACCGACCCGCCGATCTGGGAGACCGGCGCCATCCTGCGCTACCTGGCCGCCCGGTACGGCGGCGAGGACTTCTGGCCCGCCGATCCCCGCCTCCGCGCCCAGGTCGACATGTGGGCCGAGTGGGCGAAGCTCAACGTCGCCATGGCCTTCACGGTCCCCGTCTTCTGGCGCGTGGTCCGAACCCCGGCGCAGGACCACGACCCCGCGGCGATCGGCAAGGCCCTCGCCACGCTCGAGGCGAAGCTCGAGATCGCCGAAGCCCGGCTCCGCGACCATCTCTTTCTCGCCGGCGCCACCTTCACGATTGCCGACATCCAGTTCGGCCACGTCCTCTACCGCTACTTCGACCTCCCGATCGCGCGC
>JBFKAV010000082.1:0-15791 GCA_041621405.1 Paracoccaceae bacterium
CCCCCACAGCGCGATCGGGAACAACCCGCCGATAACGCTGATGAACGGATCAGACGCGGTGCCGCCGTCCTGAGCCATAACCCCGAAAGATCTCCAGCCGGGTGGTCCAAATCGCGGTAGCGGGTCATCCTTCCGTTTCCCTAAACATAACGGCGGACCACTTCACTGGTGGAGGATCACCATTGCCGAGCGCGTGGGCATCCACGCCTCCAGTTTCGTCCGCTTTGCGCAGTCCCTTGGCTACAAGGGCATAAAGAAACTGCAGACGCTCTTCCAGAAGCGACTCTCAACGGCTGCCCCGGGGTTCGAGGCGCGGTCGAAGGCGCTGAAGGCGGATCTCGAGGACCGTGGGGAATCCTCGGATCTCGGTTTCCTCCGCGACATGGTGCTTCAAGACCTCGGCTCCATCGAAGCGGTGATGCAAGACGTCCGCACGAGGACCTCGCGACCGCCGCGGAGACCCTGTGCCGGGCCGAAACGATCTTCGTTCCGGGCCAGCTCAGTGCCGAGCCCGTCGCAATCCTGCTACGCTACATGCTGAGCATGCTGGGCCTCAGGGCAGTCGGCCTGGACGCTGCCGGAGGGCTCGCGACACACATGGCCCGGACGATGCGACCGACCGATGCGTTGGTCGCCGTCTCGTTTCGCTACTACGCCAACGAAGTCGTCTCGATCGTCGGCGAGGCTGGCCGGGTCGAGCCCCCGATCGTCGCCATAACGGACAGCACGCTGTCGCCGCTCGCGAAGTCGGCGAGCACGCTGTTCGCCGTGCCGGAGCGCGACCACAAGCTCACTCGGTCGCTTTCGGCGCCAATCTGCCTTGCGCAGACCCTCGTCGTCGCCGTGGCCGCCCGAATTCAAGGCGATCGGGCGGCCCCACGCGTGCCGACGGCCACGGAGAGAAGGTAGCTGACGGCCCTGAGCGGTCGCTAGAAGCGCGCTTCGGATTTTGCGGCTCGACTCGAGGTCGTCTTTGGTGCCGGCGTCGATCACCTGGCCGAGCGCGAGGAAAGTGAAGTGGTCGGCGACGAGCTGCGAGTGGATCTCGTTGTGGGTGATGAAGATGAAGGCGATGTCGCCGCGCTTCCTGACCCGCTTGATAGGCTTCAGGACGCCCATCTGCTGCTTCTGGCCGAGCGCCAAGGCCGGGCCAAGCGCGTAGCGCCTCGCTGACCTGACGGGCGCCCGCCACACTGTCGTCTTGGCCGAACGCGACGTATCGGAACTGGAGGCCCTCGGCCGGATGCTCGGTGAGGTAGTCGGAATCCCCGCGCACCCGATCGCGGTGCACGCGGTAGAGCGAGCTGTGGCACGGCACCGCGACGCTGCCCCGGACCGCGCCGAGCCTCGCCACCATGAGCCCCGCCATCCGCCCCGCCGCGTAGTTGTCGATACCGACGAACGCGGCCTCCGGGATGATGGGGTTCATCACCTGGACGATGGGCAGGCCCGCGCGCTGAGCCGACGCGAGCGTCCCGCGGATCGGGGGATGATCCGGCGCCGAGATCACCAGCCCGGACCGGCGCACCGTCCGGTCGGATATGCGCGCCGCGATCGGGTCGGGATCGGTCTCGTCGAGGAATGTCACCTGAATCTGGATCGACGGATCGAGCGTCGCCATGATCCGCTTGAAGGCCGCCATAAGCAGGGCGAAGAACGATGTCTCCGGGCGCACCAGGATGACCTCGATGCGGAAGATGCCGCGATGCCGCTCGGGCAGCCGGCCCGGCCAGTCGAGCGACCGCGCCGCGAGGATCACCTTCTCGGCTGTGCCTGGCCGCACTCTGCCGCGTCCGTTCAGGACGCGCTCGACGGTGGCCGAGCCAACACCCGCACGGGCCGCGATCGTTGCGTAGATCGCTTTCGCCAAAGCTACTTCTTGGCTGATTCAATTCCAGCTACCCAAAGGCGGGCTGGAAATGCAACTCCGTGACTGGCGCTTGCAGGTGGCAAGACAGAACGATGTCCGCTCCCGGGGCGGTTCGGTGCGTGACCCAGCGGACCCGTGGGAACGCTAGGTTCTGCACTCAATTGGGATTTCAAATGAGTGCAGAACTTAGCCGAGGAGGCGCCGCGCGCCGGCCATCGCGCGGCGGATCACCGCTCCCGGTCCCTCTGCCGCGGCGAGCTTCGTCATCGGAACTTCCAGCGCCAGCGGGAGATCGGGCGGCAGGCCTGCGAGGAAGGCCTTCAGGTCGATATCGCCCTCTTCGGGCGGCAGGCGTTCTGCTCGGCCCGCGTGGAGCAGAGCCTCGGTCGTGTAGGGCGGCGCGACCGGCGCGTCGCAGAGATGGGCGAAGCGGAGGCGCCCCGGCGGAATCGCGCGGAGCGTCGCGTGTCTTCCGCCCGAACGGTCGAAGTGGAGGCTGTCGACGAGGATGCCGACGTCGGGCCCTGCCTCGGTGACGACGCCGAGTGCTGTGTCGAGGTCGGGGACGACGGTCCAGGGAAAGAACTCGAGAGAGACGCCGAGGCCGCGCGCGGCGGCGCGCGCGGACAGGTCTGCCAGGCGCGAGGCGAGTCGCGAGAGATCGGGGTCGTAGGGCGCCGTGATGACCTCCGCCGCGCCGAGCTCGGCGCCCGCATCGAGAAACGGCTCCAGTGCCACGGGGTCGGTCGCGGGCCCGATCTTCACGAACTCGATGTCGTGGACGCGGAGGCCGGTCTCGTCGAGCGCGGCGCGCGTCTCCCGCATCGCTTTCCGATCCTCCATCAGCGGGTAGCCGGGGCCGGTGTCCGTGACCCTGATCAGCCGCAGCCCCACCGCGTCGAATCTGGCCTCGCCGGCGGCGCGGATCAATGCCGGCGGCGGCAGGTCGATGGCGGTCAGATGGGCGAGCGAGAGTAGCCGGGTCACGGTGCGGTCCCCGCCGCCTGGCGACCTGCAATGAAGCCGAAAGTCAGGGCCGGGCCGAGATTGATGCCGCCGGCCGGATAGTGACCGCCCATGACGCTAGCCATGTCGGTGCCGGCGGCAAATAGCCCGGGGATTGGCGTCCCGGCTGCGTCGAGAACCCGCGCCCGGCCGTCGGTCCTGAGACCGGCGAAGGTGCCGAAACTGCCCGGAACGACCTTCACCGCGTAGTAAGGCGGCTTCCGGATCGGGGCGAGGCAGGGATTGGGCGAGACGTCCGGATCGCCCTGCAGGCGCATATAGGGCGTCGTACCACGTCCGAAGGCCGGGTCTTCTCCGCGCCGTGCCGCCTCGTTGTACGCGTCGACCGTTGCGGCGAGGCCCTTTGCGTCGATGCCGCAGGCGCTCGCGAGACCGGCGAGCGTCCGGCCGGTTTTCAGGTATCCCGTTCGCAGCCACGGGCCGACGGGCAGCGGCACCGGGCGAACGATGCCAAGCCCGTAGCGGCGCAGGAAGCGGTGGTCGCATACGAGCCAGCTGGCCGTTGGCTGCCCCTCCGGGATGGCCTCGAACATGGCGCGCACGTAGTCGTGGTAGCCCAGGCCTTCATTGCAGAAGCGCCGCCCGTCCGCGCGGACGCCGATCACGCCGGGCTTGCCGCGGTCGATGATGTGGGGGAAGACGCCGTGTGATCCGTCCGGCCAGGTGACCTCCGAGACCGGGCACCACGCGCCGGGGGCGGCGAGCGAAAGCAGCTGCCGGCCACCCGCCGCCTCGCCCAATCGCAATCCGTCGCCACTTGCGGTCGGAACGGCAAGCGGATGGTGCGCCGCGTTCCGGGGAAAGGTCGCGGCACGGCGGGCGGCGTCGTGCGGATAGCCACCGCAGGCGAGGACGACACCGCGGCGGGCACGGACCGTGAAGCGGCCCCCAGCGCCTTCCAGAACGGCGCCGCGCACCCCGGTGCCGTCGATCACGAGTTCGGCAAGGCCTAGCCCCGGCCTGAGGTCGACGCCGAGGTCCAATGCCGATTTCAGGAGCCGGGCGACCAGCGCATTGCCGTTCCTCAGCTCCATGCCGCGGCCGTGGCGCTGGAGGTCCCAGAAATGCCGCCCGAGCCGCCTGGCGGCGTAGAGGGCGGACCTCGCCGACCGCGTGACGGTCATGAAGGCGGCGAGGTCGGGGCCGGCCTGGATCGTCATGCCGTGGAAGGTCGTCTCGCGCATCGGATGCCGGAGCAGCGCGATGGCGTCGCCGAGTTGACGCCCGTCGAAGGGCCTTGCGATCACCGAGCGGCCACCCGTCCCAGCGCCGGGCTGATCGCCATAGGTGTCAGGAATGCGCAGACCCGGCTCGAACCGGAGCGCCGTATGGTCCTCGAAAAACGCGACCATCTTGGGCGCGGCGGCGAGAAAAGCATCGACGAGTTCCGCATCGAAATCGTTGCCGAGCACGGCTTCAAGATAGCGGCGAGGCTCTTGGATATCCTCGGTGACCCCGTGCTTGCGGGCGACGGGGTTGCAGGGCGCCCAGATCCACCCGCCCGACCAGGCGGTGGTGCCGCCCACGACCGGTGCCTTCTCGGCCAGGATCACTCTCAGCCCCGAATGCGCTGCCGTCACCGCTGCCGCGAGACCGGCCGCACCGGAACCGGCGACGAGAAGGTCGCAGACTTCCGTTCGGTCGGGCGGCGGCGCGGCCAAGTTACCGTCTCCTGGCAAGCTGTTCGACCCCGAGCGTCGGCCCGAAAGCCCGTAACGTCAAATGCTAGTTCTTGCGATCCGTTAACCTTGCGTTAAGCTTCGAAAGGGGGGCACGCGATGCCGGAGATGACGCTCAGGCAGATCGAGGTGATCCGCGCGGTGATGCTGACCGGCACCATTGGCGGCGCCGCGCAGATGCTCAACGTCTCCGCTCCCGGCATCAGCAGGCTTGTCAAGCACACCGAGGAATCGCTGGGGCTCAGGCTTTTCGAGCGCAAGGCGGGGCTGTTCACGCCGTCGGTCGAGGCCAGCGCGGTCTTCGAGCAAGTGCGCGAGGTCTACCGGGGCGTCGAGAACCTGCAGGTGGCCCTTACGGCGCTTCAGAAAGGCGAGGACGTGCGCCTAGCATTCGCGTCGGCGCCGTCCATTGCCCAGTTCATCGCCGCGCGGGTGCTCAAGCGCGTCCGCAACCGCTACGCAGACCTCTTCGTCGACCTCAACATCCTGAAGATCGAGGAAACCGTCGACTATCTCCTGCTCGAGCGGGGCGAGTTCGTCATCATGAGCTCGGCGGTCCAGAACGCGGCCATTGAGAACGAGAAGATCGCCGAGGGCCGGCTCGCGGTGATCCTTCCCGAGGGCCACCGTCTGGCCGAGAAGAACCTGATCTCGGCCGCCGACCTCGAGGACGAGCCGCTGATCGGTGTCGACCCCTCGGATCCCTACGGCGCGCTGCTCGCCGACCCGTTCCGGCGGGCCGGCATCGAGCTTCGGCACACGATGCGCGGCCGCTTCGCGCAGACGGTCGTCAGCCTCGTGCGGCACGGGCTCGGCGTCGCGCTGATCGACGAGTTCTCGGTGGCGGAAGTCTACATGCCTGGCCTCGTCCGGCGGTCGCTCGCGGAGGAGGTGAAGGTCGAGACCTACGTTAACACCAAGAAGGGGCGCGTCCTGTCGGGGTTCGCCGAATACGCCATCCAGCAGTTCCGCCGCGAACTGGCGCGCGCCGTCGAAGAAGGCCCAAAGATCCGGAGCGCCGACTTAACTTAAGGTTAACGAGAGCGAAAAGCCGGTATTTGACGTTACGCACGTTAGGCTGGATGGTTGCACAACAGGCGGCCGGGGCGCCCGGATCGCCAGAAACACTCTTTGGGAGGAGATCCATGAAGCGATTTGCAATCGGCGCGTTCTCCGCGCTCGCCCTCACCGCCACCGCCACCGCTGCCGAGTTCCCCGAGAAGGAACTCCAGGGCATCATCCAGTGGGGGGCCGGCGGCTCCACCGACACCGTGATGCGCTCGGTGACGCCCCATGCCGAGGAAGCCATGGGCGGTACGGTCGTGATGCAGAACGTCACCGGCGGCGTCGGCGCTATCGCGCTGAACCAAGTCGCTGGGGCGCCCGCCGACGGCTACACGCTCTTGATGGGCGCCGAGAACCCGCTGCTCTACAAGGTGATGGGCCTCGGCGACAAGGACTACTCGGACTTCGTTCCAATCAGCCTTCTCGCCCGCGGCACGCCGATTCTCGTCGCGAACCCTGACGCGCCCTACAACGACTATGCCGAGATGATGGCCTATATCGGCGAGCACCCCGGCGAAGTCCGCTTCGGCTCGACGGGCCCGGGCGGCCTGCCCTCCGTGGTCACCGCGATGATCGAAACCGTTGAGGGCGGCCTCGACGTGATCAAGGTGCCGTACGACGGCGACGGCCCGGCGCTGACCGCGCTCCAGGGCGGCGCCATCGACGTCATGCCCGCCGTTCTCGGCGCGGCGATCGAGGGCATCCGGGCCGGCGCGATGAAGCCGCTCGCGATCTTCGACGTCGAGCAGAACGCGAAGCTTCCCGAGGTGCCGATCGTGACCTCGTTCAACGACGGCTATTCGACCTACCTGCCGTGGGGGCCGTTCTTTGGCGTCTTCGTGGCGAAAGGCACGCCGGACGACGTGGTTGCGAAGCTGACGGCCGCCTATGCCGAGGGCGCGCAGAACCCCGACTTCGTCAAGCTTATGGATGACCGCGGCTTTACGATGATGGGCCTTTCGGGTGCCGAGGCCGAGGACTTCCTCGCCAAGTGGCAGCAGGGCACGACCTGGCTTCTGCAGGATGCTGGCCTGACGAAGGCGTCGCCTGAGGAGTTCGGCATCGCGCGCCCCGGCGAGTGACGGCCTGACCGGCGGCCGGACAGGCCGCCCCAGAAAGCCGGCGCCGCACTTCCCGACGAAGCGCGGCGCCATTTTTTTCCGAGAGCGGCACGGGAGGTGGCAATGGAACACATCGACCCCGAACACCATGACGGCACGTCGGACGCGACGCCGGGCGGAGAGGAAAACCTCCGCCGACCGGGCGAGCTGGTCTTCGGCATCCTGATGGTCGCCGGCAGCCTCATCTTGCTCTGGAGCGCCTACGGCATCTCGGGCTTCGAGGCGCTCTCTGCCCCCGGTTCGGTGCCGATGGCCACGACCTTCGTGATGGTGGTCAGCGCGGCGCTTGTCGTCTTCCGAACCGCGGAGCTGCCGCTCGACCGGGCCGAGAGCATCGCGAAGGACATCATGCCGGTCACCGTTCTCATCTTTGCCGCGCTTCTGATCGTCTACGGGCTGCTGCTGAGGCCGCTCGGCTTCCTGCCGACCTCGGCGCTCTTCCTGATCCTTGCGATCAAGGTCCTCGCAAAACGTGGCTGGGGCTGGACGATCCTGGTCTCGCTCGGAAGCCTCGTGCTGATCTGGCTGATCTTCCGGATCGTCTTCACCGTGCTGATGCCCGCGGGCATCGTGCCGGAGGCCGAGTTCATCCAGTTCTTCCGCGATCTTTTCCGAGGGGGGGCCGCGTGATGGAGGCTTTCTGGGACTTCCTGACCGTCTTCACCAACCCCGAACTTCTGCTGCTCGTCGGCGTCGGCACCTTCGCCGGCGTGTACGTGGGCGCGATCCCGGGGCTTTCGGTCACAATGGCGGTGTCGATCCTGATCTCGTTCACCTTCTCCTGGGACGTCTACCCGGCGATCTCGCTGATGATCGGGATCTACATGGGCGGCGTCTACGGTGGCTCGCGGACGGCGATCCTGCTCAATATCCCCGGCGCACCCTCCGCCATCGCGACCGCGCTCGACGGCTACCCGATGGCGCAGCGCGGCGAGGCGGGAACCGCAATCGGCGTGACCACGGTGATGTCCTTCATCGGCGGGTTCATCGGGATCGCGGTCCTGGCGCTCGCCGCGCCCAGCGTCTCGGACTTCGCGCTGAAGTTCCAGCCGAGAGATTACATGCTGCTCGCCGTGCTCGGCATCCTACTTGTCGGCTCGCTTTCGCAGGGAAGCCTCGCCAAGGGCATCTTCGCGGGCGCGTTCGGCATCGCCATCGGCGCGGTGGGCCGCGACCCGCTGACCTTCGCCGAGCGCTTCACCTTCGATCTAAGCATCATGGAGTCCGGCATCTCGTTCATCGCGGTGATGATCGGCATGTTCGGCGTCTCGGAAGCGCTCCTGCAGCTCCACCACGTCGACAAGGACGCGGTGCGCCAGAAGATCACCCGCATCGTGCCCTCGCTCGCGACGGTGAGAAAGCACCTTCCGCTCTCGTTGCAGACCTCGACCATCGGCGTCGTGATCGGCGCGCTGCCGGGGACCGGCGGCGACATCGCGGCGCTGATGGCCTACGACCACGCCAAGCGGGTGACGAAGACTCCCGAGGTACCGTTCGGCAAGGGCGCGATAGAGGGCCTCGTCGCGCCCGAGACAGCTAACAACGCCGCTGTCGGCGGTGCTTTCATTCCGATGATGACGCTCGGCATTCCCGGCGACGCGGTGACCGCGATCATGATCGGCGCGCTCTTCATCCACGGGCTGAACCCGGGGCCGATGCTAATGATCGACAAGCCGGACATGTTCTGGTTCATCGTCGGCGCGCTCGTCACGGCGAACTTCTTCATGCTTTTGTTCGGGCTCACGGGCATCAGGCTCTTCACCAAGATCGTCGAGATGCCGCGGAGCGTGCTGATCCCCTTGATCATGCTGCTGTCGATCGTCGGCGCCTACGCGGTGAACAACTCGATCTCCGACGTCTATTGGATGCTTGGATTCGGCGTCTTCGGCTACTTCATGCGCCACTACGGCTACCCGCTGGGGCCGGTGATCCTGGGCGTGATCCTGTCGCGACTGCTGGACGACAACTGGCGCCGCGCAATCATCTCGGAACGCGAGGATCTGGGCCGCTTCTTCTGGGGCATCGTGACGAGTCCGCTCTCGCTTGTCCTGTTCGTGTCGGTGATTCTGATCTTCGTTTCGCAGACGCCGCTCTGGGATCGGGCGAAGGCGCTCGTCTTCCGATCGAGCAAGAAAGGCGCCTGAAGCTTGACTGCCGCTCCCGACCTCAAGCTTGGCCTGATCGGCGACAACATTGCCCGGTCGCGCTCGCCGCTACTGCATCGATTGGCCGGGCGGCAGAACGGCATGGTCGTCGACTACGACCGGCTGATCCCGAGGGACATGGGCGAGGATTTCGACCAGGTCTTCGCGTCCTGCCAGTCGCGCGGCTATCGCGGGATCAACGTGACCTATCCCTACAAGGAGCGTGCAGCGGGGAAGGTCGCCGTCTCCGACCCGCTGGTGCGGGCGATCGGCGCGGTGAATACCGTGCTGTTCGAGCCGGAAGGCCCGCTGGGGTTCAATACCGACTACTCGGGCTTCATCGCCGCCTATCGCGCAGCACGGAAGGAGACGCCGCCCGGCATCGCCTGCCTGATCGGAACCGGCGGCGTGGGCCGCGCGCTCGCCTTCGCGCTCCTTGCGCTTCAGGCGGAGGAGATCCGCCTCGTCGATAATGACCCCGCCAAGGCCGAAGCGCTTGGCGCGGAGCTGAGGGCGACGGGGAAGGGAACGCGCATCGACACGGAAACCGATGCCGTACGCGCCGCGAAGGGTGCCTCCGGCCTCCTCAACGGCACGCCGCTCGGCATGGTGGGATACGACGGCACGCCGCTTCCGGCGGAGGCGATGAACGGTGCGACATGGGCCTTCGACGCGGTCTACACGCCGGTCGACACGCAGTTCCTCAAGGACGCCGAGGCTGCGGGGCTCGCGCTGATCTCGGGCTACGAGCTCTTCTTCTGGCAGGGCGTCCACGCGTGGGCGCATTTCGCGGGGAAGCCGCTCGACGAGTCCGCGCTTCGCGCCTCGCTCGCCGATGAGGTGGGCCTTGCTTGACCACTATTTCGATCGCGACCATCTCGATCGCGGCACTTCCGGAAAGACGCCCAACCCTATCGCAAACCTCGTGCAACCAATATGAATGCATGAAAACAATATCCTCGAATGGCGGCATCTCGGTCAAGCAGACGGTCAGGCAAGGCGCAGAGAAGGCCCGCTTTCCGCCCTAGTAGACCGGAAGAGCGACTCGCTGCAGGGCTGTATTCCCGAAGCTGCCTTTTGCTTGCATCGCGATGAGGAAAGGCATGATCAAGTGGGACGACCCGTAGGTCGCAGAATCGACGTCAAATGTTACCCCCTCTGTTACCCCAACGCTGATCAGCAATGATAATGGTGCCCCCAGAGGGACTCGAACCCCCGACCCCCTGATTACAAATCAGATGCTCTACCAGCTGAGCTATAGGGGCACATTTCCCACATACTCGCCTGCGACAGGCCGGGCAAGCAGCGCCGACGGCTCCTCCCGTTTGACCTCGGGGCGCGGCTTGGCTAGCTCTCGGCGCAAGAACGGTGAGAGATGTCATGAAGATCGTCTACCACCTCGGCGTGCACCTGACCGACGAGGAGCGCATCCCGCGCACCCTGCTGAAGAACCGCGCGGTGCTGGCCAAAGAGCAGATCGTCGTGCCCTGGCCGCGCCAGTACCGCTACATCTTCCGTGACCTGATGAACCGGCTCGGGGGCAAGAAGGCCAATCGGGAGATGCAGGACCTGATCCTCGACGGCCTGATGGCGATGGATGATCCGAAGCGCGTGGTGTTCTGCAACGAGAACTTCTTCTGCCTGCGGCCGCAGGCGCTGGGGCCGGGCAAGATTTATCCGATGGCAGGAGAGCGCGCCCGGAGGCTGAGGCACATCTTCCCCGACAACGAGGTATCGTTCTTCCTCGCGGTACGGAACCCGGCGACCTTCGTGCCCGCATTGTACGAGGCGGTGCAGCCATCGGAGTACGAGAGCTTCATTGGCGCCACCGACCCGGCCCGCCTGGCTTGGTCGGAGATGGTCGCCCGGATCCGGGACGCCGTTCCGGATAGCCCGATCACCGTCTGGTGCAATGAGGACTTGCCGGTGCTCTGGCCGGAAGTGCTCCGCGCGATCGCGGGGCACGATCCGGACACGCAGCTGTCGAACCTCGGCGATTTTTGGGGGCAGCTGATGGCGCCTGAAGGGTTGAAGCGGATGCAGTCCTATTTCGCAGACCATCCTCCGGCAAGCGATGCGCGCCGGCGCCGTGCCGTGGCCGCATTTCTCGAGAAGTTCGGCCGCCCAGACAAGCTCGAGATGGAGATCGATCTGCCCGGTTGGACAGAAGATCTGGTGGAGGCGATGACGCGCGCCTATGAAGCCGATCTTGTGGCGATCACCGAGGTTCCCGGGGTGACCCTCTTGACCTGAGGCGGTGGACCGGCCTCAGCTTCCCAGGATGGCGCGGACGTAGTTCCGGGTCTCGGAATAGGGCGGCACGCCGCCGTGCTGTTCAACCGCCTCGGGGCCCGCGTTGTAGGCGGCGAGCGCCAGCCGCCAGCTGCCGAAACGGTCGTACATCATCCTCAGGTAGCGCGCCCCGCCTTCCAGGTTCTGGCGCGGATCGTCAATTTCGACGCCGAGGCGCCGCGCGGTGGCGGGCATGAGCTGCGCAAGCCCGGTCGCCCCTTTGTGCGACACCGCGCGCGGGTTCCATCCGGATTCCTGCTGCACGAGGCGCAGAAAGAGATCCTCGGGTACGTTGTAGCGGCGCGCCGCGCTGCGAGCGACGGCGAGCCATTCGCCGCGGTAGCGGCCCGAGAAGCCGGGAATACCCTCGCGGCCGGGGATGTTGAGCGACGGCGGGAGCAGGCGCGAGGAGTTGGAGTATTGGACGGCGGCGCGGCCGTCGAGGACGCGGGTCTGCGACTCGAAGATCAGCATGCGCGACTTTGAAGATGCGGTCTCAGCAGCGCTGGCAGCGCCGGGCACGAGCAATAGAGCCACGAGCGTAGCCCGAGCGGCAAGACAAGACATGGCGGGCAACCCTCGTTCCAACCCCCCAGAACGGCAGACACTATACCGGTTTTCGGTCTTCGCGCCAGTCTTGGCCGCCGCATTTGGTGGCAGACCGAGTTCTAGGGCAGGCGCGCCCGGCCGGAATGCGCGCCCGTTCGGCTGCGGGCAGGAATGCGGCACGGCCCTCTTGCGGTTGGTCGGTCCCGGCACTCGCGAGGGTCAGGAATCTGAAGCTGCGTCCGCAGTGGCGAGGCCACCTGCGCGCATTAGCCTTCCGTTTACCTTGTTCGGATGATGTAAGGTAACGGCAACGACGCGGGATTCGACGGGAGGATTCAGATGGCGGGTTCGGTGAACAAGGTGATCATTATCGGAAACCTCGGGCGCGACCCGGAGGTGCGCACGTTCCAGAACGGCGGCAAGGTGTGCAATCTGCGCATCGCCACCTCGGAAACCTGGCGCGACCGGAATACCGGCGAACGGCGGGAGCGGACCGAGTGGCATTCGGTGGCGATCTTCAACGAGAACCTCGTCAAGATCGCCGAGCAGTACCTCAAGAAGGGCTCGAAGGTCTATATCGAGGGCCAACTCGAGACCCGCAAATGGCAAGACCAGTCTGGCCAGGACCGCTATACGACCGAGATCGTGCTGCGGCAGTTTCGCGGCGAGCTCACGCTGCTCGACCCGCGCGACGGCAGCGGCCAGGTCGAGGACCGCGGCGGCGACTACGGGGCGCCTGCGGGCGGCGAACGCAGCCCCGCCGACATGGACGACGAGATCCCGTTCTGAGCAGGCGGGCGACGGCGCTGGTCGGGAGGCAAGGCCGTCCGATCGGCCCTGGGCGCAGGATCGCCGCCGGCCTCGGGGCCGATGCTTGAAGGAGCGCCTGCGATCCGAAGGCATCTGCGCTCCGTCGCCCCCTGTGCGACGCCCGAAGTGGCCCAAACGGATAAGTGAACCCGCTCTATGACGGGGCGCGATGCGGGACGGGTCGCGATGCGGGACGGGTCGCCCGCCGGCGTTTGCACAAGCCGCCACCTGCGACGTTCTGGCCGGTGGCACCCGCCCCGCCTGAGGTTGCAGAACGCTGCCATGAGCCGTCCGCCGCTTCCGAACCTGCCACCGGTGCCGCCGCCGCGCCCCGGGCGTTTCCGCCAGGTACCCCCGGCGATCTTCACGCCGATCCTGGGTTTCCTGGGACTTGGCCTCGCCTGGCGCCGCGCCGCCGCGGAATTCGGCCTGCACGACGGCATCGGCGAGGCGCTGCTTGGTGCAGGCGTCCTCACCTTCGCTTTCGCGGCCTTCTGCTATGGCGCCAAGCTTTCGCTCCGGCCCGCCGTGATCTTGGAAGACCTGCGCGTATTGCCAGGACGGGGCGGGGTGACCGCAGGCTCGCTGTCGCTCTTGCTCGTCGCCGCCGCGCTCGTGCCCTACCTGCCCGGACTTGCGCGCGCGCTGATGTTCGGCGGACTTTTCCTGCACGCGGTGCTCGCCCTCCTATACGCGCGGGCCCTTGTCGAGGCGCCGCCCGAGGCGCGGGTGGTGACGCCGATCTGGCACATTTCCTTTGCCGGCTTCATCCTGGCAGCGCTGTCGGCGGTGCCGCTCGGCCGCGAGCGCCTTGCGGCGGGCCTGCTCTACGTGACGATTCCTGTGGCGGGGGTGATCTGGGCGGTCTCGCTCCTCGATCTCGCGCGCCACCGGATCGGCCCGCCGCTCCGCCCGCTGCTGGCAATCCATGCCGCGCCCGCGGCGCTCTTCGCCACCGTTGCGGCCTCGCTGGAGCAGGCGGCGATCGCCGGGCCCTTTGCGCTTCTGCTGCTGGCGCTCCTGGCGCTGCTGCTGGGGCTCGCCCGCTGGATCTCCGCCGCGGGCTTCACCCAGTTCTGGGGCGCCTTCACCTTTCCCGCGGCGGCGGCAGCCTCGGCCTGTCTGGCGCAGGGCGGCGAGCCGTTCCGCACCCTCGGTGGCGGGCTCCTGATCGGCGCCACGCTCATGATCCCGCCGATCCTCTACCGGGTGATGAAGCTCTGGGCGGCCGGCAGCCTCGGGCCGAAGAGCAACGCCGCCATCGCCTGAGCCTAGAGCAGTGCTACCCACGCCCGCGCCAGCGCGAGTCCGGCGGCATCGGCCTCTGCCCCATGTCGCGCTTCGTGGGCGTCGCGCTCGGCCAACCAGCCCGGCGCCATGGCTTCGATTTCGTCCGGCAGCGCGGCGACCCATTGCCCGACCACTGCCCGGCTCACTTCGAAATGAAACTGCATCCCGTAGGCGCGCGCGCCGACCCGGAACGCCTGCTGTGCCGCGCCGTCGCCTTCGGCGAGGTGCACGGCACCGGATGGCAACGCGAAGGTGTCGGAATGCCACTGGAAGCTCCGGAAGCGCTCGGGCACGGCGGAGAGCACCGGGTCGTCGGCGCCGGCCGCCGTTCGCCGGAGCGCGCTCCAACCGAACTCGGGCGCGGCGCCAACATGGTTCGCCGCCCCGAATCCACGGGCGAGCAGCTGGGCGCCAAGGCATATGCCGAGCACCGCGCCGCCGGCTTCGCCCCAGTCGCGCATCAGGCGCGCGAGCCGCGGCAGGTAGGGGTGGAGCGCGTCGTCGAGTGCCGATTGCTCGCCGCCAAAGACGACAAGGCCGGCGTAGCTCTGCGCGGTCTCGGGCAGGCGGCCGTCCCCACGGGGGCGGAAGACGTCAACCATCAGCCCCGCCTCATGGAGCGCCACCCCCACCAGGCCGTGATGGGTCATGCGCGTGTTCTCGACCAACGCGACTCGCATGCGTCTCAGCTCCGGACCATCGTCCCTCCCCTCAGCATGCGGAGCGAGCTTGCGCAAGGCCGGGGATAGGGCTTGCCTTCGCGCGGCCTCCGTGAAACAGGGAAGCGCCAATCGAAGACTCCCCGAGGAGGCCGACCATGGAGATTCGCGAGGCGCTTACCTTCGACGACGTGCTTCTGGTGCCGGCGGCCAGCGCCGTGCTGCCCTCGCAGGCGGATACCTCGACCTGGGCGACCAAAGCGATCCGGATGAACGTGCCTCTGCTGTCCTCGGCGATGGACACGGTGACCGAAGCGCGGATGGCGATCGCCGTGGCGCAGGCCGGCGGGATCGGGGTGATCCACCGCAACTTCGACATCGAGGCGCAGGCGAACGAAGTGCGCCGGGTGAAGCGCTTCGTGAGCGGCATTGTGTACAACCCGATCACCCTCACGCCCGACCAGACCATCGGCGACGCGAAGGCGCTGCAGGAACGTTTCAACGTCACCGGCTTCCCGGTCGTCGACGGCAAGGGCCACGTCGTCGGCATCCTGACCAATCGCGACATGCGCTTCGCCTCGGAGGACGCGACGCCGGTCAGGGTGGTGATGACGGCCGACAACCTCGCCATGCTGACCGAGCCTGCCGACCTGGACGAGGCCAAGAGCCTGATGAAGGCGCGGCGGATCGAGAAGCTCCTCGTCACCGATGGCAAGGGCAAGCTGACCGGGCTCCTGACGCTGAAGGACACCGAGCAGGCGGTGCTGAACCCGGTGGCCTGCAAGGACCCGCTCGGGCGGCTGCGGGTGGCTGCGGCCACCACCGTCGGCGACACGGGCTTCGCGCGCGCCGAGGCTCTGGTCGACGCGGGCTGCGACATCGTCGTGGTCGATACCGCGCACGGCCATTCCGAAGGCGTCGCCAGGGTGGTGGAGCGGATCAAGCGTGCCTCGAACGAGGTTCAGGTGATCGCGGGCAACGTGGCAACTTCCGAGGCGACGAAGGCGCTGATCGGCGCCGGGGCGGATGCGGTGAAGGTCGGGATCGGGCCGGGGTCGATCTGCACAACGCGGATCGTGGCCGGAGTCGGCGTGCCGCAGCTCACCGCGATCATGGACGCGGCGGCGGCAGCCGGTGCGGTGCCGGTGATCGCCGACGGCGGCATCAAGTATTCGGGCGACTTCGCCAAGGCGATCGCGGCCGGGGCGTCGGCGGCGATGGTGGGCTCGATGATCGCGGGTACCGACGAAAGCCCGGGCGAAGTGATCCTCTACCAGGGCCGGAGC
>JBFKAV010000083.1:0-15654 GCA_041621405.1 Paracoccaceae bacterium
CCTAGGTCGACCCGCCGGAGGTGCGGGGTGGAGCGTGCGTTGCTGATCGGGTCCTCGGGAGGCATCGGCGCCGGGCTCGCCGCCGCGCTGGCCGCGCGGGGCGTCGCCGTCACCGGGCTTTCGCGAAGGGGGCAGGGGCTCGACGTCACCGACGAGGCCTCGGTCACCGCCGCGCTGGGGGCGCTCTCGGAGCCATTCGATCTGATCCTCGTCGCGACCGGCGGCCTCGAGATCGGACCGCACAGCCCCGAGAAGTCCCTGCGCGATCTTAACCCCGATGCCCTTGCCGCGCAGTTCGCGCTCAACGCCATCGGCCCGGCGCTGGTGCTGAAGCACGCGCAGCCGCTCATGCCCCGCGATCGCCGCGCCGTCTTCGCCGCGCTTTCGGCCCGTGTCGGCTCTATCGGCGACAATCGCCTGGGCGGCTGGTACTCCTACCGCGCCGCCAAGGCCGCGCTGAACCAGCTCATCCACACCGCCGCCGTCGAGATCGCCCGCAGCCACCCCAAGGCCATCGTCGCCGCGCTGCACCCGGGCACCGTGGAGACGCCGCTCACACGGAAGTACCTCGGCCGCCACCCGGCGGTCGCGCCGGAAGAGGCCGCGCGCAACCTGCTGTCGGTCATCGACCGCCTGACACCCACCGACACCGGCGGCTTCTTCGACTGGGCCGGCAAGCGGGTGCCCTGGTGAGCCGCCTCGTCCTCGTCCTCGGCGACCAGCTCTCGCCCGGCATCGCGGCGCTTAAGGCGGCAGACCGCGACGAGGACGTCGTGGTGATGGCCGAGGTGGCGGGCGAAGCGACCTACGTGAAGCACCACCCGAAAAAAATTGCCTTCGTCTTCGCCGCGATGCGCAAGTTCGCCGACGAGCTGCGCCGCGCCGGCTGGAGGGTCGCCTACACCCGGCTCGACGACGCCGGGAATGCCGGCTCGATCCCGGGCGAGCTCCTGCGTCGGGCCGAGGAGCGCGGTGCCGAGGAGGTCCTCGCCACCCGCCCCGGTGAATGGCGCCTCATCGAGGCGCTGGAGGACACGCCCCTCAAGGTTCGGCAGCTCGAGGACGACCGCTTCCTCTTCTCCGAGGCCGAGTTCCGCGACTGGGCGGAGGGCCGGAAGTCGCTCCGGATGGAGTATTTCTACCGCGAGATGCGCAGGAAGACCGGCCTCCTGATGGAGGACGGCCAGCCCGCCGGCGGCAAGTGGAACTTCGACCACGAGAACCGCAAGCCGGCGCCGGACGAGGTCGACTACGGCGGTCCGATGGAGTTCACCCCCGACGAAACCGTCGAGGAGGTGCTCGACCTCGTCGAGAGCCGCTTCGGCGGCAACTTCGGCACGCTCCGCCCGTTCCGCTTCGCCACTGAGCGCGGGCAGGCGCGGCGGGCGCTGACGCATTTCGTCAAGCACGCATTGCCGAAGTTCGGCGACTATCAGGACGCGATGCTCTCGGATAACCGCTTCCTCTACCACGCGGTCATTTCGCCCTACCTCAACGCGGGGCTCCTCGACCCGCTGGAGGTCTGCCGGGCGGCGGAAGACGCCTGGAAGGCCGGCGACGTCCCGATCAACGCCGCCGAGGGGTTCATCCGCCAGATCCTCGGCTGGCGCGAGTTCGTCCGCGGCATCTACTTCCTCGAAGGCCCCGACTACCCGCGCCGCAACGCGCTGAATCACCAGCGGAAGCTGCCAGCCCTCTACTGGGGCGCCGAGACCAGGATGCATTGCGTCGCCAAGGCGGTCGAACAGACCCGCGAGGAGGCCTACGCCCACCACATCCAGCGCCTTATGGTCACCGGCAACTTCGCGCTGCTCGCAGGCGTGAACCCGAACGAAGTGCACGAGTGGTTTCTGGCGGTCTACGCCGACGCCTACGAATGGGTCGAGGCGCCGAACACCGTCGGCATGAGCCAGTTCGCCGATGGCGGAGTCGTGGGCTCGAAACCCTACGTCTCCTCGGGGGCCTACCTCGACCGGATGTCGGACTACTGCAAATCCTGCGCCTACGACGTGAAGGCGAAGACGGGCGAGAATGCCTGCCCCTTCAACCTGCTCTACTGGAGCTTCCTCGACCGCCACCGCGGGCGCTTCGAGGGCAACCCGAGGATGGCCCGGATGTACCGGACTTGGGACAGGATGGACGAAGGCCGCCGAGAGGCCGTGCTCCGCGGGGCCGAAGCCTTGCTGAAGCGGCTGTCCGACGGCGAAACCGTCTGACGGCTCAGTTGCCGCCGGCTTCCGGGGCGGCGGCGGTGGCGCCGGCCGCAGGCGGCTGGCCGTCCTGCCAACTGCCGCTGGCCACCTCGCCCGAGGCGTAGAGCATCGTGCCCCGGCCCTGGCGCTTGCCGGCCACGAACATGCCCTCGTAGACGTCGCCGTTGGCGTAGGTCGCGGTTCCCTGGCCATGAAACTCGCCGGCCTTGAACCCGCCCACGTAGACGAAGTCATCGGGCATCGTCATCTCGCCCTGGCCCTCGCGCTGACCGGCGACGAAGTCGCCCCGATAGACCGTGCCGTCGGCATAGATCGCCACGCCCTTGCCTTCGCGCCGGCCCTCGCGCCACTCGCCCTCGTAGCGGTAGCCGTCGGGCGAGGTCATCACGCCCTGGCCGTGGTTCTCGCCGGCGACGAATTCGCCCTCATAGACCAGCCCGCCGGAATAGCGTGCAGTGCCGCGGCCCTCGATCACGCCGGCCTTCCATTCGCCCTCGTAGGACGAGCCGTCGGGATAGGTGATCGTGCCGGTGCCATGCGCAAGGCCGTCTTGGAAGCTGCCGGTATAGACCGCGCCGTCGGGGTAACGCATCGTGCCGTCGCCGGAGATCATGCCCTCGACCCAGTTGCCCTCGTAGACGAAGCCGTCGGCGCCTTTCAGCGTGCCTCGGCCGTGGCGCCGGTCGGCGACGAACTCGCCCTCGTAGACGTCGCCATTGCCGTACTTCACGCGCCCCGCGCCCTGGCGCTGGCCATCGACGAAGGGCCCCTCGTAGACGTCGCCGTTGGCCTGGGTCAGCGTGCCCTGCCCGTTGATCTGGCCGGCCTCCCAGGCGCCCTGGTAGACCAGCCCGTCGGGCATCCTGAGCGTGCCCTGGCCAGCGCGCTCTCCGGCCAGCATGTCGCCTTCGTAGACCGAGCCGTCGGGATAGGTGATCTTCGCCCGGCCCTGCTTGACGCCCATCTCCCAGTCGCCCTCGTAGCGGTAGCCGTTGGGGCTTTCCATCGTGCCGACGCCGTTCTGCAGCGCATTGACGAAGCTGCCCTGGTAGACCACGCCATTGGCATAGACCATGCGGCCCGAGCCCTCGATCCGCCCGTCGACCCAGTCGCCCTCGTACGTACCGCCGTCGGCGAAAGTGATCTTGCCGAAGCCCTCGGGCTTGCCGCCGACGAAATCGCCCTCGTAGACCGAGCCGTTGGGGTAGCGCGCCACGCCCTGGCCGCGGATCTCGCCCTCGATCCAGTCACCGCTGTATTCGAAGCCGTCCGGCAGCCGGTATGTGCCGCGGCCATGCGGCACGCCCTCCTCGAACGTGCCCTCATAGACGCCGCCGTTGTCGTATTGCTTGGTGACGACGTCGCCCGCGGTCTGGCCTCGCGCATCACCGCCCGCAAACGTCGCCAGAGCCAGAAGCACCCCGGCGCTGACCTGCGCCAAAATCCGTGCCTTCACCACTGCGGTTTCCTTCCAGATGCCTGCCTCATCCACTGCGGGCGGCGTCAGGGTAACGGCGAGCACCTGAGCTGACAATGCTCTTCGCGCTCACCGCCCCGCGCTTCCCATTGCCGGAGGTTCTGCTAAGTAGCCCGGGGGACAGAGAGACGCCGATGATCGCCAGATTTCGCCTCACCCTCGCGCAGCTGAATGCCACCGTGGGCGCGCTTGGTGCCAATGCCGACAAGGCGCGGGCGGCCTGGGCGGAGGGTCGCGACGCGGGGGCCGATCTGGTGGCCTTTCCGGAGATGTTCCTCACCGGCTACCAGACCCAGGACCTGATCATGAAGCCCGCCTTCGAGGCCGACGTTGCAAGGCACCTCGACCGGCTGGCGGCCGACTGCGCAGAGGGCCCGGCTCTGGCGATCGGCGCGCCGTGGCGCGAGGGCGGGCGGCTCTACAACGCCTTCCACGTGCTCGAGGGCGGCAAGGCCGTGACGCGGATCCTCAAGCACCACCTGCCGAATGACGGCGTCTTCGACGAGGTCAGGCTCTACAGCCAGGCCGACATCCACGGCCCCTACCGGCTCGGGCCGGTCCGCATCGGCACGCCGATCTGCGAGGACAGCTGGTATCCCGACGTGGCCGAGGCCCAGGCCGAGTCAGGGGCCGAGCTGCTGCTGGTGCCGAACGGCTCGCCGTACTACCGCGGCAAGTTCGAGCTCAGGCTGAACCTGATGGTCAGCCGAGTCGTCGAGACCGGGCTGCCGCTGGTCTACCTCAACATGGTAGGCGGGCAGGACGATCAGGTCTTCGACGGCGGCTCCTTCGTGCTGAACCCCGGCGGCAGGCTCGCGGTGCAGCTGCCGGTCTTCGACGAGGCGGTGGCCCAAGTCGATTTCGAGGAGACCGACGAGGGCTGGCGCGCGCTTCCGGGCGAGCGCGCCGTCCACCCTGACGACTGGGAACAGGACTACCGGGTGATGGTCGAAGCGTTGCGCGACTACCTCGGCAAGTCTGGGCTGAAGAAGGTGCTGCTCGGGCTCTCCGGCGGCGTCGACAGCGCGCTGGTGGCCACCGTCGCCGCGGATGCGGTGGGGCCGGAGAATCTGCGGGCTGTGATGCTGCCCTCGCGCTACACCTCCGCCCATTCGATCGAGGACGCGGCTGAAGTGGCGCAGCGCCTCGGCTGCCGGCTCGACACGGTGCCGATCGGCGGGCCGGTCGACGCGGTGGGCGAAGCGCTGGCGCCCTTGTTCGAGGGCACCACACCGGGGATCGCCGAGGAGAACATCCAGTCGCGCCTGCGCGGGCTCCTCTTGATGGCGCTCTCGAACAAGTTCGGCGAAATGCTGCTCACCACCGGCAACAAGTCCGAGGTCGCGGTGGGCTACGCCACGATCTACGGCGACATGGCCGGCGGCTACAACCCGGTCAAGGACCTCTACAAGATGCGTGTGTTCGAGACCTGCCGCTGGCGCAACCGGGTGCACCGGCCCTGGATGAAGGGTCCGGCGGGCGAGGTGATCCCGCCCCGGGTGATCGAGAAGGCGCCCTCGGCCGAGCTTCGCGCCGACCAGCGCGACGAGGACAGCCTGCCGCCCTACGCCACGCTCGACGCGATCCTCGAGGGCCTCGTCGACCGCGAGGAAAGCGTCGGCGACCTCGTCGCTCGGGGCTTCGATCGGGCGACGGTGAAGAAGGTCGAGGCGCTGATCTATGGCTCGGAGTGGAAGCGCTTCCAGTCAGCCCCCGGCGCGCGGCTCACCTCCCGCGCCTTCTGGCTCGACCGGCGCTACCCGATGGTGAACCGCTGGCGCGACCCGACCTGAGGGTCACAGCGGTGCATTGCGCAAAACCGCCTTGCAAGCGTTAGCTAGCCGCTGCCCGGGCGCGTATCCGGCCGGTGTCGGGCCTCACATCTCTTGGATCGACTCGAGGTAGAGCGCCAGCGAGAGCGTGCGGCCGCGTGCTTCGACCTCGCTTCCGTATTCAAGCCCAGGGCCGGCGCCGCCCGGCCGGAACATCGCGCCAAATACCGGCATCGGCGCACCATGCGCGCGCACTCCGCCGCGTCCGTCGATGACCTGGATCACTTGGCCCATCGGGAACTCGCCTTCGTTGTTCTTCAAAAGCTGCGTCAGGTCCGGCGGCTTCACAGTCAATAGGTCGGCCAACTCCCCGCCGCCCTTGCCGCTTTCGCCGTGGCACGTGGCACAGGTGCTCATGTAGAGCGCCGCGCCAACATCCGCTTCTTGGGCGGTCGCGGGGTGACCCGACACTGCACCCGCAAGTATGACTATGGTTGAACTCAGAAGACGCTTCATCTCACTCCTCCCCCAGGCGAATTGAAGTCGATGTCGTTTGCAATAAAGCTTGCCGCAGGGCGAACGGTTGGCGCATTGACGGCCGTCAATGAAGCGCGCAGCGATCCGGCGCCCCGAGGGGCCGGGGCAAGACTCTCGGTCTTGGCGGGGATTCGCCCCCGACTTCCCATGCGAGGAGAACCACCGATGCCTGCCAACAAGACCGTCGCTACCCAATCCGATCCGGCCGCGTTCCTCGCCGGTCTGTCGGAGGCGAAGCGGGCCGAGGCCGAGCGGCTCGACGCGATCTTCCGCGAGGTCACCGGCTGGGTGCCCAGGATGTGGGGCCCGAGCATCGTCGGCTACGGCCGCTACCACTACCGCTACGAGAGCGGTCGCGAAGGCGACTTCCTCGCCACCGGCTTCGCCCCGCGGGCGCACGGCTTCTCAGTCTACATCATGCCGGGCTATGCCGAATTCGGGCCGATCCTTGAGCGGCTCGGCAAGCACAAGATGGGCAAGTCCTGCCTCGAAATCCGCCGGCTCGGCGACATCGACGAGGCGGTGCTGGCCGAACTGATCCGCGCCGGCATCGACCGGCTCGCCACGTACTGGGCGGTGGAGCCGGGCTGAGGCCCAGAGTCAGCTCTCGATCGGCTGCAGAAGGCACTTCGGCAGCAGCGTCTCTGTATCCTCCTTGGTGCAAAGCGCCGTGCCCTCGGTCATCACCGCGGCGCTGGCCGCGGCTACGCCGCGACGCAGCGCCTCCTCAGGGGGATCGCCCCCGGCCAGCGCCAGGGTCAGGCCGGCGACGAAGCTGTCGCCCGCGCCGACCTTGCTCTTCACCTCCACCCGCGGCGCCACGCATTGCACGCGGGTGCCGTTCGTCACCATCACCGAGCCCTCGCCGCCGCGCGCCACCACCACGATCCGCGCCACACGCTTCGCCACCAGCGAGGCGGCGAATTCGGCGGTCTCGCGCGAGGACGCGAAGGTTCGTCCTGCGAGTTCCTGCGCCTCGTCCTGGTTCATCCTCAGCACCTCCACCCCCGGCCCGGGATCGGCGACAAGCGCGGCCAGCGGCGCGCCGCCGGTATCGACCACGAGCTTCGCTCCCTTTCCTGCGCAGATCTGGGCGAAGCGCGACGTGAAGTCGTCGGCCAGCCCCGGCGGTTGGCTGCCCGAGAGCACGCAGTACTCGCCCTCGACCAGCGCGCCTTCGAGCATGATCAGCGCGGTGCGGATATCGGCGTCGCTCCAGGCCGGCCCCGGCAGCATGAAGCGGTACTGCGCGTCGGTCGCCCCGTCGTGCACCGACAGCGAGATGCGCGTGTCGCCCGGCGCGGCCAGAAGCCCGGTGCGGACCCCCTCCATCGCCAGGAGCGCCAGCATCTGCGCCCCGGTGGCGCCGCCCGAGGCGACCAGCGCGAAGGCCTGGCCGCCGAGACGCTGCACCGCGCGGGCGACGTTGATGCCGCCGCCACCCGGGTCGGTGCGCGGCGGCCCGCAACGCAGCTTGGTGCCGGGGCGGACAACGTCGGTCTCGGTGGCGAGATCGAGAGCGGGGTTCAGCGTGATTGTGAGGATCGGGGTCATCGGGGGCAGTCCTTGTTTGCGGTAACATTGCCAGTGCTCCGCGCCGGGCGCCAGCCCCCTCGGCAGGCCCGGTCAGGGGCGACGCCGAATGGCCGGGTCGAGCATGCAGTGGCCGGCCGATCGTCCTGCGGCGGGCGGCGGCGCTGCCACCCTTATTCCCACCAGCGGTCGATGTGGGCGATCTCGTCGTCGGACCAGCCGAAATGGTGGGCAAGCTCGTGCACCAGGATATGGGCGACGAGCGAGCCCAGGGGCTCGCTGCCGCGCTCGACCCATTCGTCGAGGATCGGCCGGCGGAACAGCCAGATCGTGTCGGGGCCGTGGGGCTGGTCCATCACCGACTTCTCGGTGAGCGGGATGCCGTCGTAGAGCCCGGTGAGCTCGAACGGATCGTCGATCTCCATCTCCTGGAGGATGTGGTCCGGCGGGAAGTCCTCGACCCGGAGCGCGATGGCGCCGGCGGCCGCGCGGTAAGGCTCGGGCAGCGCCTCGCGGGCAGCCTCGGCCAAGGCCTCGATCTGTGCGAGGTCTGGGGCGGTGAGGGCGGCGGGATCGGGGATCATGGGCCCCGATATGGACAAAACCCGGCGCGTGTGGAAGAGGGTCGGGGTTCGAGGAGAGCCTCCGATGACCGTCACCCGCTTCGCGCCTTCGCCCACGGGCTACCTGCACATCGGCAACTTGCGCGCCGCGCTCTTCAACTGGCTCATCGCGCGCAAGGCCGGCGGCACGTTCGTCCTGCGCCTCGACGACACCGATCGCGAGCGCTCAAAGCCGGAATACGCCGAGGCGATCCAGGAAGACCTGACCTGGCTCGGCCTGAGCTGGGACCGGATCGAGCGGCAGTCGGCGCGGCTCGACCGCTACGCCGAGGTGGCCGAGCGGCTCCGTGCCATGGACCGGCTCTACGAGGTGTTCGAGACGCCCACCGAACTCGACCTCAAGCGCAAGAAGCAGCTCAACATGGGGCTGCCCCCGGTCTACGACCGCGCCGGGCTGAAGCTCGACGAGGCCGAGAAGGCAAAGCTGCGCGCCGAGGGCCGGCAGGGCTACTGGCGCTTCCTCTTGGACCGCACCCGGATCGAGTGGCACGACGGCATCCTCGGCCCGATCTCGATCGACGCCGCCTCGGTCTCGGACCCGGTGCTGATCCGCGCCGACGGCCAGGTACTCTACACCTTCGCCTCGGTGGTCGACGACACCGATTTCGGCATCACCGACATCGTGCGCGGCTCGGACCACGTGACCAACACCGCAACCCAGATCCAGATCATCGAGGCGCTGGGCGCCGAACCGCCGCGCTTCGCGCATCACTCGCTCCTGACCGGGCCGCAAGGCGAGGCGCTGTCGAAGCGGCTCGGCACGCTCTCCCTGCGCGACCTGCGCAAGCAGGGGGTGGAGCCGATGGCGGTCCTATCGCTGATGGCGCGGCTCGGTTCGGCCGACCCGGTGGAGCTGAGGACCAGCCACGAGGAGCTGATCGAGGGCTTTGACCTCTCGCGCTTCGGCGTCGCGCCCACGAAGTTCGATGTGGATGATCTGTTCCCGCTGACCGCCCGCTTTCTTGCCGCGCTTCCGTTCGATAGGGTCAAGGACCGAGTATTGGCGGCAGGCGTGCCGGAGACCCTCGCCGAGCGGTTCTGGAATACGGTCAAGGGCAACATCGGCGCGCTGGACGAGATCGACGACTGGTGGAGCCTGTTTGCCGAGGGCGCCGCGCCAAGCGTCGACGCCGAAGACCGGGACTTCGTGGAGCGGGCCTTCGTGCTTCTCCCCGAGTTGCCCTTTGACGAGACCACTTGGGGTGCCTGGACGGCCGCGGTGAAGGAAGAGACCGGGCGCAAGGGCAAGGCGCTCTTCATGCCGCTCCGCAAGGCGGTGACCGGCCGCGAGACCGGTCCCGAGATGGCCGACGTCATGGCCCTTCTGCAAAAGCGCCCGGCGCTGGGCTAGGGTCTCTGTCTCACCGAACCCGCTCAGGTTCGAGGAGATCGGCGCCGAGCCTCTCGAGGTGCCGATCGACGAACGCCCGCTCGGACGGCCCGAGCGGCTGGGCGCGGGAATAGCGTGGCGCCGCGCGGTCGTTCACGACCGGCACGTCCCAGCCCTCGGTGCTCGCGAAGAAGCGTTCCGCCCCCGCCTCGCCGAAGCCCTGCAGGTAGCCCTGCACCACGGTGTCGATGTAGCTCAATAGCACCGGGTGGCGCACCGAGGGCGGCGCGGAATGCGCGTCCGCCACGGCGTAGACCTCGACATGCACCTCGCGGCCGGCCTCGTGGGCGACCAGATGGCCCACGGTGTGGCGCGCATAGGCCCATTCGCGCTCGTCGAGCGCCGCCCAGTCGGCCCCGGGGACCGCGGCGATCAGGCCATCCATCTCTGCGCCGGGTTCGGGCACGGCAGTCAGGAACGCCACCTCGCGCAGGCCGGTATGCCGCCAGGCGCGCCGCCAGCCGGAGATCCGCGCCAGATAGGCCTCGGCGAAGCCGTGCGTGCGGCGGTTCACCAGGCTGCCGTAGCCGAAGAAAAAGGGGTCGGTCATGACGCCTATCCCTGACCGAACGGCGCCTCCGGAGCAAGAGACTTGCCCGGATGCCAGCGGATCGGTTAAGCGGGAATGGCTAGGAAGGGAGAAGCCGGGCAACCCCGGTGCCGAAGGAGCAACCGCCCCGGTAAACTCTCAGGCAGAAGGACCGACCTGGCGGAGAGCTCTGGAGAGAGGCGTGTTACACGTCCGCCGAAGGGATAACGATCTCAGGCGAAAGGACAGAGGGGGCATCGGACGGCGGGCCGGACCCGTCTTGACGATGCCGGGCTTTTTTCGAGAGCGCCGGCGGAAAGGGGAGGCCGGATGGCCGATCTGACGGACGCCGGGTTGAAGCGCACGCCGCTGCATGGGCTGCACCAGCGGCTCGGCGCGAAGATGGTTCGCTTCGCGGGCTGGGAAATGCCGGTCCAATACGCGCTCGGCGTGATGAAGGAGCACCTGCACACGCGGTCCGCCGCCGGGCTCTTCGACGTGAGCCACATGGGGCAGGTGATCCTGCGCCCGCGCTCAGGCAGGGTCGAGGACGCCGCCGCGGCGCTCGAGCGGCTGGTGCCGGTGGACCTGCTCGGGTTGAAGGAGGGCCGCCAGCGCTACGCAATGTTCACGAGCGAGGCCGGCGGCATCCTCGACGACCTGATGGTGGCACACCGGGGCGACCATCTCTTCCTCGTCGTCAACGCCTCCCGCGCGGAGGCCGACATCGCGCACATGAAGGCGCATCTGTCCGACGTCTGCGAGGTCTTGCCGGTCTCGGGGCGGGCGCTCCTGGCGCTGCAGGGCCCGGCGGCGGAGGCGGTGCTCGACGGCGTCGCCCATGGCTGCAAGACGATGCATTTCATGGATGTCGGCGTATTTCATGCCGGCGACGCCGAGCTCTGGGTCTCGCGTTCGGGCTATACCGGCGAGGATGGCTTCGAGATCTCGGTGCCGAGCGAAAAGGCCGTGGGCCTCGCCGGCGTGCTGCTCGCCAGACCCGAGGTCGAGCCTATCGGGCTCGGGGCGCGGGATTCGCTCCGGCTCGAGGCCGGGCTCTGCCTTCACGGCTCCGACATCGACGAGGGCACCACGCCGATCGAGGCCGACCTCGCCTGGGCGATCCAGAAGGCGCGCCGCGAGGGCGGCGCGCGCGAGGGAGGCTTTCCCGGCGCGCCGCGCATCCTGCGCGAGCTTGCCGACGGACCCGCGCGCAGGCGCATCGGGTTCCTGCCCGAGGGTCGGGCGCCGATGCGCGGCGGCACGCCGCTCTTCGCTGCCGAAGACACGGCCGAGCCGGTGGGAGAGGTCACCTCGGGCGGCTTCGGACCGTCGGTCGACTGCCCCGTCTCGATGGGCTACGTGGCGACAGGGCTCGCCCAGCCGGGAACCCAACTCTGGGGCGAGGTCCGCGGCAAGCGGCTCCCCGCAACCGTGGCCGAACTTCCATTCCGGCCGAGCAGATACAAGCGTTGAGAGGGATGAACATGAAATTCACCGAAGAGCACGAATGGCTGAAGCCCGAGGGCGATCTCGTCGTGGTCGGCATCACCGAGCACGCCGCCGAGCAGCTCGGCGACATCGTCTTCGTCGAGCTCCCCGAGCCCGACGGCAGCGTCTCCAAGGGCGACGAAGTCGTGGTGATCGAAAGCGTCAAGGCCGCCTCCGACATCCTCGCGCCGATCGACGGAGAGATCGTCGAGGTCAACACGGCGCTTGCCGACAACCCAGGTCTCGTCAACGAGGACGCGATGGGCAAGGCGTGGTTCTTCAAGATGAAGCCCGCCAACATGGCCGACGTCGACGGTTACATGACCGAGGCCGAATACAAGGACATGATCGGGTAGCGCCATGACCTTCACTCCCAGCGACTACAACCCCTACGATTTCGCCAACCGCCGCCACATCGGCCCCTCCCCCGGCGAGATGGAGGAGATGCTGGAAGCGCTGGGGGTCGAGAGCCTCGACGCCCTGATCGACGCCACCGTGCCGAAGAGCATCCGGCAGAAGGCGCCGCTCGCCTGGCCGCCGATGAGCGAGCAGGGGCTGCTCGAGAGGATGCGCGAGGTGGCGGCAAAGAACCGGGTGATGACCTCGCTCATCGGCCAGGGCTACTACGGCACCGTCACGCCCCCGGCGATCCAGCGCAACATCCTGGAGAACCCGGCCTGGTACACGGCCTACACGCCCTACCAGCCCGAGATCGCGCAAGGTCGGCTCGAGGCTCTCCTGAACTTCCAGACCATGATCGCCGACCTCACCGGCCTGCCGGTGGCCAACGCCTCGCTTCTCGACGAGGCGACCGCAGCGGCCGAGGCGATGACCATGGCGCAGCGGGTGGCGAAGTCGAAGGCCGGGGCCTTCTTCGTGGACCGCGACTGCCACCCCCAGACCGTCGCGGTGATCCAGACCCGGGCCGCGCCGCTCGGCATCGAAGTGATCGTCGGCGCGCCGGAGAAGATGGAGGCCAACAAGGTCTTTGGCGCCGTGTTCCAGTACCCCGGCACCTATGGCCACATCCGCGACTTCACGCCAGAGATCGAGCGGCTCCACGCCGCCGGCGCGGTCGGCGTGGTGGCCGCCGACTTGCTGGCGCTGACGCTCCTGAAGGAGCCCGGTGCCATGGGCGCCGACATTGCCGTCGGCTCGGCGCAGCGCTTCGGCGTGCCGATGGGCTTCGGCGGCCCACATGCTGCTTTCATGGCCTGCAAGGACGAGTACAAGCGCGCGATGCCGGGCCGCATCGTCGGCGTCTCGATCGACGCCCGCGGCAACCGGGCCTACCGGCTTTCGTTGCAGACCCGAGAGCAACATATCCGGCGCGAGAAGGCCACCTCGAACGTCTGCACGGCGCAGGCGCTACTGGCGGTGATGGCCTCGATGTATGCCGTCTTCCACGGCCCCGTCGGCCTGCGCGCCATCGCCGAGCGGGTGCATTTCAACACCGTGCGGCTGGCCAAGGCGCTGCGCGCCGCCGGCGCAAAGGTCAATCCGAACAAGGATTTCTTCGACACAATCACAGTCGAGGTCGGCGTCGGCCAGGCCGGCATCCTCGCCGCCGCTCGCCACGAGGGGCTGAACTTCCGCAGGATCCACACCAACCGGGTCGGCATCGCGCTCGACGAGACCACCGACGAGAAGGTGCTGATGCGGATCCTGCGCGCCTTCGGCATCCATATCGCGCCACCGCACCGGGGCGCTTTGGGCTTCCCCGAAGAGATGCTCCGGACCTCGGACTACCTGACCCACCCGGTATTCCAGATGAACCGGGCCGAAAGCGAGATGATGCGCTACATGCGGCGGCTGGCCGACCGCGACCTCGCGCTCGACCGGGCGATGATCCCGCTCGGATCCTGCACGATGAAGCTCAACGCCGCGGTCGAGATGATGCCCGTGACCTGGCCCGAATTCGGCTCGCTGCATCCCTTCGTGCCGCCGGACCAAGCCCAGGGCTATGCCGAGATGATCGCCGATCTCTCGGCCAGGCTCTGTGAGATTACCGGCTACGACGCGATGTCGATGCAGCCCAATTCCGGCGCCCAGGGCGAGTATGCCGGGCTGCTCACGATCCAGGCCTACCACCGCGCCAACGGCGATGACCAGCGCAGGGTATGCCTCATTCCCACCTCGGCCCACGGCACCAATCCCGCCTCGGCGCATATGGCCGGGATGGAGGTCGTCGTCGTGAGATCCGCCGAGAATGGCGACATCGACGTGGAGGATTTCCGCAAGAAGGCCGAGGCCGCGGGAGAACGTCTCGCCGCCTGCATGATCACCTATCCCTCGACCCACGGCATCTTCGAGGAGACGGTGCGCGAGGTCTGCGAGATCACCCATGCCCATGGCGGCCAGGTCTACCTCGACGGGGCCAACCTCAACGCTCTGGTCGGGCTGGCAAAGGTCGGCGAGATCGGCGCCGACGTCAGCCACTTGAACCTCCACAAGACCTTCTGCATCCCGCATGGCGGCGGCGGTCCCGGCATGGGTCCGATCGGCGTGAAGGCGCATCTCGCGCCCTACCTGCCCGGCCACCCCGAGACCGGCGGCACCGAGGGCCCGGTGAACGCCGCGCCCTGGGGCTCGGCCTCGATCCTGCCGATCTCCTGGGGCTACATCCTGATGATGGGCGGGGCAGGGCTCACCCAGGCGACGAAGGTGGCGATCCTGAACGCCAACTACATCGCCAAGCGGCTCGCCGCGGGCTACGACATCCTGTTCCTTGTCGCCCATGGCCGCGTGGCGCATGAGTGCATCGTCGACACGAGGCCGTTCGTGGACAAGGGCGTCACCGTCGATGACATCGCCAAGCGGCTGATCGACAACGGTTTTCACGCCCCGACCATGAGCTGGCCGGTGGCCGGCACGCTGATGGTCGAACCGACCGAGAGCGAGACGAAGGCCGAGCTCGACCGCTTCATCGCCGCGATGCTCTCGATCCGTGAGGAGATTGCTGCCGTCGAGCGCGGCGAGATCGCGGCCGCGGAGAGCCCCCTCCGGCACGCGCCCCACACGGTCGAGGATCTGGTGGCCGACTGGACCAGGGCCTATCCGCGCGAGCAGGGCTGCTTCCCGCCCGGCGCCTTCCGCGTCGACAAGTACTGGCCGCCGGTGGGCCGGGTCGACAATGTCCATGGCGACCGCCACCTGGTCTGCACCTGCCCGCCGATCGAGGCCTATCAGGAGGCCGCCGAATAGGCGGCAGCCGGAAAGGCTCCGGCCGCGTCCTGACGCCATGCGCGCGCCAGCGCCGAAGGGCAAGGCGCGGCTTGACGAGGTCGACACCGACCGCCACTCCGGCACCTCGATCCGGCGTCGGATTCAAGGCATTCGCGCGCGACCGGACGGTGCTGCCGGCGCGCCCCGGGCGGCGCGCTGGAGCGGGGGCGGGAATGCTTGACATCGCAACACCGATCCGCCAAATAGCCCGCCTGTTGGGGTCGTAGCTCAGTTGGGAGAGCGCGTCGTTCGCAATGACGAGGTCAGGGGTTCGATCCCCCTCGACTCCACCAATATTTCCACTTAAGTCGTTGATTATGCTTTGATTTCCGCGGCAAACCTGGATTTGTCCCAACACCACTCCCAACATGCGACACGTCGCAACTCTGACTTGTCAGAAACGCAGGATGGCCGACTCCGATAGCGCCACGTAAGAATGGGCCGTCGCCATCAGATCGGCGACGCTGCCGCGGACGCGACCCGCCGAGCGCCCCGAATCTCTCACGGCTCGCACTGGACTGGCCTGCCCCAATCGGGTGGTCCGATTTCAATCTTAGTGCATGACGGGTCTTGGCGCTACAGCTGGCGTGGCCGGGGAAGCGGTTCCGGATGGCGAAGCCGGCCACTGCACGACCTCTGGGGCTGGCGGCCTGTAGCCCAAGGATGAGTGCGGGCGCTTTGTGTTGTAGTGCCTGCGCCACGTCTCGATGACGATCTTGGCCTCGGCGAGGGTGTAGAAGACTTCGATCCTGCGGACATCTGCGACGTGTTGACCGAGATCGATGGCACGTTTGAGCGGGTCGGTTTCGAGGCCGGGCCGCTGTCGCAGTGGCTCTACAATGGCCTCACGCGCGCCGGCCTGCC
>JBFKAV010000084.1:0-15615 GCA_041621405.1 Paracoccaceae bacterium
ATCGCAGCGACGCAGGGCAGCGAGCTGGAGACCGTGAAGAACAATTTCCTGGTCAAGAAGCTCGGGCTCAGGGACGGGCCGGAGCTGATGGCGGCGATCAGGTCGGCGCTCGAGACCTACGGCATGTCTGAGCGCAACAAGTACCGCGCCGTGATCTACTACATGCTGGTCAAGCACTTCGGGAAAGAGAGCGTCTACGCCTGAGCCGGCGCCTGCGTCACCCGACGCGAACGCCCGCGCCGTTCGCGCGTGCGTCGGGTTGCGTTTCCGTTTACCTTGGATTTTCAGGGCTTTCCGTTTGCACGGAATCGCCCGTGTCTCTAGGGTGCAGGTAACGGTCAGGACGACCGGGACCTTCATAAGTCACGTGTGGTGCGCCCTTCGGGGGGTCACGTGGGGTGGTGGAGGGTCCCGGGGGGTCGGGGCCCTCCATTTCATTCCGGGAGTACGAACCGCCTCGGGCCCGATGCGGAAAGACGCAATCGCGCGACTGTTGCCGGGCAGGGCTCGATCTGCGCAGCGGGTCAGCAGTTGAGGATGGCGTGAAGCCGGTAGAGAAGGCCCGGCTGCTTCGCGAGGTCGACTACATCCGGCCAGAGCTCGCGCAGCTCGCAGATGACCTCGTCGCGGGCATCCTCGGCATGCGTCTCGGCGGGCGGAAGGAACGGCATTTTCGCGATTGGATCGACGGATCGAAGTTGTTCGAGTTTCATCGCCAGTCTCCTGGGCCAGTCTCCTGGGATTGTTTCCTGAGATCAGGCTGTCGCGGAATCCTGGCATGCTGACGGCAGGATCTTGCCGACGATCGTGTCATTTCGAGACATCGTCGGCCACCGAGGGCAGCATCTACGCGCCGTCAGAGTAGCCGGGCCCGCCCCTAGGGCCCTGAAGCGCCCCTCCGGCATGCCGCGCACGGGTAACCGACAGGTGGCTTCAGAGCCCGCCCAGGCTGCAGATTTGCCGCCATTCCGCCTCGGTGACAGGCTGCACCGAAAGCCGCGAGTTCTTCACCAGCACCATCTCGGCGAGTTCCGGCTCTTCCCTGATCCGCTCGAGCGAGACCGGGCGGGGCAGCGGCTTCACCGCCTTGATGTCGACGCAGTCCCATTTCGGGTCGTCGGCGGTGCTGTCGGGATGGGATTCTGCGATCACCTCGACGATGCCGACGATCTCCTTGCCCTGGCCCGAGTGGTAGAAAAACCCCCGGTCGCCCACCTTCATCGCGCGCATGGTGTTGCGCGCCTGGTAGTTGCGCACCCCGGTCCATTCCTCGCCGGCCTCGCCCTTGGCCAGCTGCTGGTCCCAGCTCCAGGTGCCGGGTTCGGACTTGAACAGCCAGTAGGACATCAGATCACCTTCTTCCATTCCTCGATGCGGACGTCGGAGAACAGCCCTGCCCTGGCATAGGGGTCGGCCGCCGCCCAGGCCTCGGCGGCCTCGCGGCCGACGACCTCGAGCACGATCAGCGAGCCGCTCATGCCGCCCTCGCCGTCAATAAACGGCCCGGCCTGGGTCACCACGCCGCTGTCGCGCAGGTAGGCGAGATGCGCCTCGCGGTTGGCCTTGCGGGTCTCGAGCGCCCCGGGCTTGTCGGTGCAGATCAGTGCATAGAGCGGCAAGGGTCATTCCTCCTTGAGCGGGCGGGCGAGAAGGATGTCCATCGCGCCCTTGAGGGTGAGGCGGCCTTCCGCGAGGGCCGCGACGGTCGTCGTGATCGGGACCTCGATGCCGCGCTCGGCGGCAAGGCGCGCCACCGCGCGCGAGGTGGCAGCGCCCTCGACCGTCACGTCGTCGGGAAAGCGCTCGCCCCGGCCCAGCGCCAGCCCGTAGCGGAAGTTGCGCGACTGCTCCGAGGTGCAGGTCAGCACCAGGTCGCCGAAGCCCGAGAGGCCGGCCAGCGTCTCCGCCCGGGCGCCGAGCGCAGGGGCGAGGCGCAGCATCTCGGCGTAGCCGCGGGTCATCAGTGCCGCCCGGGCGCTGTCGCCGAGCCCGGCGCCGATTGTGGCGCCGGCGGCGATGGCGATGACGTTCTTGACCGCCCCTCCGAGCTCGGCGCCCAGGGTGTCGGTGGTGCGGTAGAGCCGGAGCGTTGGCGTGGCGAGAAGGTGTTGCAGCTCCCGCCCCGCTGCTTCGTCGGCGCAGGCGAGCGTCAGCGCCGTTGGCAGGCCGCGGGCGATGTCGGCGGCGAAGGAGGGTCCGGTGAGCACCGCGTGCGGGCCCTCCGGCCGGGCTTCGGCGAGAAGCGCGGTCGCCCCTTTGAGCGTGGCGAGGTCCATGCCCTTGCAGGCGGCGACGAGCGGGCCTTCGGCGAGGTGCGCCCGCGCGGCGGCGAGCGTCTCGGAAAGCCGCTGCATCGGCACCGTGAGGAGGATCGCGTCGGCGCCCTCGGCTGCGGCAGTGTCGGCGGTGACGGAGACGCCGTCGGGCAGGGTCGCGCCGGGCAGCCGCCGACTGTTCTCGCGCGTCGCCTCGATCCGGGCGGCCGCCTCGCGGTCGCGCCCGATCAGGCTCACCGCCGCTCCGCCGCGCGCGAGCGCGATGGCGAGCGCGGTGCCGAAGGCGCCGGCGCCGAGGATCGCGATGCGGCTCACGCCTTGGCCCCCTTGCGGCCGCCGCCGACCAATGCGGGCGCGGCTTCGTCGAGCGGCCAGCGCGGGCGGGCAGAAAGCCCGAGGTCGTCGGCGTGACCGAGCCGGTAGCGCTCGATCCCGGCCCAGGCGATCATCGCCGCGTTGTCGGTGCAGAGCGCGGGCGGCGGCGCGAGGAAGCGGGCGCCGGCCTCGGCGGCCACCTTCTCCAGTGCCGAGCGGATGGTGCGGTTGGCGGCGACCCCTCCGGTCACGGCGAAGGCGGGGGGACGGGCCTCGGCAAGCGCGCGGCGGGATTTCTCGGCGAGGACGTCGGCGATGGCCGCCTGGAACGAGGCCGCGAGGTCGGCGCGGTCCTGCCGCCGGAGCCCGCCCTCGCTTGCCACCGCCGCGTCGCGGGCGCGCAGGAGCGCGGTCTTCAGCCCGGAGAAGCTCATGTCGCAGCCGGGCCGGTCAAGGAGCGGGCGGGGGAAGGCGAAGCGGGTCGGGTCGCCGGCCGTCGCCTCGGCTTCGATCGCCGGGCCTCCGGGCTGGGCCAGGCCGAGGAGCTTCGCCGCCTTGTCGAAGGCCTCGCCGGGGGCGTCGTCGATAGTACCGCCGAGGCGGGTGAAATCCCCGGCGCCCGCGACCTCGAGGAACTGGCAGTGGCCGCCGGAGACGAGGAGCACGAGGTAGGGAAAGCCGAGACCGTCGGTCAGCCTTGGTGTCAGCGCATGGCCGGCGAGGTGGTTGACGCCGATGAGCGGCAGCCCGGCGCCGGCGGCGATGCCCTTGGCGCACATCACGCCCGCGAGCACGCCTCCGATGAGCCCGGGACCGGCGGTGACCGCCACGGCGTCGATCTCGGCCAGCGTGACCCCGGCGCGTGCCAGCGCCTCCTCGGCGCAGAGGTCGAGCTTCTCGGCATGGGCGCGGGCGGCGAGCTCGGGGACGACGCCGCCGAAGGCGGCATGGATCTCGGTCTGCCCGGTGACCACCGAGGCGAGGATCTCGGCCGGCTGCCCCGGCCGGTGGCGAACCACCGCAGCGGCGGTGTCGTCGCAGCTCGATTCGAGGCCGAGGAAGGTGAGCGTGCGTTGCATCCCTGCAGCCGGTTGCGTGGTGACCTGGGCGCAGGTAACACCGGCGGCGGGGTGAGACAATCCCGCCCCGACAGCCCGCGAGGTTCCCCTGCCCGCGCTCCCGACGCTTCTGATCACCCGCCCGGCCGGGCCCGCGGCGCGTTTCGCCGCCGACTGGCGGGCGCGGATGGGCGCCGCGGCGCCGGTGCTGATCGCGCCGGTCACCGAGATCCGCGCGCTGCCGGGCGCGCCCGGACTCGGTGGCCATGCCGGCGCGATCTTCACCTCCGAGAATGGGGTCCGGACGCTCGGCGCGGAGGGCCGCGGCCGCAGCGCCTGGTGCGTCGGCGAGCGCACGGCCGCTGCGGCGCGGGAGGCGGGCTTCGATGCCGTCGCGGCGGGCGGGGACGCGGAGGCGCTGGTCGCGGCCGTGGTCGCCTCGGGCGAGCGTGGGCCGTTCCTGCACGCCCGCGGACGCGAGGCGAGAGGCGGCGTGGCGGAGCGGCTCCGCGCCGCCGGCATCGGCTGCGACGAGGCGGTGGTCTACGACCAGGTCGCGCTGCCGCTTTCGCCCGAGGCGCGGGACCTGCTCGCGCGCGACGCGCCGGTGCTGGTGCCGCTGTTCTCGCCCAATTCTGCATCGCGCTTGGCCGAGGCCCTAGCCGGCACCGTGCTCCACGCACCGCTCCTCGTGGCGGCGATGAGCCCGGCCGTGGCAGAGGCCTGGGCCGGGCCCGCGCCGCTCCGCCTTTCCGTCGCCCAAAGGCCCGATGGGCCGGCGATGCTCGACGTGCTGCAGGGCCTCACCGGTTCGCCTTGAAGGCGGGGGGGAACGCGGGCTAAGGTTCGCGGGTCTGCGGCACGAGGGAGGAGTCGGGCGGTGGCGCGAGCGAAGAAGACGAGCTCTAAGACCCCTTCGCCCGACGAGGTCGTCGAGGCGGCGGAAGGAGGCACCCTGGAGGCCGAGCCGGCGTCGGCGTCGGCGGCGGAGCCCACGGCCGGCGGGGACGCGGCCAAGGCGGCCCGCAAGCCGCGCAAGAAGACCGGGCCGGACGCCGCCGGGCCCGGCGAGACCCACGTCGAGACCGCCGAGCATGCGCTGGCCAAAGAGGCCGGGGCAGAGCCGGCCGCCGAACCGTCCGGCGACACCGTCACCGAACCCGCATCGCCGGAGTCCGGCGAGGCCGCGACCGAGCTGTCGCCGGAGGATCTGACCGAGGCCGTATCGGAACCCATGGCGGAGACGCCGCTGGCGGCGGCATCGCCTCAGACCGCGCCGCACGAGCAGGGCTCGGGTGGCGGCTTCGTGGCCGGCCTGATCGGCGGCGCGCTCGCCATTGCCGCGGGCGTCGGCGCGCTCTGGCTTTCGAACCCGGACCTTCTGCGCGGCGAGGCGCCGGAGCCCGACTTTTCCCCGATCGAGGCGCGGCTCGACGAGCAGGCGGCCGACAGCGCCGCGCTGAGCGAGGAGCTCTCGCGGCTTTCGTCCACCGTGGCGGCGCTGCCCCAGGAGGCGCCCGACACGCCCGCGCTCGAATCCCGGATCGACACGATCGAGGGCGACCTCACGGCCCGGCTGGACGCGCTTTCCGCCGCACTCGACGTGCTCGAGGGACGGATCGGCCAGGTTGAGGTTCGCCCGCCGGTGATGGAAGGCGGCGCAAGCGAGGCCGCCGAGCAGGTGGTGGCCGAGATGCGCGCCGCGCTCGACGCCCAGCGCGCCGAGATCGAGGCCCTGGTCGAGGAAACCCGCGGCAGGATCGAGGCCGCCGAGGCTGAGGCCGCCGCGATCCAGGCCACCGCCGAAACGGCGGCCCGGGCGGCGGTAGCGCGGGCCTCGCTGGCGCGGCTCCACGCCGCGCTCGAGGCGGGCGGGCCGTTCGCCGCCGCGCTGAGCGAGCTGTCCGAGGTGGTCGACGGGCCGATCCCGGCGGCGCTGATCGCCGCCGCCGACACCGGCGTGCCGACGCTGGCCGACCTTCGCCGCGCCTACCCCGAACCGGCGCGCGCCGCGCTCGCCGCCTCGATCCGCGCCGACATGCCCGAGGACGCCGGGGCGATGCAGCGCATCGGCGCCTTCCTGCGCTCGCAGACCGGCGCGCGCTCGACCGAACCGCGGGCTGGCGACGACCCCGACGCGGTGCTCTCGCGCGCCGAGGGGGCGCTGGCCGAGGGCCAGATCGCCGCGGCACTGGAGCTGCTCGAGGCGCTGCCCGAGGCGGGTAAGGCCGAAATGGCGGCCTGGCGCAGCGAAGCCGAGGCGCGACTGGCGGCGGTGGAGGCGGCAGAAGCGCTCGCCGCCGCGCTGCCGGCGAACTGAGGGGTCGGGAATGCTCTGGTCGCTGATCAAGATCCTGCTCTTCGTCGCCGCGGTCGCGGCGCTCGCGCTCGGCGCCGGGATGCTGATGGAAACCGGCGGCGGCGTGCGCGTCGCCGTGCCGGGCTGGGAATTCACGCTGGGGCCGTTCCAGATCGTCGTGGTCACCCTGGCGCTGCTCGTGCTGCTCTGGATCGCGCTGAAGGCGCTCGGCCTCCTGCTCGCGGTGTTCCGCTTCCTCAACGGCGACGAGACCGCGATCTCGCGCTACTTCGACCGCAACCGCGAGCGCCGCGGTTTCCAAGCAATGGCCGAGGGCATGCTCGCGGTCGCCTCGGGCGAGGGCAGGCTAGCGATGTCGAAGGCGGCGCGGGCCGAGCGGCTGCTCGGCCGCCCCGAGCTGACAACGCTGCTGCAGGCCCAGGCCGCCGAGGTGTCGGGCGACGCCTCCGCCGCGCTCAGCGCCTACAAGAAGCTTCTCGGCGACGACCGCACCCGTTTCGTCGGCATTCGCGGCATCCTCAAGCAGAAGCTGGCCGAAGGCGACACCGACACCGCGCTGAAGCTCGCCGCCAAGGCCTTCGCGCTGAAGCCCCGGCACGCGGAGATGCAGGACATCCTTCTGAAGCTCCAGGCCGGCGACGGCGACTGGACCGGCGCGCGCACCACGCTCGGCGCCAAGCTGAAGTCCGGCGCGCTGCCGCGCGACGTCTATCGCCGGCGCGACGCGCTCCTGGCGCTCTCCGAGGCCAAGGACGTGATCGACGAGGAGGCCCCGATCGAGGCGCGCGAGGCGGCGATCGAGGCCAACCGGCTCTCGCCCGACCTGATCCCGGCCGCGGCGATGGCGGCGCGAAGCTACATCGCCCAGGGCAAGGCGCGCCATGCCGCCCGCGTCCTGAAGAAGGCCTGGGCGGCACAGCCGCATCCCGACCTCGCCGCCGCCTTCGCCGAGATCGCGCCGGAGGAGACCCCGGAGGAGCGGCTGAAACGGTTCCGCGCGCTCACCGGCGCCAACCCCGACCACGAGGAGACCAAGCTCCTGCTCGCCGAGCTCAACATCGCCGCCGAGGATTTCCCCGCCGCCCGCCGCGCGCTGGGCGACCTCGCCTCGACGCATCCCACCCAGCGCACGCTGACGGTGATGGCCGCGATCGAGCGCGGCGAGGGCGCCGACGACGCGGTGGTGCGCGGCTGGCTGGCGCGCGCGCTCACCGCCTCGCGCGGGCCGCAATGGGTCTGCGACACCTGCCACAACATCCAGGTCGACTGGGCGCCGTTCTGCGACAACTGCGCCGGCTTCGACACGCTGAGCTGGCGCGAGCCCGCCGAGCGCGAGGCGCCGATGCCGCATGGGGCGCAGATGCTGCCGCTGATTGTCGGCGCGCCGAAGCCAGAGCCGGAGCCCGAGGTGGTGGATGCGGAGCCGGAGCGGGTGGCGGAAGCCGACGCGACCGGGTCGGAGACCGGGCCCGGGACCGAGCCGCCGCGACCGCCAGAGGCCGAGGCGATCGACGCCGAGGAGCTCGCGGCGCGCGAAAAATAGGGCTACCCCTTGCGGCCCAGGCCTGATAAACGCCCGCACCGCATGCCGGGGTGGCTCAGCTGGTGGAGCGACGCATTCGAATCCTGCGGGTCCGCCCGCAGATCGCGAGCAAAGCCAGAGAGTTGACTATCGGCTTGTGTAGCCAATGGCGCCATAGTAGGGCCGCGAAAGAGAAGAATGCCGGTGTAGCTCAGCTGGTAGAGCACGTCATTCGTAATGATGGGGTCGGGGGTTCGAGTCCCTTCACCGGCACCATTCTTCTCGGCAATAGCGCAAGCGAGGGCGTGCGGACGGATCGACATTCAGATCGTTTCTCGCACCATTGCCGTGGCTGGGAGCTGAGCCTCGACACCCAGAGCGCGACGATTGGGCGGGTTCCCGACGATCTCTGTCGGCGCGAGCATGTCCTGTGGTCGCCCTGAGGCGGCCTGCGATCGGCTGTTCCCCGATCTCCGGCTTCGATCGGGCAAGGATGTGCTGAAGGGGTTCGCGACCGGTGCAGATCGGTCCTAGCGATCTGCATCGGGTGGGGCGAGAAGGGTTCCCGACGTCGCGGCGTCGGCCCGTTGCGGTGCCGGGTCCCGGCTCCGGCCCGGCGTCGCCGCGTGGCATGCCTTGACACCGTGCGATCCGGCCCCGAGGCTCGCGGCTGGGTTCCAGGAAGCGGGCGTGCGGGACATGGACGAGAAACTGCCGATTGGCATCGAGGAGGAGTACCTGCTTGTCGATGCCGAGACCCGCGACCTCGCCACCTCCCCGCCGAAGGACTTCATGGAGAGCTGCAAGGCCGCCCTCGGCCCGCGCGTGATGCATGAATTCCTGCAGTGCCAGGTCGAGGTCGGCACCGCGGTCTGCGCCACGATCTCGGAGGCGCGCGCCGAGCTCACCGAACTGCGCACGGTGATCAGCCGCGAGGCGGAGCGTTTCGGGATGCGGATGATCGCGGCCTCGACGCATCCCTGGGCGCACTGGTCCAAGCAGCAGCCGGTCGACATGGAGCGCTACCGGATTCTCGGCGCCGAGCACCGGACGCTGGCGCGGCGCATGGCGATCTGCGGCATGCACGTCCATGCCGGGATCGACGATCCCAACCTGCGCGTCGACCTGATGAGCCAGGTCAGCTACTTCATGCCGCATCTGCTGGCGCTTTCGACCTCGTCGCCGTTTTGGGAGGGTCACGACACCGGGCTGAAGGCGTTCCGGCCGGTCATCGTCGGCGACCTGCCGCGCTCGGGCTTCCCGGAAGTGTTCGAGAACTGGAACGACTGGACCGACATGCTGGAGGATCTGGCGGCGACCGGCATGGTCTCCGACCCCTCGAAGATCTGGTGGGACATCCGGCCCTCGGGTAAGCATCCGACGCTGGAGATCCGGATCTGCGACATCTGCACCTGGCTCGAGGACGGGCTGTCGATCGCCGCGCTCTACCAGTCGATCCTCGCCTATCTCTGCCACCTGAGGCGCAACAACGAGCGGAGGCGGCACTACCGGCGGATCCTCCTGGCCGAGAACAAGTGGCGGGCGATGCGCTACGGGGTCGAGGCCGAGCTCGGCGACTTCGGCAAGCGCAAGTCGGTGCCGTTCCCGGAGCTCGTCGACGAGCTGGTCGAGCTGCTCGCGCCCTTCGCCGAGGCGCTCGGGTGCCTGGA
Source organism: Paracoccaceae bacterium (assembly GCA_041621405.1). Taxonomy (GTDB): domain Bacteria; phylum Pseudomonadota; class Alphaproteobacteria; order Rhodobacterales; family Rhodobacteraceae; genus JBFKAV01. Next base: position 9,162 of record JBFKAV010000084.1, read on the forward strand.
CGAGGTGCGCCACGCCAGCACCATCGCCCGCCGCGGCGCCAGCGCCGACCGGCAGCTCGGCATCTTCAACGCGGCGCTGGACGGCGGCGCGGCGGAGCGCGACGCCCAGGTCAAGGTGGTCGACTGGCTGGTCACCCAATCGGCGGCCGCGCCGCCGGCAGCTGCCTGAGCCGGCGGCGGGCAATTGCACCGCAGGGGCGCGCAGCCTATATCTCCGCTTCCGCCGCAGCGGCGCGCCCTCGCGCCGGACAACAGGACGGCAGATCGAGCAGGGCCGGGATGAACGCCGAGATCCACCACCAGCGGGACGCCGCGGCTGCGGCTGCCCACCCGGCGCTCGCGCCGCTGCTCGCCGGCCAACCGCCAACGCCAGAGGCGATCGCGGAGCAGCTCGACGGGGTCGAGACGCCGCTGCTCGAGCCCGGCGTGGCGAGCTTCGTCTGGCATGGACCTGCAGACCGGGTCGAACTTGTGCGCTGGATGGGCTCGGGTGTCGACCGCGCCGCGTTCCAGAGCGTACCGGGCACCGATCTGTGGCACCTGCGCCTCGCCGTCGCCGACGGCGGTCGCTTCGAGTACAAGCTGGCGGTCAGTCGCGACGGCCACGAGGCCTGGCACCTCGATCCCCGCAACCCGCACCGCGCCAGCGACCCCTTCGGCGAGAACTCGGTCTGCCTGACGCTCGGCTACGAGCGCCCGGCCTGGAGCCTGCCGCGGGGCGCGGCGGCAGGCCGCATTGAGAGGCTCGAGGTGCCGAGCGCGGCCTTCGGCGAGACCCGCGCCGAGTCGCTCTACCTGCCCCCGGGGCACGATCCGTCCCGCCCGTACCCGCTGGTCGTGATCCACGACGGCGCGGATTACATGACCTATGCCGACCTCGCGGTCTCGCTCGACAACCTGATCGATGCCGGCGACATCCCGCCGGCCGTCGCCGCGCTGATCCAGACCCCGGACCGTATGGGCGAGTACCCGGGAGGCCGCCGCCACGCGCGCTACGTGGTCGAGGAGCTGCTGCCGGAGATCTCCCGGCGGCACCGCATCGCCGCCGCTCCGGGGGACCGGGTGCTGCTCGGGGCCAGCCTCGGCGCTGTTGCCGCGCTGTCGACCGCCTTCCGCCACCCCGGCGTCTTCGGCGGCATGGTGCTGAAATCCGGATCGTTCATACTCGACCCCGAGGAGCTGGCGGAGCGGCAGAACCCCGTCTTCCACCGGGTGGCGCGGCTGGTCAGGGCGCTGCACCGCGCGCCCAAGCCGCCCCCGATGCGCGCCTTCGTCTCCACCGGCGAGCTGGAGGGGCTGGCGCGCGAGAACCGGGCGCTGGCGGACTTCTTGCGCTCGCGCGACGTTGACGTCTTGTTCAAGAGCGCCTGGGACGGGCATCATTGGCACAATTGGCGCGACCAGCTTCGGGACGGCCTGATGTGGGTCTGGCGCGATAACAAATAGAATGGCTGCCTCCGCGCTCGCGGACGTGCGGCATGCGAGGGGGAGGAATCCATGCCCAACCGGACCGTTCAGATCGGCCTGTCGCTCGGCGCTGATATCTGTTGGCCGATCTGTTACGAAAGCTTGTTCGATGCGCTCAAGCTCGATCTGAAGCGCGGCCGCGACCGGCTGGATTTCCACTGCGAGCGGGTCACCATCGAACCCTTCGACCTGCGCCAGCCGGTGAAATACGATCTGGTGATCGACCGGCTGACGCACTGGTATTCGGTCAGCCGCGAGTGGATCAAGAAGGCGATCGTGCTCAACGATCTCTACGTCTACAACAATCCCTGGTCGATCCAGTCGAACGAGAAGCACACCTCCTATGCCGCGATGATGCGGCTCGGCATGCCGGTGCCCGAGACCTGGATGCTGCCGCCGAAGGCCTACGAGAAGAGCGAGGACCTGGAGGCGACCCTGCGCAATTACGCCCGCATGTTCTCGCTCGACGAGATCGGCGAGAAGATCGGCTACCCGTTCTTCATGAAGCCCTATCACGGCGGCGGCTGGCGCGGGGTCACGAAGATCGACGACGCCCAGGATCTGCACCGCGCCTACGACGCCTCCGGCACCGAGGTGATGAACCTGCAGAAGGCGGTCTTGCCCTACGAGCGCTTCGTGCGCTGCGTCGGGCTCGGGCCGCAGTTCCGCAAGGTGAACTACGATCCCACCGCGGCGCTGCACGACCGCTACCGGATGGACACTGACTTCCTCTCGGCGACGGACGCGCAGACGCTCGAGGACACCACCGCCACGATCAACGCCTTCTTCGGCTGGGACTTCAACTCCTGCGAAGCGCTCCTGAAGGACGGCACCTGGTACCCCATCGACTTCGCCAACGCCTGCCCGGACAGCCAGGTCACCTCGCTGCACTACCACTTCCCCTGGCTGATAAAGGCCAACCTCAGGTGGTCGATCTTCTGCGCCGCCAGCGGCCGGAAGATGCGCAAGAACATGGACTGGGCACCGTTCCTCAAGATCGCCGACAGCGACAGGAGCCAGGACGAGAAGCTCAAGGACTACGCCGCGCTGGCGCACAAGCGCTTCGAGACCGACAGGTTCCGCGACTTCTGCCGCAAGCATCTCGGCCATCTCGACGAGCTGGCCTACGAGTTCTTCGGCTCCGAGACGATGCGCGACGCGATCCGGCAGAAGGTGACGGCGCTGTTTCCCGCCCACGAGATCGACGAGTTCACGGAGCTGTTCTTCAACCGCGTGCAGGAGTGGCGCGAACGCGAGGGTCGGACCGGCGATGAAGAATTCCACTAGGTGGTATTCCCCTCGCGTCGACCACGAGATCAGCGTCGCACGCTGGGGCCATTGGGGCCGGCCGGTACTGCTGTTTCCCACCGCCGGCGGCGATGCCGAGGAGGTCGAGCGCATGGGCCTGATCGGCGCGGTCTGGCCGCTGATCGAGGCCGGGCGGATCAAGGTCTATTCCTGCGACAGCATCGCCGGCCGCGCCCTGGCCGCACGCTGGGGCACTGTCGAGCACCGCTGCTGGCTCGTGAACGGGTTCCAGGAATTCGTCGCCAACGAGGTGGTGCCGCTGATCAGCGCCGATGCCGGCGGCCACGAGGAGGCGATCATCGCCGCCGGCGCCTCGATCGGCGCCTTCAACGCCGTCGCCGTCGCCTGCCGCTACCCCTGGCTGTTCGGCGCCGCCATCGGCATGAGCGGCAGCTACGATCTGGAAAGCCTGATGCAGATTCGCGGCACCGGAGATTTCTACTACGCCTCGCCGCTGCAGTACCTGCCCGGGCTCGACGGGCCGGCCCTGGAGCGGCTGCGGCAGAACTTCATCCTCCTGGCCTACGGCGAAGGGCGCTGGGAGAACCCGGGCGAGGCCTGGCGCATGGCCGACCTTCTGGGCGCCAAGGGCGTGCCCAACCGGGTCGATGTCTGGGGCCGGGAATGGGACCATGACTGGCCCACCTGGCGGCGGATGCTGCCGGTCTATCTCTCCGAATTGGTGCCGGAGGCGGCGTAGCGCGCCGGGCGGCGGTGGCTGATCGGCCAGTGATCCGTGCCATGCTGACAATGCGCGCCAGCACGTGGTCCCGAGGGATCCGCGGAGGCGCGTGCTTGGGCTCGCCAGCGCGCGCCTGCACTAGCGCCTAGTGCGCGAGCAGCTTGAGCGCTGATTGCTCCAGGTGCGCGAGGTATTCCGATTGGGTCCAGCCAAGGTCTCGTGTCAGTTGCTCCCAGTTGCGCACGGAGATCAGCATGAAGAGCACGTCGACCGCCTTTGCAGGGGTTAGGTCCTCCGTGAGATGCCCCTCGGCGGCCATCGACGAGATCGTCTCCTCGCAGAGCCCGTGAACTGCGGCCATTCGGTCATTCCATGCCGCCTCTGCCTCCGGGTCGGAATCCTTCATGGCCATTGGCACCTTGGCCACGCCGTAGACGGTCGGAATGTAGTTCCCCCAGACCTCAACCAAGCCCAACAGGCGATCGCGACCAGTATTCTGCGTGAACTCCGACACTACCGTTGCTTCGGTTTCTGGGGCCGGTAGCCGAGTGCCAGGAGGCTTGCAGTCGCGATGACGGCTGCGGCCAGGATAAAGAGGCTGGCGCCGAGCCAGAAATAGCCGATGCCCCCCGCAACCAGCCCGGCGATGCTGGCAACCGCCCCGGCGCTCTGGGCATAGCCCTGAACCGCGCCCTGAAGGCTCGTATCCGCGGACTTGGACAGGACCGACATGAAGGTCGGCCACATCAGGCCGTTCCCCAGCGCGATCAACCCGGCCGCCAGATAGACGATCGCCGTCGACGGCGAGAGCAGTGCCGCGAAGCCAATCGCCAGCGCCAGGCCGCCGAAGCTCATAAGCGACCGGTCAGACCAGCGATCGGCCGCGCGCGCCAGGATCGGGCCCTGCACGGCGATCATGGTCAGGCTCAACGCCGCGAAGTAGATTCCGATCCCTGTCACGTCCCAGCCGAGCCCTTCGACCGCGTGCACCGGGAAGGCCACGTAGAAGAAGCTGAACCCCAGCATCACAAGGAAGTTCACGGCCAGCAGCGCGGGCATGTTCGGCAGCGCCAGGATCGCGCCGATTCCGTCGGGCTTTTGGCACTTGACCTCGTAGGCGGGCTGCGGCTCCTGCCCGTAGAGGTCGCAGGGCGTCGGTTCTTCGAGGCGCGCCGTAATCGTCCTGGGAGCCACGTCCGCCAGGCCGAAGCGGATGAGGCCCAGCGCCACGGCGGAAATGGCAAAGGCGGCGAGGACCGGCAGCAGCTCTCCAAGCAGCGTCGCCCCGAGCAGCCCGGCCAGCGCCGGGCCCACGACGAACCCCAGGTTGGAGGAGACCGCCATCTTGCCGAAATTCCTCGCGCGGTCCTGCTCCGAGGTGATGTCGGCGAGGTAGGCGTTGGCGACCGAAACATTGCCGCCGGTCAGTCCGTCCACGGCCCGGGCGAGAAACAGGATCATCAGCGGCAGCGTCAGGACGATGCTTCCGAGCCATGGGCTGGCCACGTCGAGCAGCACGGCGTCCGGCAGGGCGAAGGCGATGAGAAAGACGCCCCAGGACACCAGCGTCCCGAGCTGGCTCAGCAGCAGGACGCGCCGCCGCCCCAAGCGGTCCGACATCTTGCCCAGAACGGGGGCGCCGAAGAGCTGGAAGAAGGAATAGGTGGCCGCGAGAATCCCGTAGACGACGGCGTTGCCGCCCCATTGCGTCACCAGCACCACCAGAAACGGCGTCACGATGGAGAAGCCCAGCGTACCGACGAAATTCACCGCGAGAAGCGGCGCGATGGAAAGTGGAGGCGGGGCTGCGTTCAAATTCGGTGTGCCTGTGCGGGCGGGCTATGGCTTGTGCAGCAAGCTGGCGGCTGGCCGCCCGACCATACCACAGCTCGCCAGGGCATCGCCGTGGGTCTCCGGGCTATGCTGGAACAGGGTCCAGCACCGTTTGTGGCCGCCGGGAGCCCGTTGCTCCTCCGCCCGGCGAGCAGGTCAATGCGGGTTGCTCCCGGTTCAGACCTTCCAGAAGCAGAACCCGATCCACGCGACAGCTAGAAAGAGAGGAGCCCAGAGCGGTGGTCCGACCAGTCCCAGCCAGGCCAGAAAGATGTAGGCCGAGCCCAGCAGGCCGATGAACAACCGGTCGCCTCTGGTTGTCGCCAGCCTGAGGATGCCGATGCGTTCGTTTCCACCTGGCGAGCGGACTTCAAGAACGGCCATGACGGCGATTGAAGCGAAAACGAAGATGAAGAACGCCATGGTCGCACGCGTCCACGCCATCCAGAATCCGTTGAACAGCGGCTCTGTCCACCATTTCGACCAGGTAAGAGCCTGCTCCTGCTGTGCGCCCACGTTGCCCCAACCCCCTTGCTGCGCAAGCGCGGCGACCGGAACAAGGAGGAGAATGCAGGCGAGCTTGATCATCACACCCTCCCGAGCGCAAAGCCTTTTGCGATGTAGTTCCGCACGAAGTAGATCACGATCGCGCCGGGAACGATGGTGAGAACGCCGGCCGCTGCCAGCAAGCCGAGTTCATATCCCGCGCTAGATGCCGTGCGGGTCATCGTCGCGGCGATTGGCTTTGCCTCGACAGCCGTGAGCGTCTTGGCAAGCAGGAGCTCCACCCAGGAGAACATGAAGCAGAAGAAGGCGGCGACACCGACGCCGGCCTTGATCGTCGGGATGAAGATCGTGACGAAGAACCTGGGAAACGAATAGCCATCGACATAGGCGGTTTCGTCGAGCTCCTTGGGGACGCCCGACATGAACCCCTCCAGAATCCAGACCGCCAGAGGAATGTTGAAGAGGCAATGCGCGAGGGCCACGGAAAGATGCGTGTCGAAGAGGCCCACCGCGGAATAGAGCTGAAAGAAGGGAAGCGCGAATACCGCCGCGGGCGCCATGCGGTTTGTGAGCAGCCAGAAGAACAGATGCTTGTCGCCCAGAAACCGGTATCGGGAAAACGCATAGGCCGCCGGCAGCGCCGCAAGGAGGGAGATG
>JBFKAV010000085.1:0-15603 GCA_041621405.1 Paracoccaceae bacterium
GGCGAGGTCGGAGATGCCCAAGGGAATGGTCCAGATGTAGAGCGCGATGTCGCGACCGCGCTGCATCTTGTTGACCATCGTCGCCATCAGGAGCGAAAGCGCGAGCTGGATCGGCACCACCACGACGGCCAGGAGAAGCGTGTTCTTCAGCGCGATCGGAAACTTCCAATAGCCGAACACCTCGCGGAAGTTCTGCAGGCTATAGGCGCCGTCCTTTGTGAAGGCCTGCACCGAGACCAGCACGAAGGGGTAGACAAAGAATACCCCGAGGAACAGCGTGACTGGCAGGATCAACAGGTATGGAAGGAACCGCGAGTGCATTGCACCGCTCCCGTCTGGACGCGCCGTCGGCGCCTGGCATCGGGGTGGGGACCGAGCCTGAAGAGCCCGGTCCCGAGGGGCCGCCCTCGCGAGGGCGGCCGCGTCGGATCACTCGACCGGACAGGGCCCGTCCGACGGCGCGTCGGGTGCCCAGCAGGGCGCGCCTGAGGCTTCCATGATCGCCGCGAGCGTCGCCTTCTGCTCGTCGAGCACGGTGCGGATGTCCTGGCCCGCCAGCACGATCCGCTCGAAGCTGTCGACGAAGACCCGGTTGAAGTCGCCGCCCTTGTCGCCGAGGCCTGCGGGCAGGAGCCCCGGGTTGGCGTCGGGCGCGCCGCTCATCGCGGCGATCGCGGCGCCGGAGGCCTTCACCGCCGGCGGCAGGTCGTCGGGCAGAGCAACCTCGACCACCGGGAAGAAGTTGGTGGCGCGCAGCGTCGCGAGCTGCGTCTCGGGCTTCATCATGTAGGCCGCCAGCGCCATCGACTTGTCCATGTCGGGCGCGGTCTCCGGGATCGCGATGCCGGCGATGACCGGCATGAAGCCGCGGCCGTGCGGACCCGCCGGCGCCGGGAAGGCGACGAAGTCGTCGGGCCGCTCGTTGAAGGCGTTGGCCAGCCGCGCAGTGTGGTCGAAGGCGATCCAGACGTCCTCGTTCAGAAGCTGCTCCTGCATGAACGAGAAGTTGGTCGAGCCTGGGTTGGTGTGCGACCAGAGCTCGCGGAACTTCTCCCAGGCCGTCACCGCCTCGTCCGAGGCGAAGGTGCGCACCACGCCGTTGGTGTAGGAGGGGTAGAGGTAGCCCTGGAAGAAGCGGTGCTTCAGCCCGTCGGGCCCTGCTGGGAAGCCGAACTTCTTCTCGCCTGTCGCGGCCTCGACATTTGCCGCCCACTCGATGAGCTGGTCGTAGCTCAGCGCGTTGATGTCGGCGCCCGCGGGCAGGTGCTCCAGCGCCTTCTTGTTCGCCGCCATGATGTAGGTGGCCTGCATCCAGGGCAGGTATTGCATGTTGCCGGTGCCGAGCTTGGCGAGCTCCGAGAAGGTCGCGTTCACCGCCACGCCGCCGAGGTCGACGCCGTCGACGTCGACGAGCTTCTCGGGATCCATCGCCGAGAAGTCCCCGTGCAGCGCGCCGAGAAGCCCGATCGTGCCCGAGCCGGCCTCGAGCTCGGCACTGAGGCGCGTGAGCCAGGGGCCGCCGTCGTTGGCCTGGTAGTCCACCGCCTCGCCGAAGCCCGAGAGCACCTGCTCGCGCATCGCCTGGGTCTCCTCGACCGGCTTGGCCTGGGTCGACCAAAACAGGATATCGGCCGAGGCGGTGCCCGCCACGACGACGAAGGCCAGCGCCGAGGCCGCCCCGGAAAGTGTCCGCTTGAGTGTCATGTCTCTCTCCCTGGTCAGTGTCGCGGCGGAGGTTCTGCCGCCCGTTGCTGTGGAAATCTCTGAGAAGCTCGCCGGATCGCGGCCACCTGTTGCCCGCCGACCCGTAGCGCCCCCCGAATCGCCTTCTTACTGGTGAAGAATGATGCTACGTTATACCAAGCGTCAAGGAATTTTGCGCCGTGCGCGCCCATGAAACACTAGCGACTCGCGTAAATCGCTTGAAAACTGCCGCGCTGCGGGTCATTGTTTGATATAACGCAGTACCAAGACGCTCTGGCCGATGACCGAGAAACCGAAGCTCGAGACCGTCGCACGCGAGGCCGGCGTATCGCCGGCCACGGTGAGCCAGGTCATGCGCGGCGCGGGGCGGATCTCGGAGGAGACCCGCAAGAAGGTGCTGCTGGCGGCGGCCCGGCTCAACTACGTGCCCGACGGCCGCGCAGCCGCCATGCGCTCCGGCCAGACCCGCGAGATCGGCCTGCTCATCCACCAGATCGCCAACCCCTTCAACGCCGAAGTCATCAGCGGCATCAGCGACCTGCTCGAGACCCAGGGTTTCCTCGTCTCGGTGCTCGACTCGCGGGACGACGCGGCCAAGCAGCGCCGCGACCTCGAGGTGTTCATCCGCAATGCGCGTGCGGGGTTGCTCTGGGTCCCGGCCGTCGATACGCCACGCGAGACCTGCGAGCTGCTGCGCACCCAGCGCCTGCCCACGGTCACCTTCCTCCGTCGGGCCCCGTCGGGCTCCTTCGACCACGTCGGCATCGAGAACAAGGCTGCAACGGCGACGGCGACGCACTACCTTGCCGATCTGGGCCATCGCCGGATCGCCTATTTCTGCGGCCTCGCGGAAAGCCCGGTGCGGCGCGAGCGCGTCGCCGGCTATCTCCGGGCGATGGCCGAGCGTGGCCTCGGCCCGCCGGTGGTCTGGGACGCCCCCGATGTCAAACTCGCGGCGATGGACGCGATGGTTGCCCTTCGCCAGGTGCATCCCGAGGTGACGGCACTGGTCTCGAACGGCGACATGGCCGCGCTCGGGGCCTGCGCGGCGCTGGCGCGCCTCGGTCTCGTGGCTGGGCGGGACGTCTCGGTCATCGGCTTCGACGACGTTCAGGATGCCGCCATCGCCACGCCGCCGCTCACGACGCTGGCGGTCTCCCCCTACCAGCTCGGCCGCAAGCTCGCCCGAACGTTGATCGAGCGCATCAACGACCCCGAGACGCCGGTGAGCAGCAGCCTGGTTCCCGCGCGTCTGGTGGTTCGCGCGACCACGGCCGCGCCTCCCGAGCCCGCGTCACAGCGCTAGCTACCGATTGCTCCAGGCGCGCTCGGCGAGACGGCCCACCGGCTCGGCCCGAAGCGCGTCCGACCTGGTGTCACGCTTGAGCAAGAGGCATGCGCTGCGTGAACGGGCAAATCTCCTTCCTGCACGCGGGTTGTTCGCCGCGTTGTCCCCCCCCGTAGCCCGCGGCGGAACAGGGCGGTAGGTTCTCAGAAATGCCAGAGCTTCTGATCGTGTATCACTCGAGGACGGGCGGCAGCCGACAGATGGCCGAGGCCGCCGCCGAGGCGGCATCGAAAGAAGCGCCGACCGTCCTCAAGACCGCCGACCGGGCCGGGCCCGAGGATCTTCTCAGGGCCGGGGGATACATCTTCTGCGCGCCGGAAAACCTTGCTGCGATGTCCGGCGTGATGAAGGATTTCTTCGATCGGACCTACTACCCGGTGCTCGGACGCATCGAGGGGCGGCCCTATGCCCAGATGGTCTGCGCGGGCTCAGATGGACAGAACGCGGTGCGCCAGATCGCGCGCATCGCCCAGGGCTGGCGGCTTAGGGAAGTTCAGCGGCCTCTCGTTGTCTGCACGCATGCCCAGACGCCCGAACAGATCCTTGCCGACAAGGTGATCGCCGAGAAGCAGCTCGCGAAGTGCCGCGACCTCGGCTCCGCCCTGGCCGCGGGGCTGAGCATGGGCGTTTTCTGACCCCTTTCGCCGGAAAGGGCTCGATCATGCTCGGGCCTGTCCGTCGCCGCGCTCAGTCCGTCATCAGGAGCGCGCTGCTCAGGCGCCTTGCGGCCTGCTGCAGAACCTCCTTTCGAGCGACCGCGTCGTCGAGCGAGATGCGCTGCGTCGGGCCGTGGAACGCGAGCGCGGCGACGAAGCGACCGGCGTCGTCGGTCACGGGAACGGCGATGGCGACCATTCCCTCCATGAATTCCTCCCGGTCGAGGGCGTAGCCGCGACCGGCGATCTCCTCGAGCTCGTCAAGCAGCGCGTCCTCCCTGGTGAGCGTGGACGGTGTCAACCGTTCCAGATTGAGCGATGCCACGAACGAACGCCGCGCCCTTTGCGAGAGGCTCCCCATGAAACACTTGCCGCTCGCGGTGCAGTGATACGGCACGTGGGTGCCGATCGGCAGCTGGATGCGGAACGCCCAGTCGGTCTCCACCCGGTCGAGATAACTCATCCCGTCGTCTTCGGGCACGACATAGTTCACCGTCTCGCGCACTTGTCGCGCCACGTCTCGCAGGATCTGCCGCCGCGCTATGTGCAGCCGCGAGTTCTGCAGAAGCCCCGCCCCGAGGTCACGCAGCCTGCGCGCGCAGTAGTAGCGCTTGGATTTTCCTTGCCGGGCGAGAAAGCCGTTGCGTTCCAGCGTGGCGCAGAGCCGGTGGATGGTCTGCTTGGGCAATCCCAGACTTTCGTTGATCTCGGTCGCTGTCATTGCCTGGTCGTTTCTTCCCAGCACTTCCAGGATCAGCAAGGTCCTCAAGTTGGTGGGAATTCGGGTGCTCATGGCCATCAATCCGGTGGTCCGAAGGAAATGTGCGTTGCTTTCTGCACGAATCACTGTAGCCTCACATGCACGCAAAAATCGAGAAGAAAAGTCTCATTTTTTGTGAAACAGGGGGCGAATGGAATTCGACTTCATCATCGTCGGCGCTGGCTCGGCAGGCTGCGCGCTCGCCAACCGGCTTTCGGCCGATGGCCGGCACAGGGTCGCGCTCCTCGAAGCCGGGCCGCGCGACACGAACCCCTGGATTCACGTGCCGGTCGGCTACTTCCGCACGATGGGAAACCCCAAGACCGACTGGCGCTACCGGACCGAGGCGGACCCCGGCATCGCCGGCCGGTCGATCCCCTGGCCCCGCGGGCGGGTCCTCGGCGGGTCGAGCTCGATCAACGGGCTCCTATACGTGCGCGGCCAGCCGCAGGACTTCGACGGCTGGGCGCAGATGGGCTGCACCGGCTGGTCGTGGGACGACGTCCTGCCCTATTTCAAGCGCTCCGAGACCTGGAAGGGTCCGAACGGCACTGCGCTCCGCGGCACCGGCGGGCCGCTCTCGGTGCAGACCTCGCGGCTCAAGCGCGAGGTCGTCGACCGCTGGATCGAGGCCGCCGAGGCCGCGGGCTACAAGCGGACCGAGGACTACAACGACTATGACCAGGAAGGCGTCGGGTACTTCCAGCTGACGATGACCGGGGGGCGGCGCTGCTCTTCGGCGGTGGCCTACCTGAAGCCGGCGCGCGGGCGGAAGAACCTGACGGTGCTGACGAACGCGCAGGCCGAAAAGATTCTGATCGAGGACCGGACGGCGGTCGGCGTTCGGGTCCGCCTCAATGGGGCGACGACCGATATCCGCGCGCGCGGCGAGGTGATCCTGTCGGCCGGCGCCATCGGCTCACCGCAGATCCTGATGCTGTCGGGCGTGGGCGACCCCGAGGAGATCCGCCCGCACGGGATCGAGATGCAGGCCGGGCTTCCGGGCGTCGGCAAGAACCTCCAGGACCACCTGCAGGCGCGGCCGGTCTTCAAGACCGATCTCAGCACCATCAACGTCGAGACCGACAGCCTCGTGAAGAAGGCGATGATCGCTGTGCAATACGCACTGACTCAGCGCGGGCCGATGACCATGGCGGCAAGCCTCGGCACCGGCTTCCTGAAGACCGAGGCGCATCTCGAGACGCCGGACATCCAGTTCCACATCCAGCCCTTCAGCGCGGATAGCCCGAGCGAGGGCGTGCACCCGTTCTCGGCCTTCACCGCCTCGGTCCTGCAGCTCCGCCCCGAGAGCAGCGGGCACCTGACTCTGAGGTCGGCGAACATGGACGACCACCCGGCAATCCATCCGAACTACCTGGCGACCGACACCGACTGCCGCACCATCGTGAAGGGCATCCAGATCGCCCGGCGCATCGCCGGGCACGAGCCGCTGAAGTCGTACATTTTGGAAGAACACGCGCCCGGGGCGGAAGTCGCCTGCGACGACGAGGAAGCGACGCTCGACTGGGCGCGGCGCACGGCGGTGACGATCTATCACCCCACAGGCACCTGTAAGATGGGCACCGACGCGACGGCGGTGGTGGACCCGCGCCTGCGCGTCCGCGGAATCGCCGGGCTGCGTGTGGCGGACGCCTCGATCATGCCGCGGATCACCAGCGGGAACACGAATGCACCGGCCATCATGATCGGCGAGAAGGCGAGCGATCTCATTCTGGAGGACGCGCGCGGATGACGATTGCGGGTCTGGACGCAAAATCGCGCCTTGAGCGGACGGAGGCTTCCGGACCGGCCTGAATGCGAATGTGTCTCTGGGGAGTGCCTTCGTCCCCTGGCGGACACGATGAACATCAGAGGGCAACGAACAAAGGGAGGATAACCATGTTCAAACTGAAAACCCTAGCGTCCGGGGCGGCTGCTCTTGCGCTCATGGCCTCGGCCGCGATGGCCGAGACCGTGATCCGCGTGCAGTCGGTGATCCCGGCGAGCGCCGACGAAGTCGTGATGCTGCAGGAATTCGCCAACGACGTCGAGGCGCTGACCAACGGCTCGCTGAAGTTCGAGATCCTGCCCGCCGGCGCTGTCGTCGGCGTGGCCGAGACGCTCGACGCGGTCGATGCCGGGCTGATCGAGGGCGGCTTCGCCTGGACCCACTACTGGTCGGGCAAGCACCCCGCCGCGATGCTCTTCGGCTCGCCGGTCGCCGGCGCCGGCGTCGGCATCGACAACATCGCCTTCCTGTCGTGGTTCCAGTACGGCGGCGGCAAAGAGCTCTACGACCAGCTTTGGGACGAGATGGGCGTGAACGTGAAGGGCTTCATGCTGCAGCCCGTTGGCCCCGAGGCGCTCGGCTGGTTCAAGGAGCCGATCGCGTCCATGGACGACTTCCGCAAGTACCGCTTCCGCGCCCCGCCGGGCATCCCCGGCCAGACCTACCAGGACATCGGCGTGGCCGCGGTCGCCATGGGTGGCGGCGACATCCTGCCGGCGCTGGAGAAAGGCACGATCGACGCCGCCGAGTGGTGCTGCCCGAAGCCCGACTCGGTCTTCGGCTTCCAGAAGGTCCTCAAGCACTACTACCTGCAGGGCCTGCACCAGGTCGTCGTCAACGCCGACCTCTACATCAACGGCGACGTCTACAACGCGCTCAGCGATCACGAGAAGAAGGCGCTCGAGGTTGCCGCCAACGCCTCGCTGTCGAAGGCCATGTCCTACCGGATCTGGGAGAACGGCAAGGCGCTGAAGGATCTCGTCGACAATCAGGGCGTGATCCTGCACGACACCCCGGCCGATTACTTCCCGGCCTACATGAACGCCGCGCGCGCGAGCCTCGAGAAGAACGCGGCCGAGAACGAGTTCTTTGCAACCGTCTGGAACAGCCAGAGGGAATTCGCCGAGATTGCGGTGCCGTTCTGGGCCGGTGCCCAGGCGTCGAACGCCGCCCTCGGAAAGGCGTTCGCCGACTCGCTGAAGTAAGCCAGCATTGCGGCGGGCCCCTGCGTGGGCCCGCCGTCCCTCGCCGCAAGCACCCCTGATAGCGGGGCGCTTCCGACAGGGGACGGGGAGCAAGAGATGGCCGAAGAAGTCAAGTCCGAAGAACTCGACATCACCGACGAGCTGATCGCCGAGCGCCGCGCCGGCGCGCCCGGCGAGACGCCGGAGGACATGGCGCCGTGGAAGCGCACGCTGATCTGGTGGATCGACAATCTCAACCTCTGGGTCGGCCGTGCGGCCTGCCTGTTGCTGGTGCCGGTCATCGTGGTGATGGTCTGGGAGGTGGTGTCGCGCAAGATGTTCCTCGCGCCGACCAACTTCGCCTACGAATACAGCCGGATGCTCGCCGGCGCGATGTTCATGCTCGGGGCCGGCTACGCGCTGATGCGCGGTGTTCACATCCGCGCCGACTTCCTCTACCGCAACTGGTCGGTCAAGACCCAGGCAACGGTCGACGCCGCGCTCTACCTGCTTTTCTACTTCCCGGCGATGCTGTTCTTTTTCTGGGTGTCTCTCGGGTTTACCTGGAACGCCTGGGCGACCTGGGAACGCTCGATGGATACCGCGATGATGGCGCCCTTGGCGCCCGCGCGGACTGCGATGCCGCTCGCCGCACTGTTCCTCTTCCTGCAGGGCATCGCCGAGCTTCTGCGTTCGCTGCACGACATGCCCGAGCGGCGACGCAGCCTTTTCGTGAGGTTCCTACCGGTCTACGCGCTGATCCTGGCTCTCGTCTTCGCCATTGCCTTCTTCCCCGACGCGTTGCCGCTCGCGATGCCGGGGATCGATGGCGTCATGAGCGGGTTCGGCCTCGGCGGCCTCTCCAACGAGGCGATCGGCTTTCTGATGATCGCGGTGATGCTGTTCTCGATCTTCGTCGGCTTCCCGATCTCCTTCACGCTGATCTTCCTGGGCTTCTTCTTCGGCGCCTGGGGCTTCTCCGGCAGGCTGACCTTCTACCTCCAGACCTTCCAGTTCAACGCGACCATGCTCGACAACCAGCTGGTCGCGGTGCCGCTTTTCGTCTTCATGGGCATCCTCATGGAGCAGGCGGGGCTGATGGAGCGGCTTTTCACTTCGGTCCAGCTGATGTTCAGCCGCACCCGCGGGTCGCTCTACGTGGCGGTGCTCTTCGTCTCGACGATCTTCGCCGCGGCGACGGGCATCGTTGGCGCGAGCGTGACGATCCTCGGCATCATGGCGGCGCGGACGATGAACAAGTCGGGTTACGACGTCCGCCTCGCCTCGGGCACGATCACCGCGGGCGGCACGCTGGGCATCCTGATCCCGCCCTCGATCATGCTGGTGGTCATGGGGCCGGTCCTCGAGGTCCCGGTCACCGACCTCTTCGCCGCCGCGATCATCCCCGGCATCATGCTGGCGCTCCTTTACATGGCCTACGCGCTCCTGCGCTGCTGGCTGAACGGCGACCTCGGCCCGATCCTCTCCGAAGAGGACCAGCCCGAGACCTCGCCCTACTACTTCCTCGAGTTCACCACCGTCATGGCGGCTCTCGTCATCCTCTGCTGGCTTGCCGGCCTCGGCCTCACCGGGCGGCTCGGCGGCCTCTTCCCGCTCGCCGGCCTCGTGGTCCCGCTCGCCTGGGTCGGGGTCATGGTCCTGGTCTACCGCTGGGTCCGCGAGACCAGGCCCGGCGGGTTCTACTATTCCGAGCTCTGGAAGGAGTTCTTCCTCGGCCTCGTCCCGCCGACGACGCTCGTCGCCTTCGCGCTCGGCTCGATCCTGCTCGGCTGGGCGACGCCGGCCGAGGCCGCGGCCTTCGGGGCGTTCGGCGCGATCCTGCTCTCGCTCGGCTACCGCAAGCTGACGGTCGGGAGATTCTACGACGCGCTCATCAAGACGCTCGAGATCACCGTCCTCATCATGTTCCTCGTCGCTGCGTCGAACTTCTTCGGCGCCGTGTTCTCGCGGCTCGGGACGCCGACGATGCTGACCGAACTGCTCCTGCAGTGGGATCTCAGCCAGACCGCGGTGCTGGTCATCGTCATGGCGCTGATCTTCCTTCTGGGATGGCCGCTCGAGTGGGTGCCGATCGTGCTCATCATCGTGCCGATCCTGATCCCGGCGCTCGTCGAGCTCGACGTGAACCTGACCTGGTTCGGCATCCTCGTGGCGGTGAACCTGCAGACCGCCTGGCTCAGTCCGCCGGTGGCCTTGTCGGCCTACTTCCTGAAAGGCGTGGTGCCGGAGTGGGATCTGAAGGACATCTACCTCGGCATGATGCAGTTCATGGTGATCCAGGTCATCGGGCTGATCCTGATCTTCACCTTCCCGCAAATCGCGCTGTGGCTTCCCGCCTATGTCTACAGCCAATGATCGAACCCGTCGCGACCAAGGCGCATACCTGAAGGAGCGGCCATGACGGCACCTCGTTCCGCCGTTTCCTACCTCAAGTGGCCGCTCATCGTGACGGCCGTCGGGCTCGTGCTGTCCGGCTGGCTCGGCTGGGCGACCGAGGGCTCCTGGAACGGCGTCCTGTCGTTCCTGCTGATCGGATCGGTCCTTGCGGCACTGGAAATCTCGCTCTCGTTCGACAATGCGATCGTCAACGCCAACAAGCTGATCGAGATGACGCCGCTGTGGCGGCGGCGCTTCCTGACCTGGGGCATCCTGATCGCCGTCTTCGGCATGCGCATCGTATTCCCGCTGGCGATCGTCGCGATCTTCGCCTGGATCAACCCGTTCGAGGCGGTCCGCCTGGCGCTGGCCGACCCCGACGAATACGCCCGGATCATCAAGAGCAGCCACGGCTCGATCGCCGCATTCGGCGGCACCTTCCTGATGATGGTGGCGCTGAAGTTCTTCGTCGACGAGGACAAGTCGATCGACTGGATCGAGGTCCTCGAGCGCCGGCTCAGGAAATGCGGCTCGGTCCGAGGGTTCGAGATCGCCTTCGTCCTCGTCATCGTGGTGGCGATCACCCAGGCGCTGCCCGACGACCATCACGCGTCTTTTCTCTTTTCGGCGATCATGGGGCTTCTGGTCTTCACCCTGGTCGACGGGCTCGGAACCTTCCTTGACCAGTCGTCACGCGCGGTCAGCCACCTCGGCGCGCGCGGCGGGCTCGGCGCGTTCCTCTACCTCGAAGTGCTCGACGCCAGTTTCTCTTTCGACGGGGTGATCGGCGCCTTCGCGCTGACGACGAACATCATCCTGATCGCGATCGGGCTCGGGATCGGCGCGATGTACGTCCGCTCGATGACGATCATGCTGGTCGAGAAGGGCACGCTGCGGCAGTTCCGCTACCTCGAGCACGGCGCGTTCTACTCGATCTTCGCGCTGGCCGTGATCCTCTTCCTGCAATCCCTGGTGCATATCCCCGAGACGCTCACGGGGCTGATCGGCGTGGCGCTGATCGGCTTTTCCCTGATCTCCTCCATTCGCCACAACCGCCGGGAAGCATAGGTCTGCCGCATGAACGCGCCCGCCTGCGAAGGGACCAAGGAGCCGGCGTTCCGCGAGGTGAGGGACCCGTCGCCGACCGCCGGAAAGCGCTTTGTCCCTGACGAGGCGGCAGGCATCCACGGTTCAGACATGCGCGCAAGTCTCAGCGATGACGAGCGCGGGCCGGCGCCGAGACCATTCGGGACCATCGCGCAAAGGCGGTCGCGGCGCCCAAGAATGCCCTTGCATCGCGGAATTGAACTGGAACGGTCACCGGACGGAGCAACCACATGTACCGCAAGATCCTCGTCGCCATGGCGCTCGATCATGGAGTGTCGCCGAAACTGCTCGAGATTGCCCGCGGGCTCAGCGCCCCCGACGTCGAGATCCTCGCCCTCCACGTGATCGAAGAGCCGCCCGGCTCGGCCCACGCCAAGCTGCGGGAGGATCTGCTGCAGCAGGGGGTCGAACGCGCCAAGGCGTTGCTCGAAGAAAAGCTCTCGGGCGCCGGCAACGTGAAGGCCAAGCTGGTCAACGGCCACGTGTCGCGAACCATCGTCGACTTCGCCACGGATAACAGCGTCGACTGCATCGTGATGGGTTCGCACAAGCCGGGCCTCTCCGATTACCTTCTCGGATCGACCGCCGCGCGGGTTGTGCGGCACGCTGCGTGCTCGGTGCATGTCTACCGCAGCGTCTGACCTGGCCGGCCGGAGCCCGGTGCACAATCGAAGAGGCGCAGGGTGTACGGCATCAGCGATGATGGCCGCACGATCATGCTCCTGCGCGCCTTGCGGTGAGTTCCGGCGAAGTCCGAAAGCTCGCCGCAGATGCCGGGGACGGAGCTCGTAGCCAGAACTAGCAGTGCCGACAAGGGCGACGGCGGTTTGCCTTTGCGAGCTTTGATGCTGCCGTGGTCCGGACCGGGAAGGCGCATTCACTCGGCTGGCGAAAGCCTGAATTTCTTTCGGTAGGCGCCCGGTGTCATCGCAACCGAGCGCTTGAAAAGCCGTCTGAAAAACGCGGCATCCTCGTAGCCGACCTGCCAACTGATCTCGTCGACCGGAGTCGAGCTCGTTTCAAGCTGGCGCTTGGCTTCCTCCACCCTGAGTTTCTGGACATAGGCGATCGGGGGCATCCCGGTTGCCGAACGGAAACGCCGCTTGAATGTCCGCGCGTTCAGGCCGCTTCTTTTGGTCATCTCATCAACCGGACTGGCCACGGAGAAGTGCCGCTCAATCCAGTTCTGGCAGTCAAGGATCAGTGTGTCGCCGTGGTCTCGCGGCGGAGAGAAAACGATGAACGGCGCAAGCCCTTCTCGATGCCATTCAAGGGCGAAATACCGGGCCATGCCCAAAGCTGCTGCAGCGCCGACATGCCGGGTGATGAGATGGAGAACAAGATCGTGCCAGGATGTCGATGCCCCCGATGAGATCAGTTCGTCCCTTTCCCCGGATATGACGAGCGACTTCTGGGGCTCGACTGGGACATCGGGGTACGTCTCTCGGAACTTCTGTTCGAACGCCCAGTGAACCGTCGCTGGCATGCCCCTGAACAGGCCGGTTTCTCCGAGCAGGAATATGCCCGAACATGCCGAGCACAAGAGCGATCCCTGACCGTGCATTTCGTTCAGCCATCCAACCGTGGCGGGGTAGCGTCCCGCACGCCAGGTCTTTCCCGGGACCAGCAGCGACGGGACGATGATTGCATCCGTCTTTGCGACATCCGCGACCGATCGGTGCGGCCGCATCGGCAAGCCGTTGGCCAGTGAGAAGGCTTCGTCGCTCTCGCTGACGATCTCGACAGAAAACGGTGGGCTTGCTGGAACCGACTTGTCCAAGGCGGCAGCAGCCGGGAACGACGTCAGGGTGTCGTAGATCCCGCCAAGCGTGGACATCACGCAGTCCGGGACTGCGACAAGGCTGACGTGAATCTGGGGTGTCTGAGGCGCAGCCATGCCGATGGTTG
The DNA here is from genome assembly GCA_041621405.1 of Paracoccaceae bacterium. Classification (GTDB taxonomy): domain Bacteria; phylum Pseudomonadota; class Alphaproteobacteria; order Rhodobacterales; family Rhodobacteraceae; genus JBFKAV01. The sequence continues at coordinate 12,854 of JBFKAV010000085.1, forward strand.
TCACATTTGGCCTGTTTTTGGCCATTGTGGCTCTGCCGAAACCTTGACGCAACCGGTAACCGTTGGGGCGCAGAAGGCACATGCCTTTGTCGCACCGAGCCCCTTCATCCCGAAGGAAGCAACCCGATCCGCTCTCGCAAGTGGAGGGGCTGCGATGCACAATTCTGAAAGGAGACTAAGATGTACGACCAGAACGAATCCGCCGATCACGAGATCCTCAATGGGATCGATGTCACGGCCTACAAGGAAACCATCGAGGCGGTGCGCGAGGACCCGCCGCTTGCGCGTTTCGAGTTCCGCGCCGCCAACGCATGGGATGATGGCGGCGTCAACGTAACGAGGATTTCCACCTACTTCGGCGCCGGCGAGGAACAGGGCATCGACGACCGCGAGTTCCAGCTTGTCGCCGACGAGCCCCCGGTGCTTTTCGGCACTGACACGGCGCCCACGCCGGTCGAGATCTTGCTGCACGCCCTTGCGGCCTGCCTGACCAACACGATCGTCTACAAGGCCTCGGTACGAGGGATCCGGATCGACAAGATCGCGTCGGAGTTCCATGGCGATCTCAATGCGCTGAAATTTCTGGATATCAGCAATGAGGGCCGCCTCGGCTTTCGCTCCATTCGCGCGAAATTCCGCGTCCGCGCGAACGCTTCCGAGGAGCAGATCCACGAACTGCTCGGCTACTCGCCGGTCCTCGACGTGGTCCAGAACGGCACGCCGGTAACCCTCTCGGTCGAGAAGGAATAGCTGGGGCCACCGAGGCCGCCCGCGGTAGGTCCCGCGAGCGGCCAAGACCCACATACCCCCTTTCAGCAGCAGCACCGGCAACGCCAGACCGGAAGGAGATTTGTGCCATGTTTTCGGAGGGCATTTCCGAGCCCAGAAGAACGATTGGCTGGCCAGGCTTGAGATCCAGGTTCAGCGCCTCGGAAGCACGGGCCACGGTCTTGCTCGCTGCGCCCATCACCGGTGCAGCACTGGTCAACATGGGAATGACCATCACTGACACCCTGATGATGGGATGGATGGGCCCGCAGGCTCTGGCGGCGGGAGCGGTGATCAGCGACGTCCACTCGCTGGTGTTCTACTTCGTCGCAGGAATTGCCGGGGCCGTCGCGCCACTTGTCGCCAGGGCCGTCGGAGCCGGCAACTGGAAGGAGGCCGGGCAGGCCCTTCATCATGGCATCTTCGCGGCTGGACTTCTGGCTCCGGTCACCTTTTCTGCCGTGTGGCACGCGGCCGAATTCGTGCGCGTGTTCGGCGTAGACCCGGTGATCGTCGAATTGGGGAGGCCATATGCCCATGCGATCGCGTTCGGCGCAACCGCGATGCTGTTCGTTACGGTCCTCAAGCAGATGTTTGATGCCATCGGGCGGCCAAAGGTCTTCCTGGTCGCGGTGATGTCGGCACTGCCGTTGAACGCACTGGCCAATCTGGTCTTCATGTTTGGAATTGGGCCTGTACCGGAATTCGGTCTCGCTGGCGCGGGCATTGCTTCGTCGCTCGTCGCCGTGGCGCTTCTCATTGGCTTGGCGGCGTATGGGGCCACGAATGCCGAGACTCGCCGCCTGAAGCTGATCGTCAACCTGAAGGGGATACAACCCGGCAGGATTCTGGAGATCTTCAGGATCGGTCTCCCCATCGGCTTCTTTACGATCGGAGAGGTCGGGATCTTCCTGTTGTCGACGATCGTCGTATCGCTCTTCGGGGTCGAGGCACTGGCGGCACACGCGATCACCCTTCGGACAGCCGGCGTGATCTACGCGATTCCTGTCGGACTGACGCAGGCCGCAACCGTACGCGTAGGGCACGCGCTCGGTGTCGGCGAGACCATTCGGATCCGACAATCGGTGAGAGCCGTAAGGACGATTGGCGCAATTGCCGGTCTGGGTATCTTTCTGGTCCTGTCTGCGAGCGCTCTGGTCCTGTTCGTTTGGGCCTCAGGTGCTGAGAAAGCCATCCCGCTCTCTGTCTCCTTGCTTCTTACGCTGCTGGCCGCGTTGAACCTGGCGCAAGGATTCGTGGCACCCGTGACCGGGATCATGCGGGCGCTCAAGCGAACGCAGGTGCCGATGGTGGCAAGTCTGACCGGGTACTGGGGCATTGGAATGCCCGTCGGCGTGTTGGCCGCATTTGGTCTTGGTTTGGAAGCATTAGGCATCTGGACCGGCTTGGCCGTCGGGGTCGCGGCAACTGCAGCGGTATTGAACTGGCAGATGTTGCGCGTCGTTTCCCAGGAACTGGTGTCCGGCTAGTGCGACTCAGACGCCGCCATCAGCAGGCAGGGACTATTGCGGCGCCTGCCGGAAGATTCGGGTCCGCAGTCGAATGCGCCGGGTTTCCGCGCCTCGGCGCAGCGCCGAGCCTTGCCAGTGAACGTCCGCCGTGGGCCGATCACTCCCCGTTCACGCGCGCGAGGTGCCGAACTGAGGCCGTAATCGTTGGCTGTCAGCCCCAACACCTCGGCCAGCGCCCCAGAACGCAGACTTTCTGGGTCGAGGGTCGCCCATCAGGGAGCGGGGTGGAGGCGCGAAACGCAACTACCAAGCTCCGGCGAAGGTCGGCGCCGGTGATCTCTTTGGCCCTTATCACAAGACAACGGCGAGCCGCCGCTTCCCGGCACGTCTTCGACATGTCACGCCGAAGGCGCTGGCACAGCGCGGGCGTCAGGTTTCTCAGTGGATTGGCGGTCGTCAAACCCCGCAACGTCGGCTACTTTCAGCGGGGGCTCGTTCAGGGACGCACCC
>JBFKAV010000086.1:0-15205 GCA_041621405.1 Paracoccaceae bacterium
GGCCGCCGCTGCAGTTCCTGGTTCGACGGTATGAACAGTGACCTGAGTTCCGGCTCTCCTCCGGATCTTTTGGAGAGTCCGCAGGCTAATCTCTGGGGCAACCCAGCGCGTATTTCCAGCCCCTTCTTTGCCATGAATTCGGGCTTCCGCCGACCCGACGCTTGCGAACCGAGTCCGCTCAGTGGTCCACGGGATCTTCGGCAATAAAGGAGGCAAGCGGAGGCGACTGTGCAACTTACGATCATCCGGCGATGTGCAAGCCCAGAGCTCACCGAGAACGAGCGGGCCTGGATCGAGGTCATCCCGCTCGCTTCGCGCGATAGTGGCCTGGCGCCGACGCTGGCGCGTGTGCAGGCGCTGCGGCGGGTCTTGGAGCTCCCGACGCGGGAGGCCTGACGAGAGCGATGCCTGAGACCCAGCCGGACGTCAGGCCACATGCCGACGCCGCCGGTTCACATCGCATGGGAGACGTCAACGTCGGGCCGCTGTCGCCACCCGCCATGTGAACCTCTGTGATTCCAGGCGGACCGTGCGCCCGGAAGTGGCAGGCCGCGTCCATGATTGAGATACGACCGGAAGGAGTCCAGGACTTGCAAGGTGTGGCCCGGAACACCGGCGACACGCCCTATGTCTGATGTCGAAGTCTCGGGAATCCCCGCATGCGCCGACCGAGATGCCTTCTGGCGCCACTGGGGTCGGGGGATCAGACCTTGGACGGGAAGAGTGGGTTCAACGTCGGCGGTCGCGACATCGACGGCCAAGCGGGGGATCACTCATTCATCCGGCAAGGACCGTGAGGACCGCTGCAACGGCCCCTCATCGTCAGGTGACCGCCACTCCGTGCGGTGGAACGGACTGCGTAGAGCTGTAGCCTCCGATGCGCTCCGGAGGCCCGGCCCCGCGGGATCATCTCCAGAGCCGATGCTGAGGCATGCTATCCGCGCCCAGCGACAGAGGCCTGATACGCGTTCAGTTCGGCGATGAGCGGCAGTCCGGTAGCCACGTCCTGGCGCAGGCAAAACTCGGTCCAGACGGCTGCGAATGGCAGGTCCTTCAATTCCTCGGTGAGCATGAGGCGCGCGGAGTAGTCGAGCCTCGCTTCGGCATCCTTGAGCCTGGCCTGTGGCATGAGCAGCGCGCGCAACAGGGCCTTCTGCATATTGCGCGTGCCGATCACCCAGGCGGCCGTCCGGCTGATCGTGGCGTCGAAGAAGTCGAGCCCGATATGAGTGCGGCCGAGAAGATCGGCAAAGACCAGTTCCTGCGCCATGGCGAGGATGTCGTCGTTCAGCAGGATCACGTGGTCGCTGTCCCAACGCATCGGGCGCGACACGTGGAGCAGGATATTGCCAACCGAGAGGCTCACCGACGAGAGCTTGTCGGCGATGTTCTCGGTCGGGTGGAAATGGCCCATGTCGAGGCACAGGACCGTGCCCTTGCGGATCGCGTAGCCCATATAGAATTCGTGGCTGCCGACGGTGCAGGCCTCGACGCCGATGCCGAACAGCTTGCTCTCGACAGCGTCGAGCATATGGCTCTTGTCGTGCCTCTCGGTCAGCATCTGGTCGAGCGAGGCCTCCAGCCGCCGGCGTGCCGCCATGCGGTCCACGGGGATGTCCTTGTAGCCGTCGGGCACCCAAACGTTGTTGATCGCCGGGCTGCCCAATGCGTCCCCGATGCGCGCTGCGATCTCGCGCGTGCGCCTGCCATGTTCGATCCAGAAGTCACGGATGCCCCGCTCGGGATGGCTGAGCGTCAGGTTGTCGTCCGCCTTTTGGTGCGCAAAGAAGGTCGGGTTGAAATCGAGCCCCAGCCCCTGTTCCTTAGCCCAGTCCACCCAGGGCTCGAAGTGGCGATACTCGATCGCATCGCGATCCGGTGCCTCGTCGGTATCGAGGTAGAAGGCGTGCAGGTTCAGCCGATGCCGCCCCGGGATGTTGGCATAGGCAAATTCCAGGTCGGCGCGCAGCTCTTCCGGCGTCCGGGCTCGGCCGGGATGGTTGCCGGTGGCCTGGATGCCGCCGCCGGAGGTTCCGGTCCTCTTCTCGAAGCCGACCACGTCGTCGCCCTGCCAGCAGTGAACCGAGATCGGAATCCCGGCGAGCCGGTCCAGCGCCGCCTCGGTGTCGACACTCCATTCGGCGAACCGCTCCTTGGCGAAGTCGTAGTCCCGGCTCATCCCGTCTCTCCTCCCCTTTTCCCCACGCGACTCAGCGCGTGAAAGCCTGGATGTTGCCTGCATCCACGTTGAGTATGTTGCCGGTCGATTTCGCGGATCGCTCCGAGGCGAAGAAGTACGCCGCCTCGGCGATGTCTTCGGGGAACACCGAGCGCTTCAGCATCGAGCGCTGGCGATACATCTCCTCGAGCCCGTCCTTGTCGGTCTTGTAGGTGCCGGCCCGTTGTTCCAGCCACTCGCCCGACCAGATCTTCGACCCGCGCAGGACGGCGTCGGGGTTGACGACGTTGACGCGAATCCCCGCCTCCGCGCCTTCCAGCGCGAGGCAGCGGGCCAGGTGGATCTCGCTCGCCTTCGCGGTGCAGTAGGCCGAGGCGTTGGGCGAGGCCGCAAGGCCGTTCTTCGAGGCGACGAAGACGATCGAGCCGCCCATCCCCTGCACCCGCATCAGCTTGAACGCCTCGCGGCTGACCAGGAAGTAGCCGGTGGACAGGATGTCCATGTTCTTGTTCCAGAGCGCGAGCGTGGTCTCTTCGACCGGGGCCGAAGAGGCGATGCCCGCGTTTGACACCAGGATGTCGAGCCCGCCGAACTCGACGGCAGTTTGCGCATAGGCAGCCGCGACGGCGCTCTCGTCGGTCACGTTCATCGCCACCTTTCGGACCACATCCTTGCCATGGCGCGAAGCCAGGTCGGCATGGGCTTCCTTCAGGGCCTTCTCGTCGATATCGGCGAGCATCACGCAGGCGCCCTCGGCAAGGTAGCGCTCGGCGGTCGCAGCGCCGATTCCGCCCGCGCCGCCGGTCACGAGGGCGATACGGCCTGCGAGGCTCTTGGGCTTCGGCATCCGCTGCAGCTTGGCCTCCTCGAGGAGCCAGTATTCGATGTCGAAAGCCTCCTGCTCGGGCAGACCGACATACTCGCTGACCGACGACGCACCGCGCATGACGTTGATCGCGTTCACGTAGAACTCGCCCGAGATCCGCGCCGTCGCCTTGTCCCTGGCGAAGGTGATCATGCCGACGCCGGGCACTAGGTAGACCACGGCATTGGGGTCGCGGAGCGGCGGGCTGTCGGCGTGTTTGCAGCGCTCGTAGTAGGCGGCGTAGGCATCTCGGTAAGTCCCGATCTGCGCAGGCAGGTCCGCCAGCACTTCGGCAAGGTTGTTCTTCGCGGGGTCGAACTCGATCACCAGCGGGCGGATCTTGGTGCGCAGGAAGTGGTCGGGGCACGAGGTCCCTAGTGCCGCCAGCCGTTCCATGTCCTTCGCATTGACGAAGTCCAGCACGGCCTCGGAATCCTCGAAGTGTCCCACCATGTGGTTCTGGCCCGAGACCATGCCCCGTATCGCAGGCATGAGGCGGGCAGCAATCGCGCGACGCTCGGCCACGGGCAGGCTTATGTGCCTCGCCCCGCCAAAAAGCTTCGCGCCTTCGGTCCTTGCCGCAAACCAGTCCACTGCCTGCTGGATCACGCGCAGGGTGAGTTCGTAGCAATCCCTGGCGTCGTCGGCCCAGGTGAAGAGCCCGTGGCTTTCCAGCACGACGCCCTTGGCCTCGGGGTTCTCCAGGCAGAACTTCTCCAGCCAGAGCCCCAGCTCATAGCCGGGCCGCTTCCAAGGCAGCCAGCCGATCTCGTCGCCGAAAATCTCGGACGTGAGTTCGCGGGAATTGGCCGAAGCGGCGATGGCGATGATCGCATCGGGGTGCATGTGGTCGACGTGGCGCCGCGGCACGTAGGCATGAAGCGGCGTGTCGATCGAGGCGGCCCGCGGATTGAGGTTGAAAGTGCAGTGGGGGAGGTAGCCCACCATCTCGTCCTCATTCTCGACGCCGCGATAGACGTTCTTCAGCGCGCGCAGCTTGTCCATGTAGAGCGTGGCAAAGCCGTCCATCTTGATGGAACCCACGTCGCCGCCCGAGCCCTTTACCCAAAGCACTTCGACCGCCTCTCCGGTCAGCGGATCCTCTTCGATCACCTTGGCCGAAGTGTTGCCCCCGCCGTAGTTGGTGATGCGCTTGTCCGAACCGAGGAGGTTCGAGCGGTAGAGCAGCTTCTCCGATTCGCTCATTCGCGTTGCCTCGGCGTCGTTCCAACCGTTCACAAGGCGCTGATTCTCGGCGGTTTTCAGCATGAATTCCTCCCATGGGCGCGATCGTCGCACGGTCCAAGCTTGCACAGAGGCTGCGGGGCGTGCGTCGAAATGTCAATCACAAACAATCATTAGCAATCATTCCGCGCTGCAGCATGATTGCTAATGATCATTTTTGATTGACAACGCCGGCGAATCCCCGCAATTTCCATCGCGAGGGAGGAGCCAATGCACGAGACGGAACGCCACAGGATCATTCTGTCGGCCGTGCAGGACCGGCCGGTCGTGACCGTTGTCGATCTGTGCGGCCTCACGGGCGCCTCCGAGGCAACGATCCGCCGCGATATCGCCACGCTCGACGCCCAGAAGAAACTCCGCCGGGTCCGGGGCGGCGCGGAATCGGTCAACCCGCCGCAGCTCGTCGGTCTGGCGGGCCGACCGTACGTGATCAACGAACAGATCAACATTGCCCAGAAGCAGGCCATCGCCCGCGCCGCGGTCGCGCTCTGCGAGGACGGCGAGCCGATCATCATCAACGGCGGCACCACGACCTTCCAGATGGTGCACCCGCTCGCCTCGCGCCGGCTCCAGGTGTTCACCAACTCGTTCCCGATCGCCGAGCACCTGCTCAGGCATTCGAAGAACACGATCCTGCTGCCGGGCGGCGCCATCTACCGCGAACAGAACATCGTGCTCTCGCCCTTTGACAACGACGTCGCCGGCAACTTCTGCGCCCGGCGCATGTTCATGGGCGCTCAGGGAATAGGGCCTCTCGGGCTGATGGAGGCCGACCCCTTGCTGATCCAGGCCGAACAGAAGCTGATCGGCCGGGCCGACGAGCTTGTGGTCCTGGTCGACAGCACGAAATTCCGCAATCGGTCGAGCCTGGTGCTTTGCCCGCTTGCCCGCGTCCACACCCTCATCACCGACGAAGGTATTACCGACAAGGAAGCCGCCATGCTCGAGGCGGCCGACGTGAAGCTGATCGTCGCCCCCGCGGGCGCCGCGCAGAAGGAGGAGGTGGCCTCCTGACAGCCGCCAGACATTACCCCAACGCTCCAGGGAGGACCCAGATGAGCATCCTTAAGAAGACCCTGACTTCGGCGGCCCTCGCGGCGCTGATGATGACCGGCGCAGCCGAGGCGCAGGACAAGACCCGTATCGCGCTTGTCGTGAAGGCGCTGGGCATCGGCTTCTTCGAGGCCGCGGCCAAGGGCGCCGAGGAAGCGGCGGCGGAGCTCGGCGATGTCGAGATCATCTACACCGGCCCGACCGACACGACCGCGGAAGGCCAGATCGAGGTGATCAACTCGCTGATCGCCCAGCAGGTCGACGCCATCGCAATCTCTGCCAACGACCAGGACGCGCTCGTCCCGGCGCTGAAGAAGGCGATGGATCGCGGCATCACGGTGATCAGCTGGGATTCGGGCGTGGCCCCCGAGGGCCGGCAGATGCACCTCAACCCGTCGTCTAACCCGCTGATCGGCAACATGATCATCAAGCTCGCCGCCGACAACTTGCCCGATGGCGGCCAGGTCGCCGTTCTCTCGGCCTCGGCGACAGCGACCAACCAGAACACCTGGATCGCTGAGATGGAAAAGGTGATGGGCAACTATCCGGGCATTGAGGTGGTGGCCACCGTCTACGGCGACGACCTCGCCGACAAATCTTACCGCGAAGCCCAGGGCCTCATGCAGTCCTACCCTGACCTCAAGGCGATCATCGCGCCGACGAGCGTTGGCATCGTCGCCGCCGCGCAGGCCGTGGCCGATGCCGGCAAGATCGGCGAGATCAACGTGACCGGCCTCGGCCTGCCCTCGGAGATGGCCGGCGCCGTCGAGTCGGGCGCCTCGAAGTCCTTCGCGATCTGGAACCCGATCGATCTCGGCTACTCGGCCACGATGATCGCCTACAACCTCGCCAAGGGCAACGCGATGGCCGAGCCCGGCGCTTCGATCCCGATGGGCCGCATGGGCGAAGTGACGCTCGACGACACCAACGCCGGCGCAATGGCCGATCCCTTCGTCTACGACGCCTCGAACATCGAAGAGTTCAAGTCGATCTTCTGATCGCCTGACGCACCTCCGGCGCGGGCGCTGCGCCCGCGCCGGCATCAACCCGCACCAATCCACCTACGGATCGATGAAGATGCAGCCTCTCCCCTCCGCGTCGGTGGCAGAGTCGGACCCGGTCCTGGCGCTCGACGGAATCACCAAGACGTTCCCGGGCGTGCGCGCCCTGTCCGAGGTGTCGCTGAAGCTCTATCCCGGCCAGGTCACCGCGCTCGTCGGGGAGAACGGTGCCGGCAAGTCGACCGTGGTGAAGATCCTCACAGGGATCTACCAGCCCGACGGCGGCGTGATCCGCGCGGACGGGGCCGAGATCCGCTTCCCCACCGCGCAGGATGCCGCCGCCGCGGGCATCACCGCGATCCATCAGGAAACCGTTCTCTTCGACGAGCTCTCGGTGGCCGAGAACATCTTTCTGGGCCACGCGCCGCGCACCCGTTTCGGCCTGATCGACCAGGCCGCGATGATGCGCCGGGCGCGGGAGATTCTCGACGGCATCGGCGCCAGGATCGACCCCTCCGTTCGGCTCCGCGACCTCGGCATCGCCAACAAGCACCTGGTCGCCATCGCCCGGGCGCTGTCGATCGACGCCCGCGTGGTGATCATGGACGAGCCAACCGCGGCACTGTCGCACAAGGAGATTCAGGAGCTCTACGACCTGGTCAAGCAGCTCAAGGCGCAGGGAAAGGCAATCCTGTTCATCTCTCACAAGTTCGACGAGATCTTCAGCATCGCCGACCGCTACACGGTGTTCCGCGATGGTCAGTTCGTCGGCGAGGGGCCGATCAGCGAGGTCACCGAGGCCGAGCTGGTGAAGCTGATGGTCGGCAGGCCTGTCGACCAGATCCACCCCAAGCGCAAGCACAGGATCGGCGAGGAGGTGCTGCAGGTCGAAGGCTACGCGCACCCGACCGAGTTCGAAGACATCGGCTTCACGCTCCGCAAGGGCGAGATCCTCGGCTTCTACGGGCTCGTTGGCGCCGGGCGCTCGGAATTCATGCAGGCGCTCTTCGGCATCACCCGGCCCTCGAAGGGCGTCACGCGGATCGACGGCGAGATCGCCGTCATCCGCTCGCCGGCCGACGCGATTGCGAGCGGCATCGTCTACGTTCCCGAGGACCGCGGCAGGCAGGGCACGATCAGCGCCCTTCCGATCTTCCAGAACGTTACGATGCCGTCCCTGTCGAGAACCTCGCGCAGGGGCTTCCTCCAGCTCGCGGAAGAATTCGCTCTTGCCCGGGAATACACGAGCCGGCTGGACCTTCGCGCGGCCTCGCTCGACACGCCGGTCGGCAACCTCTCGGGCGGCAACCAGCAGAAGGTGGTCATCGCAAAGTGGCTTGCCACGCAACCCAAGGTGATCGTCCTCGACGAACCCACCAAGGGCATCGACATCGGCTCGAAGGCCGCGGTGCACGAATTCATGGCGGAACTGGCCGCCCAGGGCCTGGCCGTGATCATGGTCAGCTCCGAGATCCCCGAGATTCTCGGCATGTCCGACCGGGTCATCGTCATGCGCGAGGGCCGGATCGCGGCGGAACTCACCGGCGACGCCCTCTCCCCCGAAACTCTCGTCCGCCATGCGGCGGGCATAGCCGAGGCTTGAAGCCCATGGTCAAGCGCTTCCTCTCGTCACGCGAGACGATCCTGCTCCTGGCCATATTGGCTCTGGTCGCCGTGATCTCCACCCGCTTTCCCAGCTTCGCCCGGCCGGCGAACCTCGCCAACGTCTTCAACGACACGGCGCCGCTGATCCTCCTCGCCCTCGGCCAGATGGTCGTGATCGTCACCAAGTGCATCGATCTCTCGGTTGCCGCGAACCTGGCGCTGACCGGCATGGTCGTGGCGATGCTGAACACCGTGGCGCCTGGCGTTCCCGTGCCGGTGATCCTGGCGATCTCGCTGGGGCTCGGTGCGGTGATGGGGGCGACGAACGGAATTCTTGTCTGGAAGCTGCAGATCCCGCCGATCGTCGTGACCCTCGGCACGATGACGATCTTCCGCGGCATCATCTTCCTGATCTCCGACGGTGAATGGGTAAACGCGCACGAGATGTCTGCGGCCTTCAAGAGCTTCCCTCGCCAGGTGGTGCTCGGCCTGCCGGTCCTGGGCTGGATCGCGGTCCTCACCGTCGCCCTGTTCTACGTCGTGACCACGCGAACCCCGCTCGGCCGCGCCTTCTTCGCGGTCGGCGGCAACCCCCACGCCTCCGTCTACACCGGCATCAACGTCGGCCGCACGCAGTTCTGGGCCTTCGTGATCTCGGGCACGCTTGCCGGGCTCACCGGCTACCTCTGGGTCGCGCGCTACGCCGTCGCCTATGTCGACATCGCGGGCGGCTTCGAGCTCGAGGTCGTCGCTGCCTGCGTGATCGGCGGCATCTCCATCGCCGGCGGCGTCGGTTCGGTCGGCGGCGCGCTCCTCGGCGCGCTCTTCCTCGGCGTCGTCAAGAACGCGCTGCCGGTCGTCAACATCTCGCCCTTCTGGCAGCTCGCGATCTCGGGAAGTGCCATCATCATCGCCATGGCCTTCAACGCGCGAGCGAGCCGCGTGAAGGGCCGGGTCATCCTCAAGCGCGCGGAGCATGCGGTATGACGACGACCGAACGATTCATCCCCGACCGGCTGACGAGCCCACTCGAGCAGAGATTGAAGAGCTGGGAGACGCTGCTCTTGGCGGTCGCGGTCGCGATCTTCGTGGCGAACTCCTTCGCCTCGCCCTATTTCCTCAACGCCTGGAACCTCTCGGACGCCACCTTCAACTTCACCGAGAAGGCGATGATCGCGCTCGCCATGGCGCTCCTCATCATCTCGGGCGAGATCGACCTCTCCGTCGCCTCGATCATCGCGCTCGCCTCGACCGCGATGGGCGCCGCCGCGCAGATCGGCGCCGGACCGGCCGAACTGGTACTGATCGGGCTTGCCGTCGGGCTCCTCTGCGGCGCCTTCAACGCGGTCCTCGTCACGCTCATGGGCCTGCCCTCCATCGTCGTCACCATCGGCACGATGAGCCTCTTCCGCGGGATCAGCTACATCATCCTTGGCGACACCGCCTACGGCGGCTACCCGAGGGGCTTCTCCTTCTTCGGCCAGGGCTACGTCTTCTGGGTGATCAGCTTCGAGTTCGCGCTCTTCGCCGTCCTCGCCCTGATCTACGGCATCCTGCTGCACGCCACCAGCTTCGGCCGCGCCGTCTACGCCATCGGCAACAACCCGACCGGGGCGCTCTTCTCGGGCATCCGCGTCGCCCGGGTGAAGTTCATCCTGTTCCTGCTGACCGGACTGATGGCGGGCCTCGCCTCGGTCTGCCTCACCTCGCGGCTCGGCTCGACCCGGCCGTCGATCGCCTTTGGGATGGAGCTCGAGGTCGTCACAATGGTCGTCCTCGGCGGGGTCAGCATCCTCGGCGGCTCGGGCTCGATCCCCGGGGTGGTGATCGCCGCCTTCGTGATGGGGCTCGTCACCTTCGGCCTCGGCCTTCTCAACGTCCCCGGCATCGTCATGTCGATCTTCATCGGCCTCCTCCTGATCGGGGTCATCGCGCTGCCCCGGCTCTGGGCCATGGCGCGGAGCGCATGATGCAGAAATACGCCTTCAGAATGCGCCTCAACCCGGGGATGCGTGACGAGTACCGCAGGCGCCACGACGCGATCTGGCCCGAGCTCGTGACGCTCCTCAAGGAGGCCGGGATCTCCGATTACTCGATCCACCTCGACGAGGAGACGAACACGCTCTTCGGGGTGCTCTGGCGGACCGACGATCACCGGATGGACGAATTGCCGAAGAGTCCGGTGATGCGGCGCTGGTGGGCGCACATGGCCGACATCATGGAGACGCAGCCCGACGACAAGCCCGCCGTCACCGAGCTGACCACCGTCTTTCACATGCCATGACCGCGCCCCGCCACGTCGCCGTCATCGACATCGGCAAGAGCAACGCCAAGCTCGCGCTCGTCGATACCGCCGATCTCTCCGAGATCGGGGTGACCACTCGCCCGAACCGGGTGCTCTCAGGCCCGCCCTGGCCGCATTTCGACCTCGAGGGGCACTGGGAGTTCCTACTTGACGCGCTCGCCCGCTTCCACCGCGACCACGGGATCGACGCGATCTCGGTCACCACCCATGGCGCCTCCGCCGTGCTGCTCGACGAGGGAGGTGGACTCGCCGCGCCGATGCTCGACTACGAGCATCCCGGCCCCGACAACCTCGCCGACGCCTACGACAGGGTCCGACCGCCTTTCGAGGAAACCGGCTCGCCGCGCCTCCGCCTCGGGCTGAATCTCGGCGCCCAGCTCCATTGGCAGTTCCAGACCGATCCGGGGCTGAAGGCGCGGACGGCGACGATTGTGACCTACCCGCAATACTGGGGTTTCCGCCTCACCGGCGTCGCGGCGACGGACGTGAGCTCGCTCGGCTGCCACACCGACCTCTGGAACCCGCACGAGGGTCGCTTCTCCTCGCTCGTCGACCGTCTCGGCATCGCGGAAAGGATCGCGCCCGCTCGGCCCTCCGCAGATGTCCTCGGTCCGGTGCTTGCGGTTGTCGCGGCGCGCACCGGTCTCGACCCGGACACGCCGGTCCATTGCGGGATCCACGATTCCAACGCCTCGCTGCTGCCGCACATCCTGAGCCGTCCGTCGCCGTTCTCGGTGGTCTCCACGGGCACCTGGGTGATCTGCATGTCGATCGGCGGCGCGCCCATCACGCTCGACCCGGCGAAGGACACGTTGATCAACGTCAGCGCACTCGGTCAGCCGGTGCCGTCCGCCCGCTTCATGGGCGGGCGGGAATTCGACCTGGCGACTGGCGGACGGACCACGGAGCCCACCGCAAAGGACCTCGAGGCAGTCCTGGAGGGCCGTGTCATGCTTCTGCCGGCCGTCGTGCCCGAATCCGGCCCGTTCGCCGGCCGCATCGGTCGGTGGATCCCGAGCGATCCCGCGCCTGGCTCCGGCCAGCGCGCCGCCGCAGTCGCCGTCTATCTCGCGCTCGTCACCGCTCGTTGCCTTACGCTCGTCGGCCATCGGGGCGACGTGGTGGTCGAGGGGCCGTTCGGCCGCAATCCCGCCTTCCTCGACATGCTTGCCGCCGCGACCGGATGCCCCGTCGTCGCGAGCGGAAGCGCCACCGGCACCAGCCAGGGCGCGGCACTGCTTGCGGTGCCAGATACCCACTGCCTCGAGGCAGCGGTGGCCGTCTCCCTCGGTTCACCAGAGCCGGGGGCAAAGAAGTATGCCACGGAATGGCGAAAGCTAACGGAGTGACATTTTTCATCCTGCGCTCTCCTCCACAGCTTCTTCCATCTGGACTTCGTCGTCCCTCAGGGTTGAGGTAGCCTGCCGTTCCGCCGCAGGCACGAGAACTCCCTTAGAGTGGGCTGCCACCGCGCCGCCCCACGTCTACGGCGCAGGACCCTTCTGCCAGTTCAGGATCAGACGCGGAGACCATGAGTCTCGCCTCCACGTCCCGACCATGAATGGCAATCCAGCCTGCGCGTGAAATTGTGACGATCTGGCAAGGCACTGGGGACCGAACGGCTGTGCAGTAGTCTCACCGAGGAGCTGCTTAGCCGGCGGACAGCCCACCACTTGCAGGGCAATCCTGGTAGAAGGTTGGAAAGGCCGCTCGGTCGATCTCTGGCTTCGCAAGCACGACGGTCCTCGGCAGGACCGGCTCGAGAGCGAAACCCGACACTTTCGGGAGCAGCGCCCGCCTTGGAAGCGATCGAATCCGAAGTGAGGCAAAGGCCCGGACTGCGCAGGACTCAGGGCCTTTCGCGAGCTTCCTTCGAGGCCGAGCCCCGGCGTCCACACTCCACCTGCCGCATCGCTTCGACCAACTGCTCTGGGGAAACCAGCTGCGGATACTTCCAGTCCGTCATGATGCCCGTCAGCCGCATGTAGTGAGACGCCCATCTGTGCCGTACTTCGCTGAAAGCTTCTGCGGCGTCTCGGGGTAAAGGTTCCAAACCGCGACGAGTTCGCTCTTCGGGCTTGAGAAAATCGCCGTGGCATGAACGCCCGCGATGCGGCCTGCGCCGAGAAGTCCGACTTTCAACCTGTTCGGCTGCCTTGTCCTTCGGCCAAGGACCCTTGTGTCAGAGGGCGATCGAACGTCCCTCGTCCGCGCCCTGGCGGGCGGCGTCGAGGATGGCGAGCGTGCGGGCGCCCGTTTCGGCGGTCACCGGGGGTGGCGTACCGTCCCGGACGGCCTGCGCGAAGGTCGCATAGTAGTCGTGGTAGCGGCCCTGTTCGGAGGGAACGCGCGCGGTGCCGGACGCGGTGTGAAGCGTGCCCCAGTTCGCCTCGGGCTCGTAACCCCAGGCGACCGGGTCGTCGGCCGGGCGCTTGCCCGCGAGGATTTCCTGCGCCTGGATGTCGGTGCCGTGGCTGACGAAGGCGCCCTTGTCGCCGTAGGCCCTGAGTTCCCGCAGGGTGTAGCAGTTGAGCTTCGAGGCCGACACCTCGGACATGCGCCCGTTTTCTTGGCTCAGCGTGATGACGAAGCTCGCGTCGGTGCGGCCCTGCGGCAGGTCCACGTGGTCGAGATGCGCCCAGACCGAGGTGGCCGGGCCGTTCAGCCAGAGCATCTGGTCCACGACATGGCTGCCCGGATCGCGCAATAGACCGCCGGTCGGCCCCACCTCCAGCGTGGCGGGATCGTCGAAATCCATCCGGTTGTGAACCCGCCACAGCTTGCCCAGCCGGCCATCGGCGATGACCTTGGCCAGGGTCTGCAGGTCCGCATCGTAACGGCGGTTCTGGTAGACGCCGAGCGTCACGCCCTTCGCCTTCGCCGCGGTGCTCAGTTCCATCGCGCCCTTGTAGTTCGGCGCAAAGGGCTTGTCGGCGATCACGTGGAGCCCCGCCCCGATCGCCTCGAGCACCAGGTCCCGGCGGGTTTCCGGCGGCGTGGTGATCGTGACCGCCTCGCAGACGCCCGCCTTGATCATCGCGGTCAGGCTGGGGAAGATCGGTGTCTCCGGCCAGTTGGCCCGCGCCTTCGCCACCGTACGCTCAGCCCGCGCGACGATCCCGGCAAGCGTGCAGCCCTCCGCCGCCGCGATGAACGGCGTGTGGAAATGCTGTCCGCCGGTTCCGTATCAGACCACTCCGATCCTGAGCATCATCGCTGCGCCTTCGCCATGAACGCCTCGAACTCGTCGTCCCTGATCGGGACCGTGTGCTCGGCCGCCGGGTAGCCGCCCGAGTCCACGTCGGCCTTGAAGTCGCGGAAGGCGGCGATGCGTTCGTCCTGCAGGCGCGCGAGTTCGGGGCCGAGCTGCCGGTAGACCTTGCCGTGCCGTGGCTTGTGGTTCTTGCCGTAGCCGCAGACGTCCTCGGTGAAGAGGTACTGGGCATCCGCGTACCTGCCCGCGCCCATCCCGAGCATCACGAGCGAGGAGTTCTCGGTCAGGTGTTTCGCCACCCGGTCCGGCACGACCTCGAGCTCGGCGCCGAAGACCCCGATTTCTTCCAGCTTCTGCGTGTGCTTCCAGAGCGCCAGCGCCTCGTCCGCCGTCTTGCCCACCGCGCGCCAGCCGGTCCAGGAGATGTAGGACGGGATTAGGCCGATGTGGCCGACGACCGGAATGTGGTTGTCGCAGAGCACCTTCTGGATGTCGTAGGACGCGGCGCAGTAATAGGCGTCGCCGCCCATCGCCGCGTAGTGGAAGGCCGCGCGCAGGTAGTCCTCGGCGGTGGCGAGCGGGCGGCCGTTGAAGCTGCCCCAGCCGCCGTAAGGCAGCCCGACCTGAACGAAGCAGTCACCCGCCGCCGCGCGCATCTCGGCATCGAAGAAGTGGCCCTCGATCGACAGCATGTGGATGCCGGCAGCGGCGGCAGCGGCGGCCTCGTCCTGCGTGCTGACGTAGAGCATCGAGAGCTTCTCGCCGCGCCTTTTCATGGCGCGGATGTCCTCGACATGCGGGCGGTTGTGATACAGTCCCATCGGTCTTCCTTCCCTAGATCGTGAACGCAGCACGGAACGCGTCGAGGGCTGCCTCCGGATCGCCGGCGGCGAAGGCCTCCATGCCGACCGGGCCGCGGTAACCCATTTCGTAGAGCGCCCTGGCGATGACGTCGTAATTCATCTCGCCGGTGCCCGGCTCGCAGCGACCCGGGTTGTCGGCAACCTGCACCTCGCCGATCCAGGGCAGACACTTCTCGGCCCAACGGATGACGTCGCCCTCGCCGATCTGCGTGTGATAGAGGTCGAGGTTGATCCGAAGTTCCGGCCGGTCGATGGACGAGACCAGCGCCAGCACCTCGCCGGTGGTGTTGAACGGGCAGCCGGGATGCTCGATCAGGTTGAGATTTTCCAGCGTGAAGGTCACGCTCTCCTCCTCGGCCAGGTCGCAGACGCGCTTCAAGGTGTCCTGCGCCTTCAGCCACATCGCCCCGGTGACGACCTGGCTCTGAACCTTGGGGATGCCGCCGTCTCCGAGGCCGGTGCCGTGCAGGTTCAGCCGCTGGACGCCCAGCCGCTTGCCGACCTGCGCGGTCTCGCGGGCCGAGGCCAGCAACGCATCGGCGCCCTCGTCGTCGGCAAGGCGGCCCTCCAGATAGCCGTTCATGATCGTGAAGGTCGCGCCCGTCTTCTCCAGCGCGGCCAGATCGTGCTCGGGCCAGTTCCAGAGGCCGACGCCGAAACCCATCTCCTTCAGGCGGCTGGCGCGCCAGGCGATCGGCTTGTTGCGCCAGAGCATCTCGGCACAGGCGGCCAGGGCGAATGGCTGGGCCATGTCAGAGATTGACCATTACCCGGCCGCCCTCGACCTTGGTGGGATAGGTGCGCAGGTTCTCGCAGGCGGGCGGCGAATCCACCTCGCCCGTCGCCACGTCAAAGACCGAGGCGTGCTTCGGGCA
>JBFKAV010000087.1:0-15106 GCA_041621405.1 Paracoccaceae bacterium
CGGATGCCGATCTGGATCATCCGCCGGGGGTCAAGCAGCCCCTCCTCTACGGACACTCGGAACGGGTTGCCATGGGTTAGCGCCGTGCCACCGAAATAGGCCGGGAATAGATCGGTGTGGCTGTCGAAGTGGATTAGGCCCAGCGGTGCTGCGGTCGCGAGTCCGCGCAGAACCGGAAGCGTGCAAAGATGGTCGCCACCAACCATGAGCGGCAGGGTGCCGCGCGCCTTCAGCCGCGTGAAGAAGCCCTCGAAGCGCGCCAGTGTATCCGCTGCATCGACCGGATTCGGCCCGACATCACCAAGATCGGCCACGCGGCGCCTTTCAAATGGGCGGAGACCCGTCACCGGATGCTGAGCCCGGATCATGGTGGAAGCGTCGCGCAAAGCTCGGGGGCCGTGGCGGGCACCGGGGCGGTTCGACGTACCACCATCCCACGGCAGGCCGACGATGCCGATCTCCACCTCGGCCGCGCGCTCGTGCACCTCGGGGACGTGCGGCAGGCGCATGAACGTCGGCACCCCGGCAAATCGCGGCAGGTCCATTCCCGATACGGGAGTGAAGAACTCGTCCTGCATTGCCCATCCTGATAGCCGACAGGCCGAATGCTACGCGTGCTTGTCTCGGCAGCCAAGGCCTGGCGCGGGCCATAATTGGGCGTCCGGACGAACTGATCACGCCAATGATCTTCCGCGTCCGCCTCGATCGCGTAGAGGGTCGCGCGGTTGGCCGCCGTCTCCTGCAATTTCGAAGGCTGAAGAATATCGGCCTCGGCTCAGGCCTCGAGCTCCGCATCCCAATAAAGGAAATCGATCCAACTGTCGTGGAGATGGTTCGGCGGAAAACTGCGCCCCCTGTTGCGCAATTCCTCCGATGATGGCCGGCGCGGGGGACGTCTCAACGTGAGTCCCGCAGCACGGAGGCTTCGCGAGCCCTTCCGTAGATTGCACTGCGCACAGGCGGCAACCACGTTTTCCCAACTTGTGATCCCGCCGCGCGAACGCGGTACCACGTGGTCGAAGGTCAAATCACCTCTCGCGCCGCAGTACTGGCAGCAAAACCCGTCACGAAGAAACAGGTTGAAACGCGTGAAGGCCACGCGCTTCTGGGGCCTTACATACTCCCTCAATACCACGACCGACGGAATTCGGATCTCGGTAGTCGGACTGCGGACCACCTTCTCGTACTCTGCGATGATCGTCACCCGGTCCAGAAAGGCTGCTTTCACAGCCTCTTGCCAGGGCCAGATCGAAAGTGGGTAGTAGCTGAGCGGGCGGTAGTCAGCATTCAGAACGAGAGCCGGGTGCTGTTTCGCGCCAGCCGGCTCGCGCACGAATGTTGTCCTGAAGTCGCCGTCCATCACAGACTCCGCCCTTCCCCAGTCCACCGCGTCCGCGGCACCAGAGCGGAGCCCCGCTCCAGCTTGCGAACGACTATATCTGGCGCCTTGCGCCATGCAAGCCCCGCGATCTGCGATGGGCTTGTGCATGAGGTAGCGCGCCCACATGTCAGGGCCATGACGGAATTGTGGATTTCGGGCATTCTGGAAGCAGCAATCTACGCACCCGACCTGGATGCGGCCGAGGAATTCTATGGCGGTCTGCTCGGACTTCCCAAGATTGCCCGGGTAGGCGAACGCCACGTCTTCTACCGCGTGGGTTCGACCATACTTCTCGTATTCAATCCGGCGGAAACAAAGAAGCCACCAGACAACCCAGCGCTCCCAGTGCCTCCGCACGGCGCGCAGGGGCCCGGGCATGTCTGTCTTGCGGCAGGCGCCGATGCAATTGTCGGCTTACGCGAACGCCTGGAAACCGCCGGCGTGGCCATCGAAGCGGATTTCCGCTGGCCGAACGGGGCCCGTTCGCTCTACTGCCGGGATCCAGCTGGCAATTCGGTCGAGATCGCAGAGCCGAAGCTCTGGACCTGAAGCGTCACTCGTGGTCGCGAATGATCTGATCCATCGTGATGGAAGGCTGCTCGCACCCCGCCTCGCCGACGATCCGCGCTGGAACGCCAGCCACCGTCTTGCAGGGAGGGACTTCTGCCAGCACGACCGACCCCGCGGCGATCCGGCTGCAGGATCCTATCCTGATGTTGCCCAATACCTTGGCACCGGCCCCGATCATCACGCCGTCGCCGATCTTCGGGTGCCGGTCACCGTCTTCCTTGCCGGTGCCGCCAAGCGTCACCGAGTGCAGCATCGAGACATTGTCACCGACCACCGCTGTCTCGCCGATGACGATCGAGTGAGCATGGTCGATCATGATCCCCTGGCCAATCCTCGCAGCCGGGTGGATGTCGACGCCGAATTGCTCAGAGATCCGCATCTGCAGGAACAAGGCGAGGTCTTTCCGCCCCTGCCTCCAGAGCCAGTGCGCCACTCGGTACGACTGTACTGCCTGGTAGCCCTTGAAGAAAAGGATCGGCTGGATGAAACGGTGGCAGGCGGGATCTCGGTCGTAGACGGCCACTAGGTCGGCCCGCGCGGCCTGGCCCAGGGTGGGATCTGAGGCGTATGCCTCTCCGGCGATTCCGTTGAGAAGCTGCTCGCCCATCTCGCCGGAGGCAAGCTTGAGCGCAATCCTGTACGCGAGCGCACGCTCAAGCGTTGGATGGTGCAAGAGGCTTGAATGGACGAGGCCGCCAAGCAGCGGCTCGTCGCTCACGGCCGCCTCCGCCTCCTCGATGATGCGACTCCAGACGGGATCGACGCTTGCAAGTTGCGCGCGGGTCTTGGCCATGGCGGACGCCCTCCGTTTGGCGCCGTTCTACACCAATCCGACGGACCTAGTCACCCACAATGCCTTGATCT
Organism: Paracoccaceae bacterium; assembly: GCA_041621405.1. GTDB lineage: Bacteria > Pseudomonadota > Alphaproteobacteria > Rhodobacterales > Rhodobacteraceae > JBFKAV01. Next base: position 2,816 of record JBFKAV010000087.1, read on the forward strand.
CGGACATCACGGCTAGCGATGCATTGCGCGGCGACGTTCCAGGAGCGCGTCGAGCACGATGGCCAGACAGGAAAGGTACTCCCTGTCTGACAGGGATTTTGGGTCCGCCAACGGCCGACAGCGAGCGGCGCCTTCGAGGGAGCCGTTGCCATAGAGCGGATGCCCGCGGTCGAGCCGTTTACGGTAGCGGTCGGCAACTTCGGCCTCGTTGACGATACGGGTGATCGCATACTCGCGGGCCGCCTCCGGCAAGCAAAACAGAGCCCGCGCCGCCACGCTGATGTCGGCGGGCGCCAATGCCCTCATCAAACCGGTCTCGGAGCCCGATGGTCGCGTAGTGCACCGCCAGCCTAACGCTACCGGCACCACCGAAGGTACCCCCCTCAGCCGTCAGCAATAGTTCGGTCGGGGCATAGTATGTCAGGGGCGTTCCAGTCAGGCCGCGGAGCCACGACCCTTCCAGCGTGCCAATTCCGCTGCCATAGCGGTCATCCGAGCCCGAGACGCCGAGGCGCCATGAAGTGAGCGTGCCCGTGATATCCGCCAGAACACGACCGATAACGCCGAACACTACGGCGTTCGCAGGAAGCTCGGGTGATGTGGTGGAAGTCGCGCCCACGGTCACGGCATGATCGAATTCGTGCACCCGGAAGCCAAGCGACGCGCCGCCTGGCGTTACCGCTACCGCTCCCTCCGCCCAGTCGATGCCGTCGTGCAGTAGTGACACGCTCTCGTCGACGACATACGCGCGCCAGCCAGCGGCGGGCTGCTGGAAGATCCAGCCCCCGTTCTGTCGCACAGAGATCTGGCCATCCTTTCCGGACCAGGCGTTCACTGCACCAAGCGCAACCAGGTAGGTGTCTCCATCCTGTGCAGCAACTGGCGGAGTCGTCACTACGCGCGACAGAACCGACAGCTGAACCATTGCATCGATCCGGCCCAGGGCCTCGTTCGATCAGAACCGGGTAGCCCATCAGCCGCGCCGGCTCGCCGGCGGCCAGGCCGTCGGACCAGAGGAAGCGGCCGTCCGCGTCCTTCATCTTGCGCACCGCGCCCGCGGTCTTCGAGTTCATCACGAAGTTGGCGTTGGCGCGGTAGTCGGCGTCGAGCGCGTAGACGAGATCAACGATCGCGTCCGAGGGATTGGTTGCCTCGAAGTCGCCGTCCGCCCCGGTCGCCACGTAGCCGAGAGAGCCCCAGGCCCAGAGCGCTTCGTCCAACTTCGGGTGCGACAGGAAGCCCTTCGGCTTGTCGATGCCGTCACCGTCGATGAAGGCTTGCGCCTCGGCGCGGGCGAACTTCTGCGCGATGCGCTCGGCAAGCCAGCCCTCGATGTCGAACGCCGAGTCATCGAGAAGACGCTGCGAGGCCTTCGGCAGCGCCGAGAGCTCGTGCAGCGAAATCGAGATGCGCTCGATTTGGGGCGTCGAGGTCTCGTTCACCGGGCCTGCTTCCGTGCCCCAGCCCGAGCCGAGCTCGGAATGGTCGACGAGAACGTCATAGCTGTTGGCCATCACGTTCACGACGTTCGAGACCGAGCGGATCGAGGCGGTCGACTTGAGCACGCCCTTGATCGTCGCGGCAGTTTCGGGATCGACGAGGTAGCCGCCATCCGCATTCACCGCGGTCGACAGCGCCTTGCTCTCGAGGATCAGGCCCCGCAGTCCGGCATCGTCGCCCGTGCGGAGGTAGGTGTCGAACGCCTTCTGGTGCGGTGCCTCGATCTCGGCGGCCGCGGAAAGGGCGGGGCGCCCCACGGGGGCGGTCTTGCGGTCCAGCATGGTCAGTCGCTCTTCCTGTTGTTGAAGCCTCGAAGAAATGTCGGATTGGAAATCCTTGAAGTCGTTCAGAAATCCGGAGAGAGCGGATTTCACCTCCGCCGCCGCCGGAATGCCCTCGCCAGGCATGCCCTGCCCGGTCCGAGCCTTGGTCTCGGTCTTCGTCATCGCTTGGTTCCGTCTATGAAATGCGTCGTCAGATCGGCCGGCGGCGGTCAGTCGCGGGCCATCAGGCGGCGCGCCTCGTGCAAGGCCTCCGCCAGCTCGTGCAGACCAGCGTCCTCGGGGAGCGTCCCCTTGGTTCCGACCCGCGCCTGCATGAGCATCGGGAAGGTCACCAGCGACACTTACCAAAGCTCCACTTCGTTAAGGAGCCGCCGCCCCTTGCCATCCCGTTCGGCGCGCTTCGTGCGATAGCCGATGGAAAGCCCGTCGATGGCGCCCGCCGCCACCAGCGCGGCCGCCTCCCGTCCCTTGGCCACGTCGGTCAGGATCCGGCCCCGCACCCAAAGGCCCTTCTGGTCCTCGCGCACGTCGTCCCACACGCCGATCGGCTGCGTCGGATCGTGCTGCCAGAGCATCCTCACCTTGCGTCCGCCTTTCAGCGACGCCGTGAAGGCGCCCGGCAGAACCGCGTCGCCCCCCTGATCGGTGTTGCTGAAAACCGAGGCGTAACCCTCGATCGTGGCGTCGTCCCCCACCGTCACGCCGCTCACTCGGCAGAACTTGGTCTCGAGCCCCAGGGCCCCGTCCTCTTCCCACATGCCACTAACCTCCTAGCCCGAAATCCAGATAGGCCCGTGCGATCTCCGCCAAGACCATTGCCGCGACGCCATAGACGGCCATCCAGAGCCGCTTTTCGAGCCGCTCGATTGCCGCCTCCAGCCGCGCGAAGTTTCGCGCGACCGATTCGAGCTGGTTCTCCACGATCCGCTCATGCGCCTCGACCTGATGAATCGAAGCGAATTCGAACGGTTCGTAGAGATAGCGCGAGCCCCCGGCAGACGCGCGTCGCCGCGCCGCCATGCTCTCACTCCTCTTCGGAGAAGCGCGGCAGGCCCAATAGCGTGCGCTTCTCTGAGTGCGTAAGGAACGTTGCATCCGCGATCCGCCGCCACTGCGTGTCACGCTCGGCGGCAAGCGCCGGCACCTGATCGAGGTCGGGCCGGAGTTCCACAGCCTCGCCGATGAACCCCGAAAGCCAGTGCGACACCGACGCCGCCACCTTCTGCGCCAGCGGCACGACCGTCAGCCGATAGAGAGCCCGGTTCGCCTCCTGGTAATTGGCGTAGGTCGCGTCGCCGAGGATGCCCAGCAACATCGGCGGCACTCCGAAGGCCAGCGCGATCTCCCGCGCCGCCGCCTCCTTGGTCTTGTGGAACTCCATGTCCGAGGGGCTGAACCCCATCGGCTTCCAGTCGAGCCCGCCCTCCAGCAGCATCGGACGCCCGGCGTTCCGCGCGCCCATGTGATAGCTCTCCATCTCGCCCACCAGGCGGTCGTACTGGTCGGCCGAGAGGCTCCCCTGCCCGTCCGCGCCCTTGTAGACGATCGCCCCCGACGGTCGCGCGGCGTTATCAAGCAGCGCCTTCGACCAGGCCGATGCCGAGTTGTGCACGTCGATGGCCGAAGCCGCCGCCTGCATCGGCGAAAGCCCGTAGTGGTCGTCCTGCGGATGGAAGCTCTTGATGTGGAGTACCGGCGCCCTGCCATCGGACATGTCGAAGCGATGCTTGCGCGCGCCTACAGTGTAGTCGTAGGCCACTGGCCACCCGTCCGGTCCCGGCACCAGGCTCATCCGGTCCGAGCGCAACACGTGCAGCTCGACCGGCAGCCCCGCGCCCGGCGTCACGGCCTCGATGTAGCCATTGCCGCTGAGCAGAAGCTGCCCGTAAAGCGCCTCGAAAAGCTCCGCCTTGCCCTGCGCCGGGTTCGGCCGCGCAACGAGCTCGAGCACCGGATGCACGTCAAACCGCCGCTCGCGATCCTTAAGGACCAAGGGCAATGCGGCTGCGGCCTCCGCGATCAGCTTGATCGAGCGAAAGCCGACCGGGTTGCCGGTGAACCCAGCGCGCGTCAGCGAGCCAGTGTCCCGCGGCGACCAGGCCGCGCGCCCCGCACCGGACCAGGCGATCACCGGCCCGGTCGCGCTTGCCTTCGCCTCGGGCGCACCCGCCTCGGCCCGACGTCTCAGGAAATCGAACACCATCCGTCGCTCCTCATCCTACCCCGCGCGAAGACCCCCGGAGAGGACAGCTCCCCTCCGGTCCGCAGCGCGCGTTCCGCGCGCGGCGCCTTCTGCCGCTCTTTGCCGAAATCGCGAGCCGCCTAGAGCGCCCGCACTTGCGGTCGGCGCCACTTCAGCGCCGGCTCGATCACCAGTTCCGTCAATGCCCAGACCAGCGCGTCCACGCGGTCCGGGCTGCCCTGCCCCATGTAGCCGCGAACCGTCATCCGGCTCATCTGGTCCTCGAGGTGCCCAAGGCCCCGCACGTGTCCCACCCGCCCCTGCTCGTAGAGCGCCGCCACCGGCTCGGCCCGCGCCGCCTTGCCCTGGAAGGCATGCACCGTCCGGATGGGCGCCAGCGGGTCCACCTGCCGGATCACTGATTCCACTAGCGCTCCACCCTGGTTCACCTCGGCCACGAGCCGCTCCGCGCCGTGCCGGTCGCGCGCCGCGATCGCGGCATGTGCCCATTCGCCCGGACTCGCCCCCGAGACGCTCGCGTCCTCCAGAACCACCGCCCGCCACTCGCCGGGCGGTCCCTGGGTGACGACCCCGACCACCACGATCCCGCACTCGTCCGATTTCGAATGCCCGCTCACCGGTGGATCAACCGCCACCACGATCCGGTCGAATTCTGGCAGCGCCTCCACCAGTGACGCCTCCAACATCGCCCGGGTCCAGAGCGCCCCCTCCTCGTCCTCCAATAGAAGACCGTCGAGTTCTTGCCGACCCAACCGGGTTCCGGCGTAGCGCCCGTAGACTTCCTCAAGGAACGATGCCGGCAGATTCGCGCGGTTCGCATCCGTCGGCGCCGTGGTCACCACGGTCGAGACTGCGCCGAGGATACTTTTCAGGATCCCAACATTCCGCGGCGTCGTCGTCACCACTTGCCGAGGATTCTCGCCGAGCCTCAGCCCGAACTGAAGCATGTCCCAGGCGTCCTCCGCCTTCTTCCACTTGGCAAGCTCGTCAACCCACGCGGCATCGAACTGCGGCCCGCGCAGCGTCTCGGGCTCGTGCGCCGAGTAGAGCTGCGCCACCGCTCCGTTCGGCCAGACCAGCCGCTTTCGCGTCGCCTGCCAATCCGGGCGACGGTCGGGCGGCGAACAGGCGAGAATTCCGCTTTCGCCGAACACCATCACCTCCCGCGCCTGGTCCAGAGTCTCGCCCACCAAGGCCACGCGATGCGCCCGTCCCGGCTGGCGCGGCCGGTCGCCTTCGACCATCGCGCGCACCCACTCGGCCCCGGCCCGAGTCTTTCCGGCGCCCCGCCCACCTAGAATGACCCAGGTCTTCCACTCGCCGTCTTCCGGCGGCAGCTGATGTGGCAGCGCCCAAAACTCAAACATCCAGGGCAGCGCGATCAGTTCCGCCTCAGTCAGCTCAGCGAGAAACTTCTCCTGAAACTCCCGCGGCGCGGAGGCGATCCAGGCGGCGCCCGATCTGAGCCCGTGCATCCGCGAAATCGATCTCGTGCTCGCCTGTGCCGCCCGCGTTGTCTTGAATGAGCTTGTCAATTCTGTTCCGCTCCTCAAAGGCGAGCTGCGCCCATTTTCTGAGCTCGGCCATCTCCTTGGCGACGTCCTGAACCGCCGTTCCATCCCCGGCGAGCATCATCTCGAGCTTGCGCGCCATCTCGCTGGCGCTCGCGTCCAGAAACAGCACGATCTCCGTCAGCCTGTCCCGGATCACCGTTCCCCCGTCAGGGGGCATTCCACCTGCCATGGTTCATGTTCCCGGCCCCTTGAAACCACACTCCGAGAGCCAAATGGAAAAGCGGCCGAAAGGTTGCCCCCTGGCCGCTTGCCCAATTCTTCCAGCTTGCCCGAAGCTATACTTCCGAGCGCCCGGAAAGTCAAGAAGTTTATTGTTAACAAATAGTTAACGGAACGTGACGCGCCCTTTCAGGGGTTAATCTCCTGCTCCTGGCGCCGCTGCTCCGCCTCGAGCTCACGCCAGCGCGCCACGTTCTGATTGTGCTCGTCGAGCGTCGCGGCGAAGACGTGACCGCCAGTGCCGTCGGCCACGAAGAACAGGTAATCCGAGGTCTCAGGGCGCAGCGCCGCCTCGATCGAAAGTCGCCCGGGGTTGGCGATCGGTGTCGGCGGCAATCCGTCGATCACATAGGTGTTGTAGGGTGTCTCGCGGCGCAGCTCGCTCTGCCTCAATCCGCGCCCCAGCGGCGCCCGCCCCTCCGTGATCCCGTAGATCACGGTCGGGTCGGTTTGCAGCTTCATGCCCTGCTCAAGCCGGTTCACGAAGACGCTGGCCACCAGAGGCCTTTCCTCAGGCACGCCCGTCTCCTTCTCGACGATGGAGGCCATGATCAGCGCTTCGTCCGGGCTATCGTAGGGCACGTCCTCGTCCCGCGCCTGCCAGAGTTCGGCCAGAACCGCCGCCTGCCGCTCCCGCATCTCGGCCAACAGCGCCGTACGTTCTGTGCCCCTCTCCACCTCGTAGCTGTCGGGCGAAAGGCTCCCCTCCGGCGGAATCTCCTCGATATCTCCTTCCAGGAAATCCGCCTGCTTCAATTCCTCCACGACTTGCCAGCTCGTCACGCCTTCGGCCAGCGTCACGCGGAATCGCACGTCCGACCGCGCCGAGACCTCTGCATATTCTGCCGGCGCCTCGCCCTCGCCGGGCGCGAAGCTCACGATCTCCTCGTAACGGTTCGTCTGCGGGTCGAGTTCGCGCACGACCACTTCTGCGGTCGCAACGCCCACACGAAAATTCACCTCAGTCCCGCAGGTACTGCGCCCGCCTTGCGTGACGATTTCGACGATCTCCCGCATCGAGGCACCCGCCGGAATCAGGTAGCTGCCGAACTTGAGCTGCCGCGAGCGATCCTCGTAGTCCGCCCCGATCCGCAGGATGGTCGGGTTGGAGATCGCGCCCTCCGCCTCCAGGTCCGCCGACACCGCCCGCATCGACGCGCCGCGCTCGACCAGCAGGCAGATCGGGTCGGCCAGAGGACCCGGGTCGGTGTATTGCCGCTGCCCCCAGGCGATGAGCCCGCCTAGGATCACCAGCACGACGACGAAGAGCGTCAGCGCGTTCGAGGCGATGTGTTTCCACATCCGGTCACACCCGCCCGAGCACCAGGGAGGCGTTGGTCCCGCCGAACCCGAAGGAGTTCGACAATGCCACGTTGATCTCCCGTTTCACCGCCTTGTTGGCCGCAAGATCGAGCACAGGCTCGACCGCCGGGTTGTCGAGGTTGATCGTGGGCGGCGCGACCTGGTCGCGCAACGCCAGAATGCAGAAGATCGCCTCGACCGACCCTGCCGCTCCCAGAAGGTGCCCGATCGAAGACTTCGTGGACGACATCGTCGCCTTCGCCGCCGCGTTGCCCATCAATCTCTCCACCGCGCCAAGCTCGATGGTGTCCGCCATCGTCGACGTCCCGTGCGCGTTGATGTAGTCAATCGCCGAGGGCTCGAGCCCGGCCCGCTTCAACGCAACTCGCATTGACCGCTCGCCGCCCTCGCCATCCTCCGAAGGAGCGGTGATGTGATAGGCGTCGCCCGAAAGCCCGTAGCCCAGGACCTCGGCATAGATCGTCGCACCGCGCGCCTTGGCGTGCTCGTAGTCCTCCAGCACCACCGCGCCCGCGCCCTCGCCCATCACGAAGCCGTCGCGATCCGCGTCATAGGGCCGGCTCGCCTTCTCCGGTTCGTCCGGGCGCTTGGTCGACAGCGCCTTGCAGGCATTGAATCCGGCGATTCCGATCTCGCTGATAGGACTCTCCGCGCCTCCGGCCACCATCACGTCGGCATCGCCCCACTGGATCAGCCGCGCAGCATCCCCGATCGCGTGCGCACCGGTCGAGCAGGCGGTGACCACCGCGTGGTTCGGCCCCTTGAATCCAAAGCGGATCGAGACCTGCCCGGAGATCAGATTGATCAGCGCGCCCGGAATGAAGAATGGGCTCACTCGCTTCGGGCCGCGCTCCTTGATCAGGACCGCGGTATCCGCAATCGAGGTCAGCCCGCCGATGCCAGAGCCGATCATCACGCCGGTGCGCTCGAAATCCACGCTGGTCTTCGGCTCCCAGCCGGAATCCCGCACCGCTTGCTCTGCCGCCGCCATCCCGTAGAGGATGAAGTCGTCCACCTTGCGCTGGTCCTTGGGCTCCATCCAGTCGTCGGGATTGAACGTGCCATTAGCCCCATCGCCACGGGGAATCTCGCAAGCATAGGTCGTCACAACGTTGGACGCATCGAACCTCGTGATTGGGCCGGCTCCCGATTGCCCCGCGATCAATCGCTTCCAGGTTTCCTCGACGCCGCAGGCCAACGGCGTCACCATCCCGAGCCCGGTTACAACCACTCTGCGCATGGTCCCGCCCCCTGTCCCAATGCTCTTGCCCTTGCCCGCTGATACCCGCTTCATCCGACCCGCGCAACAATACCCAGGATCGACGCCAGGAGTTGCGCGGCGGTCAGCGCACCCAGCCCGTCAACGTCGCGCTGCGGCATGAACTCCACGAAGCCCACGCCGGCAATCCGTGCCTTGGCCGCCACGCCGCCGATCAGCTCCAGCGCCTGCCAGTAGCCAAGGCCTCCCGCCGTCCGCCCGATCACGGCCGGCATGATCGCGGGATCGAGCGCGTCGAGGTCGAAGCATACGATCACCTCGGCGTTCGCGGGGACTAAGTCCACCGCCCGACCGACGCCCGACCGCGCCACCTCACCCGCCAGCACGAATTCCGCGCCGGCCGCCTCGGCCTCCGCCCAGTCCTGCGTCCGCGCCGAACCGATCCCACGCGCGCCCACCTGAACGATCCGCTCGATGTGCTCCATCTCTGAAGCCCGCCGCATCGTCGAGGACAACCCAAGCCGCTCGCCCTGCACCTCGTCGCGCCAGTCGATATGCGCGTCGATCTGAAGGACGGCGAATTCCCGCCCGCGCGCGCCGAAGGCCTCGAGCATCGGGATCTGCACGGAATCGTCTCCGCCGATCAGCACCGGCACCGCGCCGTGATCGAGCACCTGGCCGACAGCACCGAAGATCCGCGCCCGGTTTCCTGCTGGATCTTCCTCCTCCTGTGGCAGATCGCCGGCGTCAACCGCCACGGCACCGCCCGGAAACACCGGACCGCCCAGGTCGAAGTTCACGTGCGCGAGATTCGCCGCATAGGCCGCGGAAGCCGCCCGCAGCACCGCCGGCGCGCCTCGACAGTAGGGCCCGACGCTCTTGTATGGCGTGGCCGTGCTCGCGCTCAGCACCGCGATTCCAGCCTCAAGCCGGGCCAAGTCGTGGCAGGCCGGCAGACCCAGGAACGTGTCCACTTCGCCAGCCCCGAACATCCGCTCCAGTGTCGCCATTGCCGGTCCCTCCCGCGCGCGGAGAATGGCAGAGGCCGTCGCCAGGAATCCAGCGCCACGGGGGCGTCCGGCGGTTTCTCGCCCGCTGGTCCAAGAACTGCCGGGTGCAACGGTCTGCAGGACATCCAAACGAAGAAGGGCGCCCCCTTTCGAAGCGCCCCTCGATCCCCGGCCCGAGCTATTGCTCAGGCAGCTTCCGTTATGAACTTCACCGCGTCGCCGAAGGTCTGGATCGTCTCTGCGGCGTCATCCGGGATCTCGATCCCGAACTCCTCCTCGAAGGCCATCACGAGCTCGACCGTGTCGAGGCTGTCCGCGCCCAGGTCGTCGATGAACGAGGCGTTTTCGCTGACTTTGTCCTCTTCCACGCCCAGGTGCTCGACAACGATCTTCTTCACGCGTGCCGCGATGTCGCTCATGTCAATTCCTCATCTATTGCCGGGCCCAAGCCCTGTCCTCAGTTGTCCCTGGTCCGCTCGCCGGCGGGCGCCTACACGGCGCGCGGTGCGCCCTGCCCGGGCCGCCTTTAGCACATGTTTTGCCCAAGGCAAACGCTTTCCGACGCGCCTTTCCCACGGCTCAAACCATCGTCATCCCGCCGTTGACGTGAAGCGTCGCGCCGGTCACGTACGCTGCCTCGGGGCTCGCCATATAAAGCACCGCCGCTGCGATCTCGGAGGCGTCGCCCATTCTCCCGGTGGGCACCTGGACCAGAATATTCGCTTTCTGTTCCTCGGTCAGCTTGTCGGTCATCGCAGTTGTGATGAAACCCGGCGCCACGCAATTCACTGTAATCCCTCGGCTCGCCACCTCCTGGGCGAGGCTTTTCGACATCCCGACCATGCCCGCCTTCGCCGCGGCGTAATTGCCCTGCCCCGGGTTGCCGGTGGCGCCCACAACCGACGAGATGTTCACGATCCGGCCCCAGCGCGCCTTCATCATGCCGCGGAGCACCCCTCGACAAAGCCGAAAGGTCGACGTGAGGTTCACGTCCAGAACCGCCTGCCAGTCCTCGTCCGACATCCGCATGAACAGGCTGTCCCGTGTGATCCCCGCATTATTGACCAGGATGTCAACCGCCCCCATCGCCTCGGCCGCGCGCTTCGGCAGGGCCTCAACGGCCTCAGCATCCATAAGGTCACAGGGCAGTACGTGGGCGCGTTCTCCGATCTCCGCCGCGAGCGCCTGCAGCGGCTCTACCCGGGTCCCCGAAAGAGCAACTGACGCCCCGGCTCCGTGCAGCACCCGCGCGATCGCGTCGCCGATGCCGCCCGACGCGCCCGTCACCAGCGCCGACTTACCGCTCAGATCGAACATTCCTGCCTCCCTCTAAGGGCTCTGCCCTCAGGTTCCTCACAAGATTAGTCCGGAGGTCCGGAGAGTGCGAACTCCCTGGCACCGCTTCACGCGCCGACGGCCGACTTCACGTCATCGGCGGTTGCAATCGACCGGGTCTCTGCCTCAGGGGCGATCCGTCGGATCATGCCTGACAACGCCTTGCCGGCGCCGACCTCCCAGAACTCCGTCACTCCTTGCGCAACCATCCAGCCGACCGATTCCCGCCAGCGCACCCGATGGGTCACCTGCTCAACGAGCAGCGTCCGGATCAGCCCGGCATCGTCGACGTCATGCGCGAGCACGTTTGCAACCAGCGGAACGGCCGGCCCCTCCATTTGCACGTGGATCAGTGCGTCCGCCATCGCCCTTGCGGCCGGTTCCATCAAGGCGCAGTGGAAAGGTGCCGAGACCGGCAACATCACCGCCCGTTTTGCGCCTTTCGCCTTGGCAAGTTCGACAGCGCGCTCCACCGCCGCCTTGTGGCCCGAGACCACGACCTGTGCCGGATCGTTGTCATTCGCCGCCGCGCAGACCTCGCCGTGGTCGGCCGCCTCGCGTGCCACCGCCTCGACCGCGTCGACGTCGAGCCCCAGGATCGCCGCCATCGCGCCCAGCCCGATCGGCGTCGCCTCCTGCATCGCCTTGCCGCGCAGCCTGAGCAGCCTCGCCGCATCGGCCACGGTCAGCGACCCTGCGGCACAGAGCGCCGAATATTCGCCCAGAGAATGGCCGGCGACATAGGCCGCCTCGTTCACGGTGACGCCTTCGGACGCGAGCGCCCGCATTGCCGCCATCGAGGTCGCCATCAGCGCAGGCTGAGCGTTCGCCGTCAAAGTCAGCGTTTCGATGTCGCCTTCCCAGATCACGGCCGAGAGCTTCTCGCCGAGCGCCTCGTCCACCTCCGCGAACACGGCCTTCGCCACCGGATAGGTCTCTGCAAGGTCCCGTCCCATGCCGATCGTCTGCGCCCCCTGGCCCGGAAACACGAATGCGCGGCTCATCTTCCCCTCCGACTGCCTCGCCCCGGGCATACCCTGCCCCAGTCTCGCGCGCAAACCCCCAACCGCCGCTTGCAAGGCCTGCGCGCCCGTGTATAAGGCCGCATCCTTTCCGCATTTCACGTGAACCGGCGCAGCCTCTCGTGGACGGGCCGCGGAAGGGCCGGATCGCCCGTCCTTTGAAATGCGCCCGAGACAGAACTGGAGCGGACATGCCTCTCTACGAGCATGTTTTTATTGCGCGTCAGGACCTTTCCAACGCGCAGGCCGAGGGCCTCGTCGAGCACTTCGGCACTGTCCTGAAGGACAACGGCGGCAAGGTCGTCGACTCCGAGTACTGGGGGGTCAAGACCATGGCCTACAAGATCAACAAGAACCGCAAGGGCCACTACGCTTTCCTCAAATCCGAGGCGCCGGCGAACGCGGTGCAGGAGATGGAGCGTCTCATGCGCCTGCACGACGACGTGATGCGGGTGCTGACCATCAAGGTCGAGGCGCACGAGGACAGCCCCTCCGTGCAGATGCAAAAGCGCGACCGCGACGACGATCGCGGCGACCGCGGGCCGCGCCGCCCGCGTCGCGATGACGATTGAGGAAAGGACCGCAAACCATGGCGACCAAAC
>JBFKAV010000088.1:0-15048 GCA_041621405.1 Paracoccaceae bacterium
CTGCCCGACGCCCATGTCGAGGCGCCGACCGCCGGTTCGGTGATCCTGGCCGGCGTGTTGCTGAAGATGGGCGGGTACGGTTTCCTCAGGTTCTCGATCCCGATGATGCCGGAGGCGTCGGCCTTTTTCACGCCGATGATCTACGGCTTGAGCATCGTGGCGGTGATCTACACCTCGCTGGTCGCGCTGGCGCAGACCGACATGAAGAAGCTGATCGCCTATTCCTCGGTCGCCCACATGGGCTACGTGACGGCGGGCATCTTCGCGGTGAACCAGCAGGGCATCGACGGCGCGATCTTCCAGATGCTCTCGCACGGCTTCATCTCGGGCGCGCTCTTCCTCGCGGTCGGCGTGATCTACGACCGGATCCATACCCGCGAGATCGAGGCCTATGGCGGCCTCGTCAACCGGATGCCGGCCTATGCGCTGGTGTTCATGCTCTTCACGCTCGCCAACGTGGGCCTGCCCGGCACCTCGGGCTTCATCGGCGAGTTCCTGACGCTGATGGGCATCTTCCAGGCCAATACCTGGGTCGCCGCCGTGGCCGCCTCGGGCGTGATCCTGTCGGCGGCCTATGCGCTCTGGCTCTACCGCCGGGTGGTGTTCGGCGACCTGATCAAGGAATCGCTCCGCGCGATCACCGACATGGGGCCGCGCGAGAAGGCGGTGTTCGCGCCGCTGGTAGCGATGACGATCCTGCTCGGCGTCTATCCGAGCCTCGTCACCGACATCATCGGCCCCTCGGTCGCCGACCTGATCGCGGGCGTGGAGATGGCCGTTCTCGAGGCGGACGCCGGCGTCCGCCTGGCGCAGCACTGAGGGGGTGGGGATGACCGCCGATCTGTCGCTTCTGATCCCGGAGATCGCGCTCGCGGTCTACGCCATGGCGCAGCTCATCGTCTGTGCCTACGGGGGCAAGGACCGGATGGCGCCGACGGTGCTCTGGACGACCGTCGCCGCCTTCCTGGTGCTGGCGTTCTGGATCGGCAGCACCGGCGAAGGCGCGCGCACCGCCTTCGAGGGGGTCTTCGTCGACGATGCCTTCGCTCGCTTCGCCAAGGTGACGGTGCTGCTCTCGGCCGCCGCCGTCCTGCTGATGAGCGAGGCCTACCTGGCGCGGCGGGGGCTCTTGAGGTTCGAATACCCGATCCTGATCGCCTTCTCGGTGACCGGCATGATGGTGATGGTCTCGGCCGGAGACTTGATCGTGCTCTACATGGGGCTCGAGCTGCAGTCGCTCTCGCTCTACGTGATCGCCGCGCTGAGGCGCGACAGCGTGAAGTCCACGGAGGCCGGGCTCAAGTACTTCGTGCTCGGGGCGCTCTCCTCCGGGCTCTTGCTCTACGGCGCCTCGCTGACCTACGGCTATGCCGGCACCACCGACTTCGCCGGCATCGTCGCGGCCGCGTCGGGCGCGGAGCACCTCTCGCTCGGCCTGCTCCTCGGCCTCGTCTTCCTCTTCACCGGCCTGGCCTTCAAGGTCTCGGCCGTGCCCTTCCACATGTGGACGCCCGACGTCTACGAGGGCGCGCCGACGCCGGTGACGGCGTTCTTCGCCACCGCCCCGAAGGTGGCGGCGATGGCGCTCTTCGCGCGGGTGGCGCACGACGCCTTCGGAGGCGCGGCGGACGAGTGGGGGCAGATCGTCGCCTTCCTGGCCACGGCCTCGATGTTCCTCGGCGCGGTGGCGGCGATCGGGCAACGCAACATCAAGCGGCTGATGGCCTATTCCTCGATCGCCCATATGGGCTTCGCGCTGATCGGGCTCGCCGCCGGCACCGCGGTGGGCGTCGAGGCGATGCTGATCTACATGGCGATCTACGTCACCATGAACATCGGCACCTTCGCCTTCATCCTGTCGATGGAGAAGGACGGCGCCCCGGTCACCGACATCGCAAGCCTCAACATGTATGCCTCGCGCGAGCCGGCCAAGGCGCTCGCCATGCTGATCCTCCTCTTCAGCCTGGCCGGGGTGCCGCCGCTCCTCGGCTTCTTCGGCAAGTTCGTGGTGCTGCGGGCGGCAGTCGATGCCGGCATGGTCTGGCTTGCCGTGGCCGGCGTGATCGCCAGCGTGATCGGCGCCTTCTATTACATCCGCATCGTCTACTTCATGTATTTCGGGGAGGAGCGCGAACCGCTCGATCCTGTCAGGGCGCCGGTCCTGTGGGGCATGCTGATGGCCTCGGCCGCAATCATGGTGCTCGGCGTCATCAACCTCTTCGGAATCGAAGGGCTTGCCACGGCCGCGGCGGAAACCCTTGTCCGCTGAGGCCTGGCCCGAGGGATACGGCCGGGTCGTGCTGGACGAGGTGGACAGCACCAACTCCGAAGCCGCGCGCATCGCCGGAACCCTCGCGGGCCCAACCTGGATCCTCGCCCGCCGCCAGACCGCGGCCCATGGCCGGCGCGGGCGGTCCTGGGCAAGTCCGCAGGGCAATTTCGGGGCGACGCTGATGATGCGCCCCGACGGCCCGCCCGAGCGCGCGGCGCTGCGCTCGTTCGTGGCCGCGCTGGCGCTCTACGACGCGCTCCGGGCGGCCACTGGCACGGCCGGAGTGCTGGCGCTGAAATGGCCGAACGACGTGCTCCTGAACGGCGGCAAGGTGGCGGGAATCCTCCTCGAAAGCGCCGGCGCGGGCCGCGGGGTGGCTTGGCTCGCCATCGGCTTCGGCGTCAACCTCGCCGCGGCACCCGCGGCGAACGAGGTGGAGCCCGGCGCCGCGAGGCCGGTATCGCTTCTGGGCGAGACCGGCATGAGCGTCGCGCCCGAGGCGTTCCTCGACCTCCTCGCCCCCGCCTTCGCGCGTTGGGAGGATCAATTCGCCAGCTTCGGCTTCGACCCGATCCGCAATGCCTGGCTTGCCCGTGCTGCGCGGCGCGGCGAGCGGGTGACCGCGCGGACCGGCACCAGGACCCACGAAGGACGCTTCGAGACTCTGGACGAGAGCGGCGCGCTGGTGCTCGCGACCGCGCGGGGACGCCTCGCGATCCCAGCGGCCGACGTCTACTTCTGAGGGAGGGGGCCCGATGCTCCTCTGCATCGACTGCGGCAACACCAACACCGTCTTCGCGGTGTGGGACGGCACGAAGTTCCTTGCCACCTTCCGCGCCTCGACCGAGCACCAGCGCACGGCCGACCAGTACTTCGTCTGGCTTTCGACGCTGATGGAGCACAAGGGGCTG
This sequence comes from Paracoccaceae bacterium, assembly GCA_041621405.1. Classification (GTDB taxonomy): domain Bacteria; phylum Pseudomonadota; class Alphaproteobacteria; order Rhodobacterales; family Rhodobacteraceae; genus JBFKAV01. The sequence goes on from JBFKAV010000088.1 coordinate 3,184, forward strand.
ACGCTCGACATCTCCGACGTGATCGTGTCGTCGACGGTGCCGCGGGTGGTGTTCAACCTTCGCGTCCTCGCCGACCGCTACTTCAACACGCGACCGATCGTCGTCGGCAGGCCCGACTGCCTGCTGCCGCACCAGCCCCGGGTGGACCCCGGAACCCAGGTCGGCCCCGATCGCCTCGTGAACACCGCCGGCGCCTTCGACCGGCACGGCGGCGACCTGATCGTGGTGGATTTCGGCACCGCCACCACCTTCGACGTGGCTGCCGAGGACGGTGCCTATGTCGGCGGCGTCATCGCACCGGGCGTCAACCTCTCGCTCGAGGCCCTGCACATGGCCGCGGCGGCGCTGCCGCATGTGGATGTGACCCGGACCGAGAAGGTGATCGGCACCAACACGGTGGCCTGCATGCAGTCGGGCGTCTACTGGGGCTACGTCGGCCTTGTCCGCGAGGTCTGCGCCCGGATCAAGGCCGAGTACGGCCGACCGATGAAGGTGATCGGTACCGGCGGGCTGGCGCCGCTCTTTGACCAAGGCGACGGGCTCTTCGACTGGATCGAGGACGATCTCACCATGCACGGGCTGACGGTGATCCACCGCTATAACAAGGAGGCGGCGGCAGGATGAAGCAGACCGACCGCCTGATCTACATGCCGCTCGGCGGGGCGGGGGAAGTCGGCATGAACGCCTATGTCTTCGGCTACGGACCGGAAGGCAAGGAGCGGATGATCCTCGTCGATCTGGGCGTGACCTTCCCCGACATGGACACGACGCCGGGCGTGGACCTGATCCTGCCCGACATCTCCTGGCTCGTCGAACGGCGCATCCGGCTTGAAGCGATCTTCATCACCCATGCGCACGAAGACCACGTCGGCGCGCTCGGCCACTTCTGGTCGCGGCTGCAGGCGCCGGTCTACGCGCGGCGCTTCACCGCCACGATCGCCCGGATGAAGCTCGAGGAGCAGGGCCAGGATCCGGACATGGTGACTACCGTCGGCGCCTATCCCGAGGTCGTGGAGGCGGGGCCGTTCAATGTGTCGTTCCTGCCGGTTGCGCATTCGATCCCGGAAAGCTCGGGGCTGGTCATCGACACCCCGGCGGGCCGGATCGTGCACACAGGCGACTTCAAGCTCGACGGCAATCCGCTTGTCGGCGAGCCCTTCGATCCCAAGCTTTGGCATCGCGTTGCCAGGGAGCGGAAGGTCAAGGTGCTGACCTGCGATTCGACCAATGTCTTCGTGCCGACGCCGGGGCGCTCGGAGGCGACGCTCGGGCCGGCGATCGAGGAGCTGATCGCAGGTGCCCGCGGAATGGTGGCGGCGACCACATTCGCCTCGAACGTCGCAAGGGTCCGCACGCTGGCCGTCGCGGCGCGGAACGCGGGCCGCTCGGTGGTGCTTCTGGGTCGCGCGATGAAGCGGATGATCGCGGTCTCGGTGGAGGCGGGCGTCCTCACCGATTTTCCGCCGACGGTGGCGCCGGAGGATGCCGAACAGATCCCGCGCGAGCGGCTCATGCTGATCGTGACCGGCAGCCAGGGCGAGCGGCGGGCGGCCACGGCGCAGCTCAGCCGCGGCAAGTATCTCGGCTTCGAGCTCGACGAGGGCGACACCTTCCTGTTCTCCTCAAAGACGATTCCGGGCAACGAGCGCTCGGTCCTGAAGATCATGAACGCGTTCTCGGAGATCGGTGTCGACGTGGTCGACGACCGCGACGGCCAGTACCACGTCTCCGGCCACGCCAACCGCCCGGACCTCGAGGCGGTGCACGATCTGATGGCCCCCGAGATCCTGATCCCGATGCATGGCGAGCACCGGATGCTGCGCGAGCACGTTAAGTTGGGGCAGGCCAAGGGGATCGCCTCGGAGGTCGTGGCGAACGGAACCATGGTGGACCTGACCGGGCCGAGGCCCGAGATCGTGGAATACATCGAGGCAGGGCGCACCTACCTCGACGGGACGGCGCTGATCGGCGCGTTCGACGGCGTGGTGCGCGACCGGATCCGGATGGCGCTGAACGGGCACGTCCTGGTGACGCTGATCATCGAGGAGGACGCGCTACTGGGCGAGGCCTGGGCCGAGGTGATGGGCTTGCCCGAGGCGGGACAGTCGCGGCGCGTTCTGGCCGAGGTGGTCGATGCGGAGGTCACCGAGCTGCTCGAGCGCTCCGGGCGCCGTTTGCTCAGCGATGACGACAAGATCAGCGACGCGGTGCGCCGGGTGGTGCGACGAATCGCGCTCGAGGAAGTGGGCAAGAAGCCGGAGGTCACCGTCGTGGTCAGCCGCGTCTCTCCGGGCTGAGCGCAGGCGCCGGGGCGTTCGACGCGCGCCTTCGCGGGCGCCTGCCCGCGGTCAATCGAAGGCAGGTGGGGCCAGAGGGCGCCCGGGCACGCGTGAATCCGACCATCGATGTCGATAACGGACCAGATCCTCTTGGCCGTCCGCGGTGTTCTGTGGCGAACAAGGGAGGCTTGCCTTGGGCGACAGCGCGCGCGACCTCATCGACCTCGAACGCTACCCGATCCACCGCGACGGCCCCGAACGGGCGGCGCTCGTGGCTCGGGTCAGGGGCGCGCTGAGGCGCGACGGATGCGCCGTGGTCAAGGGCTTTCTGACCGCGCGCGGCATCGCAGCGCTGGCCCGCGAGGCTGAGGGCCTCGCCGGCGAGGGGTACCGGAGCTTCAACCGCACCAACGCCTATTTCACCCAGGACGACCCGAGCCTCCCGGCCGACGATCCGCGCCGCCGGTTCTTCGACCGCTCGAACGCCTTCATCGCGGCCGACCACTTCCGGCCCGACGGGCCGCTGCGGACGGTGCACGACGCCGAGGGCTTTGACCGCTTCATCCAGGACTGCCTCGAAGAGCCGAACTTCTATCGCTATGCCGACCCGCTGGCTGACGTGATCGTCAACATGGCCGAGGAGGGCGCGGGCTTTCCCTGGCATTTCGACACCAACAACTTCACCGTCACGCTCGCGATCCAGAACGCCGAGGAGGGCGGCGCCTTCGAATACGCCCCCAGGATCCGCGAAGGGGACGAGAACTTCGCCGAGGTCGCGCGGGTGCTGGACGGCACTTCGGACAAGGTGAAGGTGCTGAACCTCGAACCAGGCGACTTGCAGATCTTCCGGGGGCGTTATTCGCTGCACCGGGTCGCCCCGGTCAGGGGCCCGCGCCGGCGCTACGTCGCGATCTTCTCCTACGTCGAGGAGCCGAACATGGTTGGCACGCCGGAGCGCATGAAACAGCTCTACGGCCGCGCCTTGCCGATCCACTACTAGCGGGCGGGGCTTCGCGCCGACGCCTATCTGGATTAGGGATCAGGCCTTCTAGGTCTTCACGCCACGCGTCAGGAAATCGGGAACGTGGTCGCCCATCCCGATGACCGGATCGTTGCGGTCCTCGCGGCCGCGGCGGCGGTCGCGGCCACGGTCTGCCTCGCGACGCGGCGCGCGCTCCTCGGCCGGCTTTGCCTCGGCCGCCGCCGGAGCCTCGTCGCGGCGCTCGCCCGAGCGGGGCTTGCGGCCGCCCCGTTGGTACCGCTCGCGCGGCGCCTCGGCCTCGTCCTCGGCGTGGGCGCTGACCTCCATCGGCGGCGCAACCCGGGGGATCGGCTGCCCGATCAGGCTCTCGATCGCGGCGAGGTACTTGCCGTCGGCCGGGACCGCCAGGGTGATTGAAATCCCGGTGCGCCCGGCCCGTCCAGTGCGGCCGATGCGGTGCACGTAGTCCTCGGCGTGGGACGGCGCGTCGAAATTGATGACGTGGCTCACGTTAGGAATGTCGAGGCCGCGGGCCGCGACGTCGGAGGCGATCAGGAGCGTCAGCGTGCCGTCGCGGAAGCCGTCGAGGGTGCGCGTTCGCTGGCTCTGGTCGAGATCGCCATGGATCGGCGCCGCGTCGAAGCCGTGCGACTTCAGCGACTTCGCCACGACGTCGACCTCGGACTTGCGGTTGCAGAACACGATGGCGTTCTTCAGCGCCTCGCCTTCGGCGCGGATCGCGGCGCGCAGCATCGCGCGCTTTTCCTTCGCAGTGGTCTCGCGGTCGCGCCGCGAGGGACGGAACTCGATCAGCCGCTGGTCGATGGTCTCGGATGCGGTGGCCTGGCGGGCCACCTCGACGCGGGCCGGGGTGTGCAGGAAGGTGTTGGTGATCCGCTCGATCTCGGGCGCCATGGTGGCAGAGAAGAACAGCGTCTGCCGGGTGAAGGGGGTGAGCTGGAAGATCCGCTCGATGTCGGGAATGAAGCCCATGTCGAGCATCCGGTCGGCCTCGTCGACGACCATGATCTGCACGCCGGTGAGCAGGAGCTTGCCGCGCTCGAAATGGTCGAGGAGCCGGTCCGGCGTGGCGATCAGGACGTCGACACCGCGGTCGATCAGCTTGTCCTGGTCCTTGAAGCTGACCCCGCCGATCAAGAGCGCCTTGGTCAGCTTGGTGTGCTTGGCGTAGGTGTCGAAGTTCTCGGCGACCTGGGCGGCGAGCTCGCGGGTGGGGGCGAGAACCAGCGAGCGCGGCATCCGCGCTCGGGCGCGGCCCTTCTGCAGCAGCGTGATCATCGGCAGAACGAAGCCGGCCGTCTTGCCGGTGCCGGTCTGGGCAATGCCCAGCACGTCCTTGCCCTCAAGCGCCGGCGGGATGGCGCCCTCCTGGATCGGGGTCGGGGTGGTGTAGCCCGCTTCCTCAACGGCCTTGAGGACCCGGGGATCGAGATGGAGATCCGAGAACTTGGTCATATGCGTCCTTGTCGGGGCGGCGTCGGGCTGCCCGCTGTTTGAGGGACGCAAGTTCCGGCGCGTCCCGGCGTCGTGCCCACCGGATGTGGGTCCGGCGCTGCTACTGCAAAAGCGGGGCGGCGTCAACAAACGTGGGAGGCGGGTGCCGCGGTTCAGCGGTTGTTCATGGCTTTGTGATTTGCTGCGTCGTGCGAGGGAGGAAGGAAGGATGAAAATGATGACGGTTACGATTGGGCTGATCCTGGCCGCCCTCGCCCTCACTGCGGCTCGCCTGCTGCGCCGGCGCTACCGGCGCGAGCAGCGCCTGCAGTCGCGGCTGATCCGGGCCCTGCACGCCGAGTTCGGCCGCGGCGGCGGCCAGCTGTTCCGGCCGCGCGCCTGAGCCTTCTGCGCCAGGCCTGCTCCCGCGGCCTGGAACGTCGGTTGCAGGCGACGCCGACGACGGCGGTCCGCGGGCGGCCAGCCGTCAGCCGATGTCGAAAACGACGCCCTGGGCAAGCGGCAGTGTGCTGCCGTAGTTGATGGTATTGGTGGCACGGCGCATGTAGGCCTTCCAGGCATCCGATCCGGATTCGCGCCCGCCCCCGGTTTCCTTCTCGCCGCCGAAGGCGCCGCCGATCTCGGCGCCTGACGGGCCGATGTTCACATTGGCGATGCCGCAGTCGGACCCGGCGGCGGAGAGGAACGTCTCTGCCTCCCTCAGATCGTTGGTGAAGATCGAGGAGGAAAGACCCTGCGGCACCTCGTTGTGCAGCCGGATCGCCTCGGCGAGGTCGGCGCATTTCATCGCGTAGAGGATCGGCGCGAAGGTCTCGGTGAGGACCGGGCCGGCCTGGGCCGGCATTTCCACCAGCGCCGGCTGGGCATAGGCGCCGCCGGGGCCGTCGACCGGCTCGCCGCCGGTGACCGTGCCGCCCGCCTGTCGGGCCGCGGCGAGCGCGGCCTGCATCCGGTCGAGCGCCTCGCGGTCGATCAGCGGGCCGACGAGGTTGCCGGCCAGCGGGTCGCCCACCCGCACCGAGCCGTAGGCGCGCTTCAGGCCGGGGATCAGGCGGTCGTAGACGCCTTCCTGCACGATCAGCCGCCGCAGCGTGGTGCAGCGCTGGCCGGCGGTGCCCATCGCGGCGAAGGCAACGGCGCGGGTGGTGAGCTCGAGATCGGCCGTCGGGCAGACGATGGCGGCATTGTTGCCGCCTAGCTCGAGCAGGCAGCGGCCGAAGCGGGCGGCGACGCGGGGGCCGACGCCGCGGCCCATCGCGGTGGAGCCGGTGGCCGAGACCAGCGCGACGAGCGGGTTGTCGGTCAGCGCCTCGCCGACGGCGCGGCCGCCGATCAGCACCGCGGCGAGCCCGTCGGGTGCGGTGTGGCCGGCCTCGCGGAACCGCGCGAGGGCGCGGGCAAGGAGCGCCTGGGAGGCGAGGGCGGTCAGCGACGCCTTCTCGGAGGGCTTCCAGACGACCGCGTTGCCGCAGACGAGCGCCAGCGCGGCGTTCCAGGACCAGACCGCGACGGGGAAGTTGAAGGCCGAGATGATGCCGACCACGCCCAGCGGGTGCCAGGTCTCCATCATCCGGTGCGAGGGCCGCTCGGAGGCGATGGTCAGCCCGTAGATCTGGCGCGAGAGGCCGACGGCGAAATCGCAGATGTCGATCATCTCCTGCACCTCGCCGGCACCTTCGGAGGGGATCTTGCCGACCTCGATCGAGACCAGCCGTCCGAGCGCCGCCTTGTGGGCGCGGAGCTCGTCGCCGAGGAGGCGGACCAGCTCGCCGCGGACCGGGGCCGGGGTCGTGCGCCAGGACAAGAAGTCGGCGTGCGCGGCCTCGATGGCGGCGGCGGCCTCGGCGGGGGAGGTTTCGCGGAGGTGGGCGATCTCCTCGCCGGTGATCGGCGAACGGGCGGGTAGGGTGCCTTCGGGCAGGCTGACGCCGAGGTGGGAGAGGATCGAGCGGGCTTCTTCTGCAAGCGACATGGGGCGAGCCTCCAGGCTGGTCGGGGCGGAGTAGAGCAGGGGGGCAGGGCCGGGGCAAGCCCTCGGGGAAAGCTCTGAAAGAGGGCGCATTTCACAGTGAAACGCACGGACAAAGCGTTGAAATGGCATGCTTTTCACAATTTCATTTACCGAATCGAAGGGATTTCTGGCCGGTGTAACACGCCGCCTGCCAAGGCAGAGGCGCGAGGTCGGGTGCGCGGTTTCGGGACCCCGAAGAGACGGCGGCTTGGCGCGCCGGCGGCGTCTCGGTTGAGGTGCCGGTCGTAGCGAACTTCCGCTGAATGCGCGGCGGCGCTGGGCTAGCCTAGAGGCCGACGTCGTCGTCGGTGAATCCGCCGATCAGCGCACGGCGCCAATGGCCGACTCCGGGCGCTGCTCTTCATCGTGCGCCCAGGTCAGCCGGTACGGGTCGAACCCCGCCTCGACGGTTGGCTTGACCACGCGGAAGTACGGCGACAGGTCGAAGTCCCGCGGCACGAACAGCGAATGGTGCCGGATGTGCAGGATCTCCCGGCAGCGTGCCTCGGGGCACTCCTTCCAGATCTTGGGCAGGATCGGGTAGCGCACCGACTGGAAGGCCTCGGCGATCACCGTCGAGCAGATCGCCCGCGTCGGGTCGCCCGAGCCCAGGGCCAGCATGCGCCGGCGCCAGCGCTGCGGCACCGGCGGCTGCGGCAAGAGGTAACGCGCGAGATCGACGATGTTGCGCAGATCGTAGCTGCGCCCGAGGCTGGCGCGCATGTAGGCCACGACCCGCTCGATCTCGGCCGGCTTCAGCCCGACGGGGCGACAGATGCGCGTGTTGAAGCCGGTGTACTTGCTCAGCGGCGCCTCGTGCACCCCGTTCCGCAGGTCGGCTTCGATCAACTCGCCGCCGGGCCGGTCGCTGCCGGCGAAGAACGCGGCATGCGACCAGGTCGACAGCGTCATGTACTTGATCGCGATCGCGGTCCGCGTGTTGCCCTCGACCAGCAGCACGTCGCCAGGGCGGAGCGCCTGGCTCAGCACGTCGGGCGGTACGACGGCGAAGGATCGGTAGCGCCCAGTCTCCTTTTCCAGGTAGGCGGCAAGGCTGCGCCCGATCAGGGCTCTCAGTCGGTCGAGCATTGGAGGTATCGTTGCATGGTTGCGACCAGCCTAGGCAGCTGCCGCGCGACGCCCAAATCAAAATACTGCGCGCGCCGTCGGAGCATTATCTCCTTGGTTGCCGTCAGCGACACCTCGGGGCAATGGTGGGATGAAGCCCACCCTGCGGAGCTGGTTGCGCGGCTTGACTTCCGCCTGATCGGCAAGAAACCCCAGTCCCGCGCCGCCGCGCCATCGCGCGGCGGCCAGCGCTTCGGGGATCGCCTCGCATCCACGGCGGCCCCAAAGGCCGCCGGGTAACGACGTCCGCCCCCGGCGGGCGTCGCTTCCGCGCCGCCCGGGCGGATGCCGCTACCCTCTCGGAGCGAGGGGCGGCGAGCCAAGGATCGCCTGCGCTTGCGCTACGGCGATGCGGCGCGCGCGACCTTCCACCGGAAGGTCGCCTGTCGCGCGCTGCGGGTACCGTGCTCCTGCAGGGTCCTCTACGGGATGCGGACGCTTGATGAGGGGGATGCGAGCCAATCAGCCCCGATTGGCGTCACGTCATCATCTCCTTCGTCGCCGTCAGCCGCACCTCGGGGTAGTCGCGGGCGACGCGGTCGATGTCCCATTGCAGGCGGGTGAGGTAGACTAGGTCGCCGTCGTTGTCGGCGGCCATGTGGACCTTGTTGGCCAGTGCGAACCTCTCCACCGCCGGCTTCTCGCCCGAGACCCAGCGGGCCGAGGTGAACTGCGAGGCCTCGAAGCGGACGGGCAGGCCATATTCGAGCTCGATGCGGGAGGCGAGGACCTCGAATTGCAGCGCGCCGACCACGCCGACGATGTAGCCCGAGCCGACCTGCGGCTTGAACACCTTGGCCGCGCCTTCCTCGGCGAACTGCATCAGCGCCTTGTCGAGGTGCTTGGACTTGAGGGGATCGGCGGCGCGCACCGATTGCAGGAGCTCGGGCGCGAAGGAAGGGATGCCGGTGACCTTCAGCGCCTCTCCCTCGGTAAGAGTGTCGCCGATGCGGAGCTGGCCGTGGTTCGGGATGCCGATGATGTCGCCGGCCCAGGCCTCTTCGGCCAGCTCGCGGTCGGCGGCGAGGAACAGGACCGGGTTCGACACCGCCATCGGCTTGCCGGCGCGGACGTGGAGGAGCTTCATGCCGCGCTCGAAATGGCCCGAGGCGAGGCGGACGAAGGCCACCCGATCGCGGTGCTTGGGGTCCATGTTGGCCTGGACCTTGAACACGAAGCCCGCGACCTTGGCCTCCTCGGGCCGGATCTGGCGCGGCTCGGCGCGCTGCGGCTGCGGTGCCGGGCCGAACTCGCCGATGCCGCGCATCAGCTCCTTCACGCCGAAGGAGTTAATCGCCGAGCCGAACCAGATCGGGCTGAGGTGGCCTTCGAGGAAGCTCTGCCTGTCGAAGCCCGGCAGCAGCTCGCGGGCCATTTCCAGCTCCTCGCGGAGCTTGGCCAGCAGGTCGGGCGGGACGTGCTTGTCGAGCTCGGGGTCGTCCAACCCCTCGATCTTGATCGAGTCCGCCACGCGGTTGCGGTCGGCGCGGTCCATCAACTCGAGCTGGTCGTTCAGCAGGTCGTAGACGCCGAGGAAGTCGCGGCCCATGCCGATCGGCCAGGAGGCGGGGGTGACGTCGATGGCGAGGCTTTCCTGGATCTCGTCGATGATCTCGAAGGTGTCGCGCGCCTCGCGGTCCATCTTGTTGCAGAAGGTGAGGATCGGCAGGTCGCGCAGCCGGCAGACCTCGAAGAGCTTCCGGGTCTGGCTCTCGACGCCCTTGGCGCCGTCGATCACCATGATCGCGGCGTCGACCGCGGTGAGGGTGCGGTAGGTGTCTTCGGAGAAGTCCGAGTGGCCCGGCGTGTCGACGAGGTTGAAGCGCCAGCCGGCGAACTCGAACGACATGGCGGAGGCCGAGACCGAGATGCCGCGATCCTTCTCCATCTGCATGAAGTCCGACCGCGTGCGGCGGGCCTCGCCCTTGGCTCGGACCTGGCCGGCCATCTGGATCGCGCCGCCGAACAGCAGGAACTTCTCGGTCAGCGTGGTCTTGCCGGCGTCGGGGTGCGAGATGATCGCGAAGGTGCGGCGCCGGGCAATCTCCGGCGGTAGGGCGGGGCGGTTCTGGGGCGCGGCGTCGAGCATCGGCTCTGGCATATAGAGACGGGCCGGGTCGGGCGCAACGGGGCGCGCTCAGGGGTCCTTGACGGTCTTCAGGAGCCGGGAGCGGGCCTTCTCCAGCGCCTCGCTCGGCGCCTCGGCGGCGCGCACCGGGGCCTGGCTGAGCCCCGGCAGCTCGGCGGCGAGCCGGCTGCGCTCCTCCTCCGGCAGCTGGCGACGGGTGGCCTCGTTGACCAGGAGGCTCTCGACCGGGATGCATTCGGCGTAGATCACCTCGTGCCGGTCGAAGACGAGGGAGACGTAGTCGGCATAGCCGCCCTTGCGCAGGGTGACGGTCTCGCCGTCGACGAGGTCGCGGGCGCGCACCAGCACCTCGGCGCGGCCGGCGATCCGGTGCGGGCCGCGCTGGTAGAGGAAGAGTCGCTGGTGCTGGCTGACGACGAGGTCGTCGGCATTGCCGAGCGTGCCCTTGGGGATTGCCACCGGGGCGAAGGCGCCTCCGGCGCGGACGGTGCGGGCAAGCACGTGGCGCACCGGTTGCGGGCCGTTGTCGCGGGTCAGCACGAGATCGCCCGGGCGGAGCCGTTCGATCGGGCACTGGGTGCCGTCGGCCAGCGCGATGCGTGTGCCGCGGGTGATCGCGACCGAGACGATGTCGGTCAGCGCCACTGGGCCCGGCGCCTCGGAGGCGGCAATGAGCGTGTAGTCGGTGCCGGGCTCGACCGGGGTGAGCGGCAGCACGAGGCGGCGATCGGCGCCGAGGCCGATGAGCAGGAGCTCGGCGCGGGAGCCGTCGGGCGCCATGAAGGTGAGCCGCGCCTCGAGCGCGAGGAGCTCGCCGGTCGTGCCGGCCTCGGAACCCTCGGCCACCGCCGAGCGGCCGAGCAAGCGGCCGGAATCGGCGCCGTCGCTGACCGCGACGCGCAGCATGCGCGCCGTATCGGAGAGCGTGTAGACGTCGCCGAGGCAGGCCTCAGCGGCAGGGCCGAGCGGGTCGCCGGCGTTGGCGCCGGCCACCACCGAGATCGCGGCCGCGTCGTAGACGTGGCAGCTGTAGCTTGGCGCTTGGCCGGAGGCGGAGTCGGCGGTCATCGGGTGGCGGACCGGGTGCGGGCGGGGCATCGTGCCCCTGGGACTGGCGGCGAAGATACTGGGCCTGCGCGGCGGCGGTCAACGTGCGCCTGCGCCGATGGTGCACGGCGCGAGGGTGCGAATCGCGGGCGGGTCTGCTAGCGGCGGGGGCGGCCGAATGAAGGAGGGACGTGCGATGGATCTCGGAATTGCGGGCAAGCGGGCGCTGGTGACGGCCTCGTCGAAGGGGCTCGGGCGGGGCTGCGCCGAAGCGCTGGCGGCTGCCGGGGTGGAGCTGGTGCTGAACGCGCGCGGCGCCGAGGCGCTGGAGGCGGCGGCCGCGGCGATCCGCGACGCGCATGGCGTGAAGGTCACCGCGGTGGCGGCGGACATCACCAACGCGACGGGCCGCGCCGAGGTGCTCGAGGCCGCGGGTGCGGTGGACATCCTGGTGACCAATGCCGGCGGCCCGCCGCCGGGGCTCTGGAGCGACTGGAGCCGGGACGACTTCATCCGCGCGCTCGACGCCAACATGCTGACGCCGATCGCGCTGATGCAGGCGTGTCTGCCGGGGATGATGGAGCGGGGCTGGGGCCGGGTGGTCAACATCACCTCGCAGTCGGTGAAGGCGCCGATCCCGGCGCTGGGCCTCTCCAACGCCGCCCGCACCGGGCTGACCGGATTCGTCGCCGGCACCGCGCGGCAGGTGGCGGGCCAGGGCGTGACGATCAACAACCTCCTGCCCGGGATCCACGCCACCGACCGGGCGGTGTCGCTCGACGGCGGCGTTGCGAAGGCGCTGGGGGTCAGCCTCGATGAGGCCAAGCGCCGGCGCGCGGCGACGATCCCGGTC